>DAITAT010000006.1:48305-51092 GCA_036824145.1 Candidatus Dormiibacterota bacterium
CGCGCCGGTCAACCGGCGTCGCTGCGAATCAAGTTGAGGAACTCGGCCCGGGTGCGGGCGTCCTTTTTGAAGAGGCCCTTCATGCAGCTGGTGGCAGCCAGGCTGCCCTGCTTCTGCACCCCGCGCATCATCATGCAGAGGTGGTGGGCCTCCATGACCACGCCCACGCCCTTGGGTTTGACGGCATCGTCGATGGCTTCGGCGATCTGCATTGTGAGCCGCTCCTGGACCTGCAGCCGCCGGCTGAAGATGTCGACGACGCGGCCCAGCTTGCTGAGGCCGACGATACGCCCGGATGGCACGTAGGCGACGTGGCAGCGGCCGTAGAACGGCAGCAGGTGGTGCTCGCAGAGACTGTAGAACTCCATGTCTTTGACCACCACCATCTCATCGGCGTCCGACTCAAAGAGCGCGGCATGGAGCATCGCGTTGGGGTCCTCGTCCTCGCCGTTGGTCAGGAACCGGAGCGACTCGGCGACCCGGTGCGGGGTGTCCAGCAGCGCCTCGCGGTCGGGATCCTCGCCGATGCCCTCGAGCAACCGGCGAACGGCATCCTCGGCGGAATCAGCCTGCGGGCGCGGGTGTCTCATCGGTCGATGCTAGCCGCTCGGCCGCGCGCTCCGGGCGATGGGGGCGCTCCAGCAGGTAGATCCCCGCCAGAGCCAGTGCCATCAGGTCGATGGACACCGTGACCGAGCTGGTGAACTGGCCGAGGTCGGCGTGGCGCAGCTTGAGCAGGACGGCGAAGGCGACGGCGCCGAGAGCGATCCCCCACACGAAACGGCGTTTGTGGCTGGCAACGAAGTAATAGACCAGGATGTTGGCGATTGCCAACCCCAGCATCGCCAGTGAAAAGAGGCCGAGATGGGACGCGATCGCGTTGTACTCGGGCTTCCGAAGCAGGAAATGGACGATCTGGCCGGGAATGAGGAAGTACGCCGCCACCACCACGCCGCCGGCGGCGGCGACCAGGGCCAGGGAGAGGTTCACGGTACGGTGGGCGCGCCGGCCCTCCGCGTGGATCGCCGCCACCCTCGGGAACATCACCACCGAGATGCTGATGGTGCCAAAGAAGATGATCTTCCCGAGCAGGGACATCGCCGAATAGAGGCCCGCGTCCTGGTTGCTCAGGAAGTGCTTGGCGAGGAGCACATCGAAGTTGTAAAAGAGGGTGATCGCGGTGATGCCGGCACTGGCTCCCAGCGCCCCGCGGAGCAAGGGCCAGATCGGCAATCGCTCGTGGTGGCCGGCTGGCGGCAGGTCCCGCAGGCTGAGGGCAGCCAGCAGGTTGCAGAGCACCAGGGCCAGGTTGATGGCCACCATCGCGCCCACCGCCCGGAGCCGGAAGGCGAGCAGCAGCGGCAGGAATCCCAAGGTGGTCATGCCATAGAGGAAGAAGTTGCCAGACAGCCAGACGAAGCGCTCCTCGCCCTGGACGACGCCTCGGCCAACACCCACCAGCAAGGACAGCGGCACTGCCGCCGACAGAATGACAAGGGGGCCATAGCCGGGGAGGTTGAGGAACGACTTGATAAAGGGCATCAGGAGCAGGAACGCGATCATCCCCGCGAAACCGACCACGCTGGTGTACATGACCAGGTCGCGGTAACCGCGGTTCACCCGCGACTGGTCGCCCTTGGCGGCGAGCGGCGCCGTGTATCGGGCCGCCACCGCCATCACCACGAACAGCGGGATCTGGATCAGGTAGAAGAGCGAGATCAGAGGCGCCACCTCCGCGAAGCCGTTGGCGCCCAGCGCGTTGGCCAGTAACCCCTGGAAGGCGAAGCCCGCCAGACCGGCGAAGAAGTTGCCCCCGAAATAGATGAAGTTGTTGAGGGCGAACGGGGTGCGCAGCAACGCGGGCAACCGGCTGAGGAGTCGGCTGCCGGCGAGCCGCTCGATGGCGGGCTCGGGCATTTCCCGCCAATGATATGGGCGGCTGCCCGGCGGCCCCGTGGATAGAATCGTCAAACCTTGATTCAGGACGCCGGCCCGACGCCGTGACCGAAGAACTGTTTCCGATTCACCGGGCGATGTCGGTTGGTGCCCATCCCGACGATGCCGAATTCGGTTGCGCCGGGACACTGGCGAAACTGGCCGAGGACGGAGTCGAGGTCACCGTGGTGGTCTGCACCGCGGGCAACCGGGGTGGCGAAGGAGACCGGACCGAGGAGGAATTGGCTCGCGTCCGCGTCGAGGAGCAGCAGGCGGCCAATCACATCCTGGGGGTCAAGAATTACGTCAACCTGGGGTACGACGACGGCAGCCTGATGCCAACCCTAGAGCTGCGCAAAGACATCACACGCGTGATCCGCAAGTACCGGCCAAACCTGGTCATCACCTCCAACCCGGTGCGGAATTTCAGCTCCATCGGCGGCAATCATCCTGACCACCTCGCCACCGGTGAGGCCACCCTGGCCGCGATCTACCCCACCGCCCGCAACCCGATGGCGCTTCCCGAGCTGCTCCCCGAGGGCCTCGAGAAATGGGTCGTGGACTGGGTCTACATCACCGGCCAGACGCTCGAGAAGCCGAACCTGTACGAGGACATCTCACGGACCATCGACAAGAAGGCGAATGCCCTGCTCGCCCATCAGAGCCAGCTCGGCGATTGGGTCGGCAAGTACGCCCGCGTCAGCGCCAAAGAGGCGGCGGAACGGGCCGCCAAAGCGGGGGTCGAGGGAATCGAGTACGCCGAGGAATTCCTGAAGCTGTTCACCGGCGAGGCCAGAGCGGAGGGGGCGGCAGAGCTGGTCGCGGCGGAGCGGCGACGCGCCCGGGGAGAGT
>DAITAT010000084.1:0-3805 GCA_036824145.1 Candidatus Dormiibacterota bacterium
GACTGTTGGCTGGCCTGGAGATTTCCGACCTTGAGGCGCGCCCAGACCCGCGCGACAACATGTGCTGTGTCGCCTTCGAGTCGACCCGAACGGCCAAGCCGATGGGCAAACCGCATTCCTCGCCGCCCTCGCGAGGGTGAGGTCGTAGCCGAGGCCCCTGCCGCCCTTCGGACTGGCGTCGCTTGCTTGGTCCAGGGGGGATGAGAAGCCGCGCCGTGCCGGATGGCGATGCCGCCTCCTCGCGACCTATCTCGGACTACGCGTTGCTCGGTGACACCCGCACCGCGGCGCTGGTCTCGTCGGAGGGCTCGATCGACTGGATGTGTCTCCCGCGCTTCGACTCCGACCCGGTCTTCGGTAAGCTCGTCGATCCCGAATTTGGGGGATCGTTCCTGCTCGGCGTGAAGGCGGGACATCTGCTCAGCCGACGCTACCGAAGGTCGTCGGCGATCCTCGAGACGGAGTGGAAGACGGAGACGGGCGTGGCCCGGCTCACAGAGGGGATGGTGCTCGAGCTATCCGGGCGGTTGCTGCCCCAGATGCTGCTCGTCCGACGGCTGAGCTGCCTGGCTGGGAGCGTTAGCGCCCGGCTCCTCTATGATCCGCGGCCCGGATTACCAGGGACTCTTCCTCGATGCGAGCGGCGCCACGGCGCTCTCTTCGCCACCTGGCGAGGGCTCGCCCTCGCACTCAGCATCGCACCCGATCAGGCGCTTGAGCCGGGGAAGATGCTTACACTCGACCTCGGCGAGGGCCGGGACGTGACCACCTGCCTCACGTTGGCTGACCGGCATCCCGCGGTGATTTCCGATCCCGGCGACGCCTTCAGGATGCTCGAGGAGTGCGACAAATGGTGGCGCGGGTGGTGCCGGGGTATCCAGCTCGAAACGAGCTACCGAGACCCACTGGAACGAAGCCTGATCACGATCAGACTGCTGACTTACTCGCCGAGCGGCGCCCCCGTTGCCGCTCCGACGCTATCCCTGCCCGAGACCCTCGGGGGCTCGCGAAATTGGGACTACCGGTTCTCCTGGCCACGGGACGCCAGCGTCGGTACCGCCGCCTTCCTCGCCGGTGGCAAGCACGAGGAGGCCGAGTCCTTCCTGCGGTGGTTGGTGACCGCGAGCCGGCTCTCCCGGCCGAGACTCGACGTGCTCTACACCGTCTTCGGCCGTAAGGTGCCCGAGCAGAAAGAGGTCCCGGTATCTGGCTACGCCGGCAGCCGCCCGGTCAACATCGGCAACGATGCCCGCGACCAGGAGCAGCTCGACGTCTATGGCTGGGTAGTGGACTCGGTCTGGTCTTTGGTACAGGCGGGACATCGCCTAAACGGCGAGGAGTATCGCGCCATCAGGGGATTCGCCGACTATGTAGCCTCCCACTGGCGGAACCCGGACTCGGGGCTTTGGGAGATCCCGGGCCCGCCGCGCTACTACGTGCATTCCAAGCTCTGGTCATGGTTGGCCCTGGATAGGGCGGCGCGGATCGCGCGGTCTCTCGGCCGCGATGGACAACGCGCACAGCGGTGGGAGCTGGAACGCGACCGGCTGGCGTCCGAACTGCGGAAATCCGGGTTTGACGGAGCGCGCAATACCTACGTCCAGGCGTACGACCTGCCACACCTCGACAGCAGCCTGCTCCTCCTTCCGCTGACCGGTTTCGAGGATCCGTCCTCGCCTCGGGTGATCGGCACGATCGAAGCCATCCGGGCCGAGCTGAGCGCCGGTGGTCCTCTCATGTACCGCTACAGCCCCAGGGCCGACGATCTCGACGGCAGAGAGGGTGCATTCCTGCCGTGCTCCTTCTGGCTTGTAGAGGCTTTGATCAAGGTGGGCCGGCGCGACGAAGGGATTCAACTGTTCGAGGACATCCTCCGGATGGTCGGCGACCTGTGCCTGCTGCCCGAGGAGATCGACCCATCGACCCATGCCTTCCTTGGCAACTACCCGATCGCCCTGAGCCAGGCGGGCGTCGTTCACGCCATCGTGGAGATCGAGAACGCCCTCAGGGCTTGAGAAGGAGACCGAGCAAGGCTCCGTACGCGATGTGGGCGACGAGCGTGATGGCGGGCGTCTGCGCCCCGTAGTTCAGACCCAGGAATCCGGGCGGCTCGAGCCGGTGCAGGACAGGACCCGAACGCTCGGAAGCCATGCGCGGATGGATACCCGGGAGTGGAGGCACGATCACGGTGAGTGCCACCAGTCCATGGACCATCCCAAAGACTGCCCCGAGCAACAGGCCAGATGAGTTGAGGAGCGCGAAGGCGGCGGCATAGACCAACGCGAAGACCTGGCCGTTCACCATGTGCATGGCGATGCCCACAACACGGGCGCGGTCGACGTCCTCGGCGAGGATTGTCCCCAGCATCATCGGTAGGTCCATGCGGCTGAGTCCGGCGAGCTGGGCTGCGACCATGATCGCGGTCAGGATCGATGTGGCCACGAAACCAAAGACCAGCCAGCCGCCCCAGTCCATCTGCCTACTTTAATCGTCCTCGTCGGCTGTCCGTGTTCCAGCCAGCAGCCTGGCAATCCTCCGAGCCTTAGCCGTTGGCGCTGCCCGCGACCCGGGGGGTCGGGCCTTAATGGGCAGGCCCTAGCGGTGGGGGAGGCTGCGGTCCCAGAGCATGCTGATCGCCTGGTCCGCGCGGGCTAGGATCTTGGCCTCCTGGTCCTTGGTGACCTTTCCGTTCTGAACCGCCTGGTCCAGCTTCTGCGTCAGGCTGGCTTTAACCGAGGCCTTGAACTGGTCCTCGGTGACGCCCTTGGAGTCGGCGATCTGGTGCAGCGTCATGCCCTTGGCGATGTCTTGCTTGAGCTCGGTGGTGGTGGTCTTGAGGGCGCTCGCCGCGGCGTCGAGGCCGAAGGTGAGGGCGCCCGGCCGCCGCATCGCCCCGCTGCCGAACTGCTGCCGGAGCCGGGACAGGGCCTGGCAGGCACCGCCCGACTGGGCGAGCTGGTTCTTGAGCTTGTCGGCCTGGGACTGGGTGAGGTCGCCGTTCTTGACGGCGTCCGCGAGCGTTTGCCCGACGGCCTTGCTGATCGCGCTGCTGACGTCGCCTTGGCTCTTTCCGAGGTCGCCGGCGAGGTGACCGACGAAGCCATCGCAGTACTTGGACGGGCCGCTCGTCTTGGACGCGGCCGGTGTGACAGCGGGAACCTTCGGGCTGGCGGCCAGGGTGACCGCGCCCGCGGTCAGCACGCCGACAGCCACCATGACGCCCAGCACAAGGAGCCCGGTCTTGATCGAAAGCAGCTTCACGGCGTCCTCAGTATGGTCTTAGACACGGCGCCGCCCAGCTTTCAGGGTGGGCAGGGCTGCTCGTCGTCGGCATGGGAGTACGGCTGCATCCCGCGCTTCGCGGGACTAATGGCAACTATTGGCAACTGCGATGGCAACTAGGACCCTTGCCCCGTCCCGGCGAGATATCGTGTTGCAAGGCCCCCCATTATCTGGTCCAAGGCGTTTGGAGTGAAGTTCACTTGGGGCGGAGCATTTAGTACTCCGTGAACGACGCGCACTTGCCCTCGCTGTCGAACCGCAAAAGGAAGGCGTTGAAATACTCCTTGTCCAGCGTTCGGCGCGACGCGTCGGTGTAGTACCGGCTCGACCCGATGGCGACCGCGGCGTTGCCTTCGACCGCATACGGCTCGTAAGAGGCTTCGGATTTGTCCCGCTCGGCCTCGTTTCCTCATCAAGCCACGACGCCACGATGGCGTCGCGCCCGCGCACGGGCTCGGCGTCGTATGGGTGGTAGCGATACTCGGCGTCCGCCATGAACAGGTCATTGATCCGCTCTGGGTGT
>DAITAT010000085.1:0-3779 GCA_036824145.1 Candidatus Dormiibacterota bacterium
AGTGCCGGAAGTGTCGCCGCCCGGTGTGGACCATCGCCAGGCCACGGTCGTCGGCGACGGCCAGCACCTCGGCGTCCTTGACGCTGCCGCCCGGTTGAATGATGGCGGTGATCCCCGCGTCGGCCGCGGCCTCGACGCCGTCAGGCATGGGGAAGAAGGCATCCGACGCCAGCACGCTGCCGGAGGCGCGGTCGCCGGCCCGCTGCGCCGCCAGCTGAACCGACTCCACCCGGCTCATCTGGCCCGCGCCGACGCCGACGGCGGCGCCGTCCCGCACCAGCACGATGGCGTTCGACTTGACGTGCTTGACAACGCGCCAGGCCAGCAGCAACTGCTCCCACTCCGCCTCGCTGGGCTCGCGGCGGCCGACGCTGCGCATCTCGGCGCGATCGGCGAGGTCGATGTCAGGGCTCTGCACCAGGAAGCCGCCGGAGACCATCTTCAAAACAGCTGCTGGGGGCGCGGTCTCGATCCGCAGCAGGCGCAGCTTCTTCTTGGCCGCGAAAACCTCGAGCGCCTCGGCGCTGAAGGCCGGTGCCGCCACCACCTCCACGAAGATGGTGATGATCCGCCGCGCCGTCTCCACGTCGCACTCTTGGTTGAGGGCGACGATACCCCCGAAGGCCGAGGTGGTGTCGCAATCGTACGCCCGCTGGTAAGCGTCGGCGAGGCTGCCCGCGGTGGCGACGCCGCAGGGATTGGTGTGCTTGATGATCGCGGCCGACGGCACCGGAAGATCCTGGACCAGGTCCCAGGCGGCGTCGACGTCGACGATGTTGTTGTAGGAGAGCTCGATTCCCTGGAGCTGTCCGGCGTTGGCGACGCCCTTGCCGGGGGCCCCGACCCGGTAGAGCGCGGCGGCCTGGTGGGGATTCTCACCGTACCTGAGCTCCTGGACCCGGGCGCCCCCGACCGAGTACTCACGCGGCCATCCCTCGGCGGACTCGAGGTCGCGCGTGTACGCCGCGATGGTGCTGTCGTAGGCGGCGGTGTGCGCATATGCGGCCGCCGCCAGCTGCCGCCGGAAGGTAAGCGGAACTTCCCCGGCCCGAAGCCCGTCGAGGACCGCGGCGTAGTCGACCGGGCTGACCACCACCAGCACCGAAGCATGGTTCTTGGCGGCGGCGCGGATCATCGTGGGACCGCCGATGTCGATGTTCTCGATCGCCTCCTCGACGGTGACGCCGGGCCTGGCGATGGTGGCCTCGAAGGGGTAGAGGTTGACCGCCACCAGGTCGATCGGCGCCAGCCCCTGGGCGGCCAGCTGCTCCATGTGCGCGGGCACCTCGCGGTTGGCGAGGATGCCGCCATGCACCCCGGGGTGGAGAGTCTTAAGCCTGCCGTCCATGATCTCGGGGAAGCCGGTGAGGTCGCTGACACCATGGACCTCCACGCCCGCGTCCTCGAGCGCCTTGCGGCTGCCGCCGGTGGAGTAGATCTCGAAGCCGAGCTCGCGCAGGCCGCGGGCGAAGTCGCTAAGGCCGGTCTTGTCGTAGACCGAGAGGATGGCTTTCATCGGACCAGGCTGCCTTCTATGAAGGCCTTGATCGACTGCGGCAGCAGCCGGTGCTCCACCGCATGGATCCGCTCGGTGAGCGTCTCCAGGGAGTCGGCGGCCTGGATCTCCACCGCCTCCTGGGCGATGACGCGGCCGGCATCGACGGTGTGGGGCTCGATCAGGTGGATGGTCACGCCGGTCCTGGGAACGCGAGCGTTGAAGGCGTCTTCAATGGCGTTCATGCTGCCGCCAAACTCAGGAAGCAGCGACGGATGGACGTTGAGAATGCGGCCCTCGAAAGCCGCGACAAAGCCCTCGTCGAGGACCCGGTCATAGCCGGCGGTGACGACGAGCTCCACCCCGGCTGCCTTGAGGGCGGCAGCCATCGCCCCGTCGCGGGTCGCCAGGTCGGCATGTTCGGTCAGCGGAAACGCCCGCACCTCGGGCACCTTGGCCCGCCGAGCGATCTCGAGTGCGGGGCAGCCCGGCTTGTTGCTGGCGACGAAGACGACTTCTCCAGGGATACCGCCGGAGGCGCAGGCCGTGAGGATGGCGGCGAGGTTGGTGCCCCGACCGGAAACCAGGACCCCCATACGGGTCAAGCCAGGCGCACCCGCTCCGGGCCGTCTGGCGAAACCACCTTGCCGATTTCCATCGCCCCGGTGCCATCGAGCGCCCGCAGTAGCTCGGCGAGGTCGGCCTGGTGGACGACCAGGACCATACCGATGCCCATGTTGAAGGTGCGCCACATCTCGTCGGCGAGGACCCCCTTGGACTGGATCAGCTGGAAGATCTGGGGGACGGTCCACGCGGCAGTGACGATCTCGGCACCGAGCTCGTCAGGGAGGCACCGCGGGACGTTCTCGATCAGGCCGCCGCCGGTGATGTGGGCCACGCCCAACAGGTCGACGGCCCCCCGGGCCAGCCGCAGATGGGCCAGGTACGAGCGGTGTGGCTCGAGCAGCTCGTCGGCCAGGGTGCGGCCCAGCTCGGGGACGACGTCCTGGTAGCTCTCCTCACGGAAGAGGTAGCGGACCAGCGAAAAGCCGTTGGTGTGGAGGCCGCTGCTGGGCAGCCCGACGAGGGCGTCGCCGGCCTCGATCCGGTTGGGCTCGATGATTCGCGCCTTCTCTACGATGCCGACGATGAAGCCCGCGATGTCGTAGTCGCCGAGCGCGTAGACCCCGGGCATCTCGGCAGTCTCGCCGCCGACCAGCGCGCAACCTGCGCCGCGGCAGGCCTCGGCGGCGCCCTCCACCAGCTCCGCCAGAATCTCGGGCTCGAGCTTGCCGGTGGCGAAGTAGTCCAGGAAGAAGAGCGGCTCGGCGCCCGCGGTGATGATGTCGTTGACGCAGTGATTGACGAGGTCGACGCCGATGCCACGATGGCGCTGCGCGGCGATGGCGACCTTGACCTTGGTGCCGACGGAGTCGGCGCTCGAGACCAGCACCGGCTGTTGGTAGCCGGGGGGGAGCTCGAAACTGCCGGCAAAACGCCCCAGGCCACCCAGCACGCCCTTGGTGTGAGTCGACGTCACCGCCTGCTTGATCAGCTTGACGGCGCGGTTGCCAGCATCGATATCGACACCGGCGTCGATGTAGCGGAGGTCACCCAAATGGGCGCACGCTAAGCACGGGCTGAGATTCTACCGGGCGGCGGCGCTGCTGCCGATTGTGGGATAACCGCCGCTGATGACCTTCGTCCTCACCGTCGACATCGACCCCCTCCCGCCCGAGCGATACGCATCGGTTCTGAACCCGACCCAGGTCGAAGCCTTCCAGAACGCCCTCGGCTCCGCCGGGTCGGTCTTCGAAGGCCGGTCGGTCTGGAACGTCAACTCCACTTCCGTCGGCGGCGGCGTCGCCGAGATGCTGCGCTCGCTGCTGGCATACGCGCGCGGAGCGGGTGTCGACGCCAAATGGGCGGTGATCAGCGGCAACCCCGAATTCTTCGAGGTAACCAAGCGGATCCATAACCACCTCCACAACTTCGCCGGTGACGGCGGCGCACTCGGCGACGAAGAGCGGGTGAAGTACGAAGCCGCGCTCCGGCCCAATGCCGAGGAGTTCGAGGCCATCGTCGGGCCGCGCGACGTCATCCTCCTCCACGACCCCCAGACGGCGGGCTTGATCCCCGGCCTCAAGCGCGTGGGATTGCCGGTGATCTGGCGCTGCCACGTCGGCGTCGACACTCCGGACGAGCTGTCCCGCGGCGCCTGGAACTTCTTGCGCCCCTACGTCGCCCAGGCCGACGCCGACGTCTTTTCGCGGCGCAGCTTCGT
>DAITAT010000007.1:0-50499 GCA_036824145.1 Candidatus Dormiibacterota bacterium
TGTCCGGTGGTGTGGGAGGGGGCGGGTAGTCCCCGCTCCCTACCCGATTTCTAGGCCAACCGGCGCCGCGAACTTGCACTCAACAACACCAGATCTCAACGCCGGGCATACAATGAGGTCCCACCGATGATCGGCTACGTTGTTCGCCGCCTGCTCCAGAGCGTCGGCATCCTCGTGCTCATCTCGCTTCTGCTCTTCTTTGGGATGCAGCTTGTACCCGGTGGCCCGATGCAGGCCTTCTCGCAGAATCCACGCATGAGCCAGGTCACGCGCCTCGCCATCATCCATCGGTGGGGCCTCGACCAGCCGCTCTACATCCAGTACTTCAAATGGTTCACGTCGATGCTCACCGGCGACTGGCAGTTCTCCTTCCTGGGCGGCCGACCGGTCAAGGACCTGATCCTCAAAGCGCTGCCGGCGACATTGCTGTTGATGGGAGTGTCCTACCTCATCGCGCAGCTGATCGCCCTACCCAGCGGCATTTACGCGGCCCTCAAGCGCTACTCGTTCTTCGACCAGTTCGTCACCTTCTTCTCGTACGTCGGCTACTCCATGCCGACCTTCTTCCTGGGCCTGGTGCTGCTCTTCATCTTCGGGGTGTCCCTCAAGCTCCTGCCAACCTCGTACATCATCAACGTCGGGGTCGCCGGGACGTCCTTCCTGTCGCCGGACTACGGGGTCTATTTCTCGCATCACACGGTCCAGGCCATCCTCGATATCGGGAAGCACCTGATTCTGCCCGCGACCACGATCGCCGTCGTCACGATCGCCGGTGACTCGCGTTTCATGCGGGCGTCGATGCTGGATGCGATCCACCAGGACTACATGCGGACCGCCCGGGCCAAGGGCCTGCCCGAGCGCACCGTGATCTACAAGCACGGCTTGCGCAACGCCCTCCTCCCGATCATCACCAATATCGGTCTGGAGCTGCCGCTGTTGTTCTCGGGAGCGATCGTTACCGAAGCGATCTTCACCTGGCCGGGCATGGGCCAACTCTTCTTCGGCGCGCTGAGCGACTTCGACTACCCGTTGATGATGGGCATCCTCTTCGTCAGCGCCATCCTTATCGTTTTAGGTAACCTGCTCGCGGACATCATGTACGCGGTCGTGGACCCGAGGATTTCCTATGCTTGACACCCGCCAGGTTGAGAGCGTGACCGTAAGCCCGGTAGGCGCCGGGATTGACGAGGGCAGCGATGTAGCGGTCAGGCAGTTCAGCTTCCGCGAGATGACGTACCGGCGCTTCATGCGCCACCCCACCGCCAAATGGGCGGTTGTCGGCCTGGTCCTGATCGCGATCGCCTGTTACGGGGCACCCCTCTGGCACGTGATCGCACCCAACTTCGTGGTCCTGCCGGACTCGTTTGGCGGTGCCAACGAGCTGGCACCCACGCTGGCGCATCCGTTTGGCACCGACCAGTTCCTGGGTCACGACATCTTCAGCCAGGTCCTCTTTGGCGGCCGGCTGTCGCTCATGATCGGTATCGGGTCGATGATCATCGCCACCTTCATCGGGGTGACGTGGGGGGCGGTGGCGGGCTACTTCGGCGGCACCACCGACGCGGTCCTGATGAGGGTCACCGACATCTTCCTGACCGTCCCCGTCCTGCTCACCATTCCGCTGGCCTCCAAGGTCTTCGGCCACGCCGACCCGGGGACCATCCTGATCATCTTCGGGCTGCTGAGCTGGCCCTCAATCTCTCGAATCGTGCGGAGCACGTTCCTCTCGCTTCGCGAATCTCAGTTCGCTGAAGCTGCCCGCGCGCTAGGGGCCTCGGCGCCGCGCATCATCTTCCGCCACCTGCTGCCCAACGCGGTGGGCCCGATCATGGTCGCGTTCACCCTCGGCATCGCCTACAACATCGTGCTGGAGGCGTTCGTCAGCTTCCTCGGGCTCGGCCTGCAGCCGCCAACGTATTCCTGGGGCTCGATCATGTCAGGCGCCCAGGGCGACCTGGTCAACGGCGACTGGTGGTGGATCACCTTCCCCGGCCTGGCCCTGACCGCGACCGTGCTCTGCATCAACTTCATCGGCGACGGGCTTCGTGATGCCCTCGACCCAAAGATCATCGATTAGGCCCTGACGGTGCCGCGGTCGCGGGGCCAGGAGGGCCGTGGCCAATGGTGGCGGAGTTCTGTCGGGGCCTACCAGGAGGCGGGGATCGTCGTCGGCGACTGAGCCCGGGTAGGTCGACTAGAGTGCTCAATAATCAAGGAGGAGGGGACGCCGTGAGAACGCGCACCAAGTTCGTGCTGTCTGCCGCGGCGATGGCGGTGACAGCGTGTGGCAGTAGCAGCGCAAAGTCGACGGCGACCAGCTCCCCGGCTTTGACGCCCAGCGCCGCCGTATCGGCTGCGCCGGCTCTGAACGTGACGGCCACAGCCGAGGATTACACCGGCAAGCCCGCGCCTGCCGGAGCCGTTGTGATGACGATGGCAGCGCTGCTGTTCAATCCTCCGGTGCCAGCCGGAATGGGTACCAAGATCGTCATCTACATCGACAACAAGGATCCGGACGGGCACGACTGCGAACGTTTCGGTGGGCCGCCTGGGTCGAATATCTGCTACCAGCACGGCCTTCTAGTGCTGGGACCAGGGGGAGCAATCCTCGGCAAGACGGACACGGTGTCGCCTGGCCACCAGGCGGTGCTCACACTTGATGGGATGCGGCCCGGAAAATACCAGTTCTATTGCCCTCTGGTAGATCACAGGTCCCTCGGTATGAAGGGTCTCCTCACCGTCACGTAGATACACTCCCGCACACTCGCGGGGTCGACCGCGTCGGCTCAGCCCTGCAGAAGCAGGAGAACGCCGAGCGTGAGCGGGACGAGGTGAATCATGACGGGGGGCTCAAAAGGGGACACTCCCTTGATGCGCGGTTGGCTCGAAGCCAGGCCGACCGCGCCGGCGAGGCCGAACACCAACGCCAACCAGCCGGACCACGGCGGCAGCGTCGCGCCCGCCAGGATGGCGACGCCGAACGCCGCCAGTGAGAGGTAGGCAGTCAGCATGTAGACGGCGAAGAGGCGCCCCGACCAGTCCTGGAGTGGCAGGAACCAATCGGGGAGGGGGACGGTGAAGGCACGGGCGATGTAGGGCGGCACGCTGAGCCTGTACATCTCGAAGACGCACCAGATCGCAGCTCCAGCCGCGTAAGCGAACGCCGCCGCCACCGCGAACGGCTGGGCCAGTTGAACCGCAAGGAGACCGAGCCCGGCAGCCGTAAGGAGGACTGCTGCGGTCATGCAGACATGGCAGACCAGCCATGCCGTTGGGTGCGCGGCGATTGTTGCGAGGTAGGTCGCTTGGTCCCCAGTCCATGCGCCATAAAGTTGGGGCAGGCTGGCCGCGAAGATGAACAGCGTGGCGCCGACGACGAGAAGGATGCCCGCCAGGTGTCCAGGTTCCATCACCGCGTAATATGCACCGCTGCGGGAGCCTAGCTGTGTTCGGTGATTCCCGCGAGGTGCTCCTCGGCGTGGCCGATGCCGTTGCGGTTGATGAATTCCTCGATTGTCCAGGGCTCGTAGCCGTCGTGGTAGACGGCGGTCTTGGCGAGGTCGTCGTCGGTCAGGCCGCGGACTGTGGCGGCGAGCTTGTCCGCGCGAGCTGAGAGTTTCTCGAGGGCTTCGGCCTTGGTGAAGGTACCGTCGTGGGAGTCGAAGCGGGCGTTGCTGGCGTTGACGACCTCGTCGGTCAGCGGCACCCAGGTGCCCGCGACCATGGCCTGCAGCATCAGGCCCTGGACGTGGTAGCCGCCGGCGATGTGGCGGATCACGGTCCTGACGTTGCGACCCTCGTGCTCGCTGTGCCGCTCCCACTCCTCGTCGGAGCATGACTCCACGAAAGCCATCACGGAGTTGTTAGCCGTCTCCAAACGGGCTGACAGTTGCTTGGCCGTCTCAGACATGGCTCCCTCCCTTAACTGCTTGTTCTGAACGGCGCCTCGGTGACCGCCATTCCCTCATCCGCCGGCCGCCGCGAGGTGCGGGTGTTGCCCAGCCAGCTGTCGTACAGCCCAGCGTAGACGCCGCCCATCGCCACCAGCTCGGCGTGGGTGCCGCGCTCGACGATGCGGCCGTTGTCGAAGACCAACACCGAGTCGGCCTGCTCGGCCGTCGAAAGCCGGTGCGCGATGGTGATCGTGGTGCGGCCTTCGGTCAGGCGATGCATCGCCTGGTTGAGGTTGCGCTCGGTCTCGGGGTCGACGTTGCTGGTGGCTTCGTCGAGGATCAAGAGCCCGGCTTCGCCCAGCTGCGCCCGGACCAGCGCGACCAGCTGGCGTTCGCCTACCGACAGACGCTCGCCGCGCTCGCCCACATTGGTGTCCAGCCCGCGCGGCATGCCCTCGATCCAGTCGTGCAACCCGAGGTCGGTGAACGCTTGCAGGACCTCCTCGTCGCTGGCGCCCTCATGCCCGTAGCGGACGTTCTCTCGGATGGTGTTGTCGAAGAGGAAGCCGTCCTGGGCGATCATCCGGATGGCCTCACGCCGCGAGGTGGGCGCCGCCTCGCGGAGGTTCAGGCCGCCAACCGAGACGCTGCCGGCGGTGGGGTCGGCGAGGCGGCAGAGCAGCTTCGCGAACGTGGTCTTGCCGGAGCCGGTCTCGCCCACGACCGCGATGTGGCTGCCGGGCGTGATGTCGACGTCCACGTGCAGCAGGACCAGGCCGCCTTCGCGATAGGCGAAGCTCATGTCCACGATCCGAACCGGCAGCGCTCCGCTGGGGAGCTTGGTGCCGGGCGAGGGCTCCTGGATCTCGATGGGAAGGTCGAGCACCGAAAGGATTTTGCGCCAGCCGGCGATCGCCGTCTGGGTCTGGTCGAAGGTCTCCGAGAGCTCCGATATCGGCTGCAGGAAGAGGTTCACCAGGAAGAGGAACGCGACCACCTCGCCCAGGCTCAGCCCCATCCGCTTCCCGTAGACCGCCCCCACAACGAGGACCGCGGCAACCGCCATGGAACCGAAGAAGTCGCCGACCGGGAAGATGCTGGCCATGTACTTGTTGGCGCTGACCTGGGCGCTGTACTGGTTGCCGATGGCGGTCTTGATGCGCTTGTCGATGTGCTCCTCGACGCCGTACGCGCGCACCACGGCGACCCCCATCAGGCTCTCCGATACCTCGGACATGGTTTCGCCGACCCGGTTCCGAACAACGTCATAGGCGCGTAGCATGCCGCGCTGCAGATGTCTCAGCACCAGTACCAATGGCGACATGATCAAGACCACCATGACCGTCAGCTGCCAGGAGTAGATCAGCATCACGACCAGGGTGGTCAGCATCAGCGTGGTGCTGATGATCCAGGACAGCGCGCCCCACTCCATGAAGATCGCCAGCGTGTCCATGTCGGCGGTCACTCGGGCGACGTACGCCCCCTTCTTCCGGGCCGACTGCTCCGCCAGGCTCAGCTTGTGGATGTGGTTGAAGACGCGCACTCGCATGCTGAAGAGCGAGTTCTCCGACGCCCTCACCATGCGCGAAAAGCTGGTCCTGGCGGCGAAGTACACGACCACGATGGCCAGCGCGCCGGCGCCGCAGGCCGGGTAGATGAACTCCGGCCGGAAGCCGCCCGGCCCGCTGAAGCCCTTGTCCAGGATCTGCTGGATGAGGATCGGCACCAGCAGCTGTCCGAAGCCGCTGACGATCGCGAAGCCAACCGTGTACCAGATGCCCTTGCGCAGCTCAGGCGCCTCACGGAGCCCGCGCCGCAGCACCGCCATCGCTCCCGAGAGCTCGGCGGGTACCGGCAGGTCGACGTCTTCTTCGAGGGCGCCCGAGATCGCGTGGCTCACACCGCCGCCCTCTCGTAGGCCATCACCATCGCCTCGTAAGCAGGGTTGGCCAGGAGCTGCTCGTGGGTGCCTTCGGCCGCGATCCGGCCGCCCTCCATGAAGAGGACGCGGTCCGCGAGCGAGATCGTGGAAACCCTGTACGCCACCACCAGCAGGGTGCAGCGCAGGCTCTGGTTTAGGCCCCGGAGGATAGTCGCCTCAACAGTCGGGTCGACGGCGGAGGTGGCGTCGTCGAGGATCAGCACCTGAGGCCGGCGCAGCAGCGCCCGCGCCAGCGCGATGCGCTGGCGCTGCCCGCCGGACAGCGTCACGCCTCGCTCGCCGAGCACGCTGTCGTAGCCGTGGGGCAGGTTCTGGATGAAGACGTGCGCCTGGGCGAGTCGGGCCGCCTCCCGGATCTCCGACTCGCCGGCATCCATGTCCAGGGCGATGTTGTCGCGCACGGTGGTGGCGAAGAGGAAGCTCTCCTGGAAGACGATCGAGATCGCCCGGCGACGCTCCTCGGGGTCGATCGATCGCAGCTCCAGGCCACCCAGCAGCACCTGCCCTTCCCGAGGGTCCTCGAGGCCGATGAGGAGGTCCATCAGGGTGCTCTTGCCTGCCCCCGTCGACCCCACCAGGGCGATCGTCTCGTGGGGCTGCAGTGTGAAGTCGACGCCGCGCAGTACGGCGTTGCCATCAAAGCCGAAGCCAAGGTCTTTGACCTGGAGGCCGAGGGGACCCGCGGGCAGTCGCGTGGAGCCGACGTCTGGGCGCCGACGCCCCGGCTCGCTCAGCACCTCCTCGATCCGAGCCCGGCCGACAACCGCCAGGGGCACGTCCGAGAGCACGAAGCCCAGCAGACGGATCGGGAACGCCAGCAACTGGAAGAGGCTGAGAAACTGGATCAGGGTCCCTGTACTGATTGCGTGGGTGGAGATCCGCCACGAACCGACGGCGAGCAGGATGATCGCTCCCAGCGTCGGCAGGGAGTCGAAGGCGGGTTCGAATCCCGCGCGCAAGCGGC
This sequence comes from Candidatus Dormiibacterota bacterium, assembly GCA_036824145.1. GTDB lineage: Bacteria > Chloroflexota > Dormibacteria > DASZGP01 > DASZGP01 > DATMMS01. The sequence goes on from DAITAT010000007.1 coordinate 6,800, forward strand.
CGACCTTGATCCGTTCGTTCCGCAGCCCATCGGCCTTGGCGGCGAGGCGCATGACCTCGGCGGCCTCCCGCCCCAGCGTCTTCACCACCAGCGCCCCGTCGATGCTCTCGTGGGCGACCGACGAGACCTCGCCGACCTTCTCCTGGGCCCGCATCTGTGGCGCCTCGACGGCGGCGCTGTAGAAGTGGTTGAGGATCGTCAAGAGAGGCAGGATGGCCAGCCCGATGGCGGCCAGGAAGGGATCGGTCAGGATCAGCGAGACCACCGCGAATATCACCAGCAGCACGACGGCGCTGGAGTAGGGAAGGGGGTGGAGCACGTCAGTCGCCGTGGTGACGTCGGATTCGGTGTGGGCGATCAGCTCACCGGCGGGCTTGGAGCGATGGAACGCCATCGGCAGGCGCCGGTAGTGGTCCACCACCATGATCCGCAGGCTGGCCTGCACGCGGGCTGCTGTCAGGCCCGCGAAGAAGCGCCGGAAGACGATCCCGAACGACCGCACCAGGGCCACCATCATGACCGCGCCTGCGCCCAGGGCGATGGAGCTGCCACTGACTCCGCCATGGAATGCGGGCACCAGCACCAGGTCGGTGACCCGTCCCAGGACGTAGGCGCTGGCGACGGTTGCCCCGGCGTAAATCGCGGCGCTGGAGACGGCGACCGCAAATGGCAGCGGATGCATGCGGACATAGCTCCACACGACCCGAAAACCGCGTCTCATCACGCTCTCCTGCTCGACTTGCGCGCCCATCCAACTGAGCCTATCAGCGGGGGGCGGGGACTCAGGCCGGAGCCCCGGTTTGGGTCAGGTGAAGTGGCAGGCCGCCAAGTGGCCGGGCTCTTTCTCCTCCAACGGCGGCTCTTGCTCGGCGCAAATTCCGTCGATGGTGCCCTTGGCCCGCGCCAACGGGCAGCGGGTGCGGAAGTGGCACCCGGATGGCGGGTTGAAGGGGCTGGGGACGTCGCCCTCGAGCTTGGTGCGCTCGTGGCGAACCTCTGGGTCCGGGTGGGGGATCGCGGTGAGCAGCGACTCGGTGTACGGGTGCTTGGGGTTTTCGTAGAGGCTCTTGGCGTCGGCCAGCTCGACAATCTTGCCGAGGTACATCACCGCCACCCGGTCGCTGATGTAAGACACCACCGCGAGGTTGTGGGCCACGAACAGGTAGGTCAGGTTGAACTCGCGCTTGAGCTCGACAAGCAGGTTGAGGACCTGGGACTGGATCGAGACGTCGAGGGCCGAGACCGGCTCGTCGGCGACGATCAGCTTGGGGCGGGTGACCAGGGCGCGAGCTATGCCGATACGCTGGCGCTGACCGCCCGAGAACTCGTGGGGGTAGCGGTTGGTGTACTCCGGGCGGAGCCCGACGCGGTTGAGGGTCTCGTGGACCCGCTTCTCCCTCTCCTTGCGGTCCTTGAGCCCGTGCACCAACAGGCCCTCGCCGACGATGTCGCCGACCGACATCCGGGGGTTGAGGGAGCCGATCGGGTCCTGGAAGATCATCTGCATCTCGGCGCGGAACGGCTTCAGGCTGCGCGCCGGTAGATCGGTGAAGTCCTTGCCGTCGAACTCGATCCGCCCTTCGGTTGGCTCGATCAGGCGGAGGATGGTGCGCCCCAGGGTCGACTTGCCGCATCCCGACTCACCCACGAGCCCGACAGTTTCACCCCGCCGCACATCGAGGCTGACGCCATCGACAGCCTTAACGTACCCGACCACCCGCTGCAGGAAGCCGCGGCGCACTGGGAAGTACTTCTGGATGTTCTGGAGCCGAAGCAGGTTGTCGTCGCCGGACTTCACGTCCAGCACCGGCGCGCTCTCTGCGGTGGCGTTCATGCGTCGCCCGCCGTGACGCCGCTGGCCGGCGGCTTTTGTACCGGCTCGGTGGTGGCCTGACCGCCGGCGACGAAGGCGGTCGAGGCGGCGACCCGGCGCCCGCTCTCGCAGAGCCAGCAGGCCGACTCCTGGCCATCGATCTCGAACGTCGGCGGTTGCTTGTCGCACTTCTCAAAGCGGTAGTCGCACCGCGGCGCGAAACGGCAGCCGCTAGGCCAGTTGAGCGGGTTGGGCACGACGCCCCGGATGACGGCCAGCTTGTCGGTCTGGCTCATGCCCAGCTGCGGGATCGATCGGAGTAGGCCCTCGGTATAGGGGTGCTGGGCCGAGGAGTAGAGCTTGTGCACGTCGGCGTGTTCGACGATCTGGCCGGCGTACATCACGCAGACGTCGGAGCACATCTCGGCGACCACACCCAGGTCGTGGGTGATCAGCAGGATCGACATCCCCAACCGGGCCTGGAGGTCGCGCATCAGGTCCAGGATCTGGGCCTGGATGGTGACGTCGAGCGCGGTCGTGGGCTCGTCGGCGATCAGCAGCTTGGGGTCGCATGACAACGCCATGGCGATCATTACGCGCTGGCGCATGCCTCCCGACATGTTGTGCGGGTAATCGTCGGCGCGGCGCGCCGCGGAAGGGATGCCGACCAGGTCGAGCATCTCGATGGCGCGCTTCCAGGCAGCCTTGCGGTCGACGTGCATGTGATTCCGGACGGCTTCCGCGATCTGTTCGCCGACCTTGTAGACCGGGTTCAGGGAGGTCATTGGCTCCTGGAAGATCATGGCTATGTCCTTGCCGCGGACGTGTCGCATCGCCTCGGGGCTAAGGTCCAGCAGGTTGCGGTCCTGGAACTGGATGCGTCCGCCCACCACGTCACCGGGGTAGTCGATCAGACGCATGATGCTGAGCGAGGTCACGCTCTTGCCGCAGCCTGATTCGCCGACCAGGCCAATGGTCTTCCCTTCTGGGATCACAAACGAGATGTTGTCGACGGCGCGGACCACGCCGTCACCCGTCCTGAAGTGTGTCTCGAGGTTTTCGACCGAGAGGAGGTTAGACATGTGCGAATATGGCGCCCAAGGCCCGCTCAGTGTATCAACGTCCCGTTCCAATTCAAGTGCCAATCCGCACCCTGGCCAGTTTGTTTGCCGCCTTGCTGCTTCTGGCCGGCTGCGGCGATAACAGCGGCGCGGGGGCGGTCAACCTTGACCCCAACCAGTCCGCGACCCTCCCGATCGGCCACGACCTGGGCAACCTGGACCCCGCCCTCGCCCAGGGAGAGACTGAGGTCGCCGTCGATGGCAACCTCTTTGACGGCGTGGTCAGCGCTGACAACCCGGGCGGATCGGTGCAGCCTGACCTCGCCTCGGGCCTGCCCGAGGTGTCGGCCGACGGCCGGACGTACACCTTCCATCTGCGCACCGGCGTTCGCTTCAGCAACGGCGATACGCTGACCGCGGGCGACCTGGTCTACTCCTGGTCGCGCACCGCCGCTCTCCAGGGCCCCGACGCAGGCATCTTCTCGGGCGTCACCGGGTACGCCGCCACCGTCGCCGCAGGTGCGGCGGGGATGCCCATGAGGGGCCTGACCGCCACCGACGATCACACCCTGGACGTCAAGCTGGCCGCGCCACAGAGCTATTTCCTTGACCGCCTGGCTTCGGTGGCGGCGGTCGCGGTCGACCGGAAAGTGGTCGCGACCACCGGTGACCCGCTGGGTCGAGCGAGCGACTGGGCCAACCGGCCCACCACCCTGGTCGGCACCGGGCCCTACCACATGATCGCGCGAGCGGCCGGCGCCTCGGTCGACTTCGCCCCCGTCGGTGATTGGTGGGGGGACCCCAAGCCGGTGCTTTATCTCGTCCACCTCCAGGTCGCCCGCGACGCCCCCGACCCGCTCGCAAAGTACCTCACGGGCGCCTACGACCTGGTCGGCTACGCGGGCATGGAGCACCTTTCGCCGGATGCCCTCTCTCGTCTGCGCCAGAGCTCGGCCGCCCGCGACCTCACCACGGTTGCCCGCAACGCGACCACCTGGATTGGCTTCAACTACAAGCAGGGGCCGTTCGCCGGGCCAAGCAGCAGCGCCGCCAAGCTGCGGCGCGCCTTCTCCCTGGCGATCGACCGGAGGCTGCTGGGCGACGTCCTCTGTCATCACTCCGGTACCTGCATCGCGGCCACCGGCGGGTTGGTACCACCGGGCATGCGAGGCTACGCTGGGAACGGCTCAGACAACCTGGCGGCGTTCGACGCCGCCCGAGCCAGCAGCCTGCTCAAACAGGCCGACCCCGAGGGCGCCGCCACCCGCGGCCTGCTTATCGACTTCGCCGACACACCCGAAGATGGCGCTCTCTTCCAATTCCTGCAGGACCAGTGGCAGAAGAATCTCGGCGTCCACGTCGACCGCCGGACGGACCACCCGCAGACCCCAACCGGGGCCGCCCCATCGCCACTCTTCATGGAGCGCTGGCAGGCACGCTACGACGACCCGCGGGACCTCTTCGCCGGCTTTTTCGCCAGCACCGGTTCAGCCAACCTGGGGGCTCTTGCCGACAGCAAGGTCGACGACCTCATCACCAAGGCTGAGGCCCAAGCCGCCGGCGACAGCCTGGCAAGCTACGCCTCCGCCGGCCAGAGGCTCGAGGCCGAGGCTGGCTACATCCCCGCCTACTACGACAGCGGCAACCTGGCGGTCAAGCGCCACCTGGCGGGAGCGTCGCTGGGAGCGTTCTTCGACGGGCCCTGGCGCAGCCTAGAGGTGCTCCAGTAGACTCGCCGCCCCCGGAGAGTCGTCTAGAGGCCCAGGCTCTTGCCGATGAGATAGCGCTGCACCTCCGAGGTTCCCTCGACGACGCGAAGGATCCTGACGAAGCGATAGATGCGCTCCAGGCCGAGCTCACGGGTCAGCCCGATCCCGCCGTGGACCTGGATCGCGGTGTCGGCGGCACGCCCTACCATCTCGGTGGCGTAGAGCTTGGAGAAGGCCGCCGCCTGGATCAGCGGTTCGCCCTGGTCCGCCAGCCATGCCAGCTTGTATGTGGCCAAACGGGCCAGCTCCACCTCCAGCGCCATGTCGGCGAGCTGGAAGGAAACGCCCTGCATCTTGCCGATCGGCTTGCCGAACTGCACCCGGCTCTTGGCGTACTCGACCGAGGCACGGAGGAGATAGTCAGCGATCCCGACGCACATCGCGCCGATGTTGGCTCGACCGCCGGTGAGGAACTGCATGGCGGCATAGAAGCCCATGCCGACCTCACCGATGACGTTTTCGTCGGGCACGCGACAGTCTTCGAAGACCAGCTCGCAGGGTCCTTCGCCGTCACCGATGACGGCCTGGCTCTTGCCCACCGAGAAGCCCGGCGTGCCCTTTTCGACAACGAAGCAGGTGACGCCGCCGGCCGCCTTCTTCTCTTGGTCGGTGACAGCGAACAGCTGGATGAAATCCGCGTGCTGGCCGTTGGTGATGAAGTGCTTGGTGCCGTTGATGACCCAGTCGTCGCCGTCCTTGACGGCGCGGGTCTTCATCGATTGGTTGTCGCTGCCGGCGTCTGGTTCGGTGAGACCGAAGGCGGCTGAGATCTCCGCCCGCAGGAAGGGCGGTACCAGGCGGTCGCGCAGCGCCGGCTTCATCCCCTGGATCAGGCCGGTGGGGCCCTCCGGCCCGCTGAGGCATGCGATCGCCAGGAAGCTGCCGCTGGCCCCGGCGACCTCGCGCATCAGGGCCTGGCCGACGTAGCTGAGGCCGCCGCCGCCCAGCTCGGTGGGAATGTCGAGGGAGTAGAAGCCCAGCTCGGCGCTGCGCCGGCGGATCTTGAGCAGCTCTTCGCGGAGCTCAGGGGCATCGCCGTCAGACTCGAGGAAGATCGGCCGCAGCGTGTCCTCGAGCGGCTTGACCTCGCGCTTGATGAAGTCGCGGAAGGAGTCGGCCAGCGCCTTCTCCTCCGTGCCGAAGGCGAAATCCATGTGGTTGAAGAGAATAACTGGCGTCGGGGCCAGTTCATGCGGGTCTTAGGCCAGCTTGCGCCGCCGGCTGAGGGATCTTGCGAGCGTAGAATTCGAAGCCTGATGGCGAATACAAACGGCAAGCAAAATGGCGTCCCCCAGCAGACCGGTACCCTGCGCGTAAAGACCGGGTTGGCGGAGATGCTCAAGGGCGGCGTGATCATGGACGTGGTCAACGCCGAGCACGCGAAGATCGCTGAGGAGGCCGGGGCCTGCGCGGTGATGGCGTTGGAGCGCGTCCCCGCTGACATCCGCAAGGATGGCGGGGTGGCCCGGATGAGTGACCCCCAGCTGATCGCCGAGATCCAGGCCGCGGTTACGATCCCGGTCATGGCCAAGTGCCGCATCGGGCATTTCGTGGAGGCCCAGGTGCTCGAGGAGATCGGCATCGACTTCATCGACGAGTCCGAAGTGCTGACGCCGGCCGACGAGGAGAACCACGTCGACAAGTGGCAGTTCACCGTGCCTTTCGTTTGCGGCTGCCGCAACCTCGGCGAGGCGCTCAGGCGCATCAACGAGGGCGCTGCCATGATCCGCACCAAGGGCGAGGCCGGCACCGGCAACGTGGTCGAGGCGGTCCGCCACATGCGCACCGTTAGCGCCGAGATCCGGCGCCTCCAGGGGATGGCCAAAGAGGAGCTCTACACCGCTGCCAAGGAGTTGCAGGCGCCCTACGAGCTGGTGGCCGAGACCGCCCGCCTGGGCAAGCTGCCGGTGGTCAACTTTTCGGCCGGCGGCATCGCCACTCCGGCCGACGCCGCGCTGATGATGCAGCTCGGCTGCGAGGGCAACTTCGTCGGCTCGGGCATCTTCAAGTCCGAGGAGCCTCTCAAGATGGCGAAGGCGATCGTTGCCGCCACCACCTACTTCGACCAACCGGACAAGATCCTTGAGGCCAGCAAGGGTTTGGGCGCGGCCATGAAGGGTCTCGAGATCGGCGCTATTCCCCAGGAGGAGCTGCTCGCCTCGCGCGGTTGGTGATTCCTGGCAGGGGACCGAGGCGATGAGCGCACCGAGGATAGGTGTCCTCGCCCTGCAGGGCGCCTTCCGGGAGCACATCCAGGCGCTCCAGCGGCTCGGCGCCGAAGCGATCCCATTGCGCAGCCCCGAGGAGCTCGAGGACCTCGACGGCGTCGTCCTCCCCGGCGGTGAGAGCACCACCATGGACAAGCTGTTGCGCAAGTTCGAGCTGCAGCAACCACTGCAGCGCCGTCTCCAGGCGGGCCTACCGGCACTGGCCACCTGTGCCGGCCTGATCCTGCTTGCCGACGAGGTCCGCGACGGCCTACCCGACCAGGAGTCGATGCACCTGCTGCCGGTGACGGTCAGGCGCAACGCCTACGGGCGCCAACCTGAGAGCTTCGAAGCCGACGTCGTCCTCGAGGGCCTGGACGAACCCTTCAGAGGGGTCTTCATCCGGGCCCCGCTGGTGGAGGACATCCGCGCCGATGTCGAGGTGCTGGGGTCGGTCGGCGGCAGCCCGGTGGCGATCCGGAGGGGGCACATCACGGCGCTGACCTTCCACCCCGAGCTCACCGGCGACGATCGTCTCCACCAGGTCTTCCTCGACGACGTCGCCGATGCCGGGCGCGAGGGAGCCCAGCAGGCAGCGCTCTAGGTGGAAATTCGCAGCGCCCAGGTCACCGACCTGGCCAGCATCGACCAGATCTACAACGAGGGCTTGAAAACGGCGCTTGCGGGGGAGGGGGCCACGCATCCAATCCGGCTGTGGCAGATGGTCACCCGCACCCTCAGCTCGCTGCTCCCGCTCTCGATACCAACCGACATGCTCTACGTGCTCGAGGAGAAGGGCAAGGTCATGGGCTTTATCCAGGCTGAGAGCCTCAGCTCCAGCGACAACCCGGTGGCCCGCAACGCGGTCGAGGCCGTCCGGGTGCTCAACCTGTCGCTCTCATCGGAGCTGTCGGGCACCGGTGGAGGCGCGCTCATCGACCATCTCTGTGCTGAGGCCCTGGGTCGTGGCGTCACCAGGATCTATGTGCGCATCCCCGACGGCCATGCGGTGGCCGAAAGCTTCAAGGCCCACGGCTTTGTGCGCTACGCCAACGATCGCGTCTTCTTCCGTCCCACGGCGCAGGCCTCGCCCGCGGCCAGCGACGTCCCTGGCCTTCGCGCCGCCCGGCGCAAGGATGGGCTGGGTTTGTTCACCCTCTACCTGTCAACCACGCCCAAGGCCGTCTCTCAGGTGGAAGCGCCGGACTTCGACCAATGGCGCGCGCTCCACCTCAGCGAGAGAATGCAGCGGTTCGGCCGGCGTTCGTCGCGTAGCCTGGTGGTCGAGCGTGGTGGCCAGGTTGTCGGCTGGCTGGGGATCGAGCCGGGGCCCCCCAGCCGTCCGCACACCATCTCGATGATGGCCAATGCTGACGCCAGTCCCAAAGGCGAGCTGCAGGAGTTGTTGGTCGCCCGCGCCATGCGTGACCTCGGCGGCCACCCGGGCGCGGTCTGGTGCAACGTGCGCAACTACGACACCCTGACCACGCGGGTGCTGCAGGACGCCGGCTTCGAAGCGCTCGCCGGCCAGGACCTGCTGGTGCGAGAGCTGAGAGTCAAGGTCGCCGCGCGCGTTCGGGTTCCGAAGAAGGAGAAGGCGATGGCGCCGGTGTTCGGCGCCGTGGTTCGCGGTTGATGGCCGAGCACGAGGACTGGAACGCTGAGCTCGACCTCCTTTTCGGCGCCCTGCCGCCGCCGATCCGGGACGCCGCCCGGGCTGCCATGGAGGGCCGGGACGAGCTGCTCGAGATCGTCATGGACCTGGGGCGGCAACCCGAGGCGCGCTTCACCGACTCCGAGGTGATCCTCGGCGCCGAGATCGTCGCCACCGCCGACCTGGATTACGTCGCCCAGCGCGTCGGCGCCTTTGGTGATGACAACCGCGCCGGCATTGCTCGCACCCTGCATCGCATCTCGGCCATTCGCAACCGGCAGGGCGACATCGTCGGGCTCACGTGTCGCGTTGGCCGCGCCGTCACCGGCACCATCAACTTGATCAAGGACCTGGTCGTGAGCGGGCGGTCGATCCTGCTGCTGGGCCGTCCCGGGGTCGGCAAGACAACGATGCTTCGGGAGTGCGCCCGCGTCCTCGCCGACGAGATGGCCAAGCGCGTCGTCATCGTCGACACCAGCAACGAGATCGGCGGCGACGGCGACATCCCGCACCCCGGCATCGGGCGTTCGCGGCGGATGCAGGTGAGCACCCCAACGCTGCAGCACGCGGTCATGATCGAGGCCGTCGAGAACCACATGCCCGAGGTCATCGTCATCGACGAGATCGGCACCGAGCTGGAGGCGCAGGCCGCCCGCACCATCGCCGAGAGGGGAGTGCAGCTGATCGCCACCGCCCACGGTCGCAGCCTCGACAACCTGCTCGTCAACCCAACCCTGAACGACCTTCTGGGCGGCATCCAAACTGTCACCCTGGGCGACGAGGAGGCCAGGCGCCGGGGCAGCCAGAAGTCGGTGCAGGAGCGCAAGGCGCCTCCGACCTTCGATGTCCTGGTGGAGATCCAGGAGCGCCAGCAGCTGGTGGTGCACACGCCGATGGACGAGGTCGTTGACCTAGCCCTTCGCGGCCAGTTCAAGCCGCCCCAGCTTCGTATCCGCCGGCCCGACGGCTCAGTGGTGACCCAGATCGACAATGCCGCGGGCAACGGCAAGGAGCGCGCCCGCCGTCCGGCTACCGCGGGGCGCCCCGCGACCCCGCGACGCGTCGGCAGCGCCTATCAGCCGATGGCGATCTTCCCATATGGCGTCAGTCGCAGCCACGTCGAGCAGACCGTGCGCGACCTCGGCCTACCGGTCAAGATCCTCCATCACCCCGAGGCTGCCGACCTGGTGCTGACGCTGAAGAACTACTACCGGCGCAAGGACTCGCCGATCCAGCAGGCCGAGGCCCACGGCACCCCCGTCGAAGTGCTGCGCACCAACAGTGCCGAACAGGTGCGCAGCGCCCTCGAACGGATCTACGAGGTCGAGTAGCCCCGAGCCCTAGAGGGCTGCGGCGCCGGTCAAGGCGAGCTGTTCCAGCTCGATGGCAGCGCCGGCAGCTCCGGGCGCGGCACGGATCGCGTCTCCGAGCCCTCGCGCAGCGCTTGCGTACGAAGGCCGCCGCGTCACCTCTTGGACTGCGGTTCTAATGGCCTCGGGCGGCGAATCGCCGTCCAGCGCAAGGCCAGCCCCGAGCCGCTGGAGGGTTGCCGCCAGGAAGGGCTGATCTGCCGCCGGGTTGGGCAGGGCCACCAGCGGCACTCCATGTGCCAGCGACGCTGCCACGGTTCCATGCCCGGCGTGGGTGACGGTAACAGTGGCCGAGGGCAGCACCACCTCGTGCGGCACAAATCCTCGAACCGCGGCGTTGGCCGGCACGGGCCCGACGTCCAGCGGTTGAGGCGCTGATACCAGCACGCGAACGGGCTCACCGGCGAGCGCCTCGAGGGTGTTGCGGATGCGACCGCTTTGGTCCCAGAGCCGGGTCGTTGTAAAGCTGACGAGTGCCAGGGGGCGATCGTCGTCGGCATCCCAGGGCGAATCCCAGGGCGCATCAGAAAAGCGCTCGAAGAGAGGGCCAACGTAGCGGACGCAACTGGCCGCCCCTGCGGCCGCTGGATCCAGGGCGGGGATGGTCGTCACCAACGTCAGATAGCCGACCCAAGCTTCGTTCAGGCGCGTCATTGCTGCCAAGCCTGCCGTCGCTCGAAGACGGTTTGTCGCGGCCAACCGCGCCGCTCCCATTGGCGACTCGGGCGGCGGGATCAGCCCTGCTATGGAGGAGTGCGCCAGGACTGCGACGGGCACAGCAAGACGATCCGCCGAGGCCAGTGCGCCCTGCATCATGAAGTCGACGACCAGGACGTCAGGGGAGTTTCCGGCAAGGGCGTCAGGGACGTCGTCGAGGTGCTCGGAACAGGCCCACACGTTGTCGATTAGCCCGGCCACGCGTTGGGCGGGTTCGCCCGCTCGGTAGATGTCAAAGAGTCCACTCCGCCGAAGCGCGTTGAACTTGAATCCCTGCCCCTCGAAGCGTTTCCGCTGGATTTCATATCCGATGAAGAGAACGTCATGACCCCGCGAGACCAGTTCCTGCGCCACGCCGACGGCCGGTGGAACGTTACCCCCGCCGTCCCACGTGGCGAAAGCAAATCGAGTCATCTCAAACCACACTCAAGGGTGTCCGCTGCTGCCGGGTCAGGGTGGGCGGCCAAAGTCGTCTTCATCTCTCGCTCCTTTCGCTAAACAGCACGTTTTGTGAAATACCATAAACTATATGATGAATGAACGCCATGTCAAATCAAAAGCGAAAGTACATGCTCAAAGCCCGCGCCGAGCACCAGGATCAGACCCGGCTGCGCATCGTCGCGGTGACCTCGGCGCTCCATCAGGAGGTGGGCCCGGCTCGCACCACGGTAGCCGAGATCGCCCGGCGCGCCGGCGTCCAGCGCCTCACGGTTTACAACCACTTCCCAGACGAGAGTGAGCTCTTCGCGGCCTGCTCGAGTCACTGGAGAGCGACACATCCATATCCGGATCCAGCGCCGGCGCTAGCGATCGAGGACCCGGGCGATCGGCTACGCGCGGTCCTGGCGAGCCTGTACGGGTGGTACGGGGCGAATGCGCCGATGGTCGCCAACCTCCAGCGCGATCGTCATCTCCTGCCGGCGTTAGATGCGGTCCTCAAGGGCACGATGGACGCGCGGTTGGGGGAACTCGCGCAGACGTTGGCGGCCGCATTCACGACGAAGGGCACGCGTTTGAAAGCTGCCCGAGCCGCCGCTGCCCTGGCGCTCGACTTCTGGACGTGGCGAAGGCTGACTGAGGAGCGCCTCGATGACAGCGCGGCGGCGGACCTCATGGTCGACACCGTTCAAGCAGCCGCCGGCGGGTAAGATTCGCGCGGAATGCGCGGCTTGCTTGTCACTTTCGAGGGGGTCGAGGGGTCAGGTAAGACGACCCAGGCGGCGCGGCTGGCCGAATCGCTAAAAGCCGAGGGCCTGCCGGTCACCAGCGTTCGGGAACCGGGCGGAACTGCGCTGGGAGAGAAGGTTCGGGAGATCCTGCTCAGCGTCGAGCACCACGACCTGGCGGCATGGGCTGAGGCGTCGCTCTACACCGCGGCCCGGGCTCAACTCCTCAAAGAGGTGATCATCCCCCGGATGGCCAAAGGCGACATCGTGGTTGCCGATCGCTTTGTCGATTCCACCTTCGCCTACCAGGGCGTCGGTCGGGGCCTGGAGCTGAAGGTGCTGATGGCGATGCAGATGGTCTTGAAGGTTAAGCCGGACCTCACCATCCTGCTCGACCTGCCCGCCGAGTCGGGGCTGCGCCGCCAGGCCGAGCAAAGCGGTCACCGGCCGGACCGGCTGGAGCAGGAGGACATCACCTTCCACACCCGCGTGCGCGACGGCTACCTCGATTTCGCTTCTCGCGATCCAGGGCGATACCACGTCATCGACGCGGCCGCCGACCCCGACGCCGTCGCCGCTGAAGCCTTGTCCGTTACCCTTGTCCGGGCATCAGCCAAAGGGATAAGGAAAGCTTCATGAAAATGGTGGTGGCGATCATGCACGGGGACGACGCCGGGACGGCGACCGAAGCCCTTGCCGACAAGGGCATTCCCACCACCCGTCTCGATTCCCGGGGGGGCTTCCTGCAGAAAGGCAACGCCACCCTTCTCTGCGGCTGCTCCGAAGCCCAGGTCGACATCGTCATGGACGTGCTCCGCAACCGCAGCAAGAGCCGCACCGAGTTCCTCAACCCGCTTCCCCCGGTGGTGGAGCCGGGCGAGATGTTCGTGCCCTACCCGGTTGAGGTTGAGGTTGGCGGCGCCATCGTCTTCGTCCTCGACGTCCAGCGCTTCGAGAAGCTCTAGAACAGCGATTCCGGCTTCATTCCGCGTTCCTTTTGCCGCTGGTGGCATTCCGGGCCGCTATCCTGTCCAGATGAGTCAGCCGACGGCCAGGCGGGGAGGGCAAGGGCGCGTGGGCACCGACGCCAAGCGAATCGAGATCAAGGGCGACCCCGCCTTCTTCCGCCGTATCAACTACCCGGCGGTCGCTGCCGGGATCGTGGTCGCGATGGCGGTTTACCTCGTCCTTGGCGCCCTGGTGCAAGCCCCCGGCGGCGCCCTGGCCTCGCAGTCCGGCGCCTACTTCGCCATCAGCGTGGTTGCGATGTACGCGGGTGGGCTGACCGCCGGCATGATCGAGCCGAAATACGGCGTCCTCAACGGCCCCCTGGTGGCGGTCGTCTATATCCTGATCAGCTTCGTCGTCACCTTCTTCCACGAGCTCCAGTTGGTCAAGGTCGTGGGCCCGCTGGGCCTTGGCCCGATGCGGGTCGACCGGGTCTTCGCCGCCGACATTCCTCAGCTCTTCTTCTCCACCCTGGGTGGGTACACCGCCGGGCTCATCGAACAGCGCTTCCGAGCCCCGCGACGCAAGGCCAATCGTGGCAAGAGCTCAGGCGGCTGACCCCGGGCGCGGCACGGGGGAAGCGCCGCAACCGGATAGCGAGGGCCTCGCCCGTGCCGGCGCCCTGGGCGAGGCGCTGATCGCCAACATCAACCGCGTCCTGGTCGGCAAGAACGACCAGGTCGGCCTGGCCGTTGTCTGCCTGCTGGCTCGGGGCCACGCCCTCATCGAGGACGTGCCGGGGGTCGGCAAGACCACCCTGGCCAAGGCCGTGGCGCGCAGCATCGGCGGTCGCTTCGACCGGATCCAGTTCACGCCCGACCTGCTCCCCTCGGACGTGGTCGGGATCAACATGTACGACCCCGCCAAAGGTGGCTTCCAGTTCCGCCCCGGGCCGGTGTTCGCGAACGTGCTGCTGGCCGACGAGATCAACCGCGCCACCCCGAAGACCCAGTCTGCCCTGCTGGAGTCGATGGAGGAGCGTCAGGTCACCCTGGACGGCGTGACTCACCCGTTGTACGCGCCCTTCATGGTGCTGGCGACGCAGAACCCCATCGAATTCGCCGGCACCTTCCCCCTTCCCGAGGCCCAGTTGGATCGGTTCAGCCTGCGCATCAGCCTGGGGTACCTGACCCCCCGCGCCGAGGTCGAGATGCTGGAGCGATTTGAGGATTCCAACCCTCTTGAAGATCTCAAGGAGGTCGCCGGCGAAGACGAGATCCGCGACGCTCAGCAGGCGGTCGCCACCGTCGACGTGGCGGGCGAGGTCAAGGAGTACATCGTCCGGCTGGTGGCCTCCAGCCGCGACCATCCCGACCTGAGTCTGGGCGCCAGCCCACGGGCATCGATCGCGCTCCTCAGGCTCTCCCAGGCGCGCGCAGTCGTGGATGGACGCGACTACGTCATCCCGGATGATGTAAAGGCACTGGCCGTGGCAGTGCTGGCCCACCGCCTGGTCTTCAAGCCCAGCGCCGAGATCCGAGGCGCCGGCCCGGACAGCCTTCTCCGCAAACTGATCGACTCCGAGCCAGTTCCCCAGTCACGGCCCGCGACGCTGGCCTAGCCGTGTCCGTCCGGATCCGGCGCAGCCTCTTCGTCGTCGGCATCCTGGTCCTTCTGTTCTTCGCCTATCTCACCGCGACCAAGCTCGCCTTCGTGATGCTCTACTTCGCCGTCCTGCTGGCGGTGGTGAGCTGGCTCTGGACGCGACTCGGCACCGCAAAGTTGGCAATCAGCCGCACGGCGCCGGGCGGCGCCTACGAGGTGGGCGAGGACTTTGTCGAGGTTCTCACGGTCAGCAACCCGGCCATGGTGTCCCTTCCCTGGGTGGAGGTTCTCGACGGCTCCAGCATCCCCGGCTACGACGCCGGTCGGGCCATCAGCGTGGGGCGCCAGCGTGAGCTGACCTGGCGCACCCAGGGGCGGTTCATCAGCCGGGGACGTTACCAGATGGGCCCAACCCGGCTCGTCACCGGCGACCCCTTTGGACTCTTCCAGCGGACCGTGGAGGTGCCTGCGGGTTCATCCGTGACGGTTTATCCGCGCCTGGTCGACGTCACCCGCTTCCTACCTGGGGCCTCCCATACCCTCGGCGACACCATCGCCATGGGCCGCTTCGTCGACGCCCCGCCCGATGCCTCGGGGATCCGCGAATACGACCCGGCAGACGGCTTCAACCGCATCCACTGGCCGTCGACAGCGCGGCTCGGGCGGCCCATGAGCAAGAGCTTCGAGAAGTACGAGGGCTCTGACCTGATCGTGGTCCTCGACCTGCGGACCAGCGCGCACCTGGGTGAGCCCCCAGAGTCGACCCTGGAGTACGCCGTCAGCCTGGCGGCCTCGCTGGCGGTGTTGGGTCTCAGCCACAACCAATCCGTCGGGCTTGCCTGCAACGACGCGCGGCGCACCATCATCCCGCCCGCTCGGGGCGGCAAGCAGCTACACCGAATCCTTGACTTCCTGGCCGAGGCCGACGCCGATGGCGGGCTCAGCCTGGAGGCGCTGCTCCAGGGGCTGGCATCCAGCCGCGGCCGGCAGAGCCTGGTCGTGGTCACGCCCAGCCTCGCCGGCGCCTGGGTCGACTGGCTGGCCCGGGTGGGGCTCGGCGGCAGCCGCTCCAACGCCGTCCTCTACCTCGACGCCCAATCGTTTGGCGGCGCCGCCGCAACCGCGCCCGAGCCACGAACCCTGGGAGAGCAGACCTCGTGGTGGAGCCTCACCGCTGACGACGAGATCTTCAGGCGTCGCCCTGCCGCCGGCGGGGCCGCCCGGGAGCCCATGGCAGCGGCGATATGAGCACTATCGCTGCCGGCTGGTCCCCGCGGGTGCGCCTCGCCGGCCCTGGCGAAGGCCTGCTTGCCGACCTCCTGGTGGTGTTGCTGGCCTGGACCACGGCGGCGGCGGTGGCCGGCTCCCACTGGGTCCCGGGGTCAGAGGCTGTGATCCCGGTGGCGATTGTGGGGGCCATCTTCGTCGCCGCCCTGGCCAGGCTGGCGCCGCGCGGGGTGACCTACTGGCTCGCGATCGAGGTCGCCATGGTGTTGCTGCTGTTTCTGTCAACCGCGCACCACTCTGGCGACCCAGGCGAGATCGCCACCGACTTCAGGACCTGGGTCCTATCAATCGCCAGTGATCTCTCCACCGCCTTGCTGGTCACCATCGTCGCGGGGACCTGGTTGAGCGTGGCCTGGGCCGGGTATTGGGTGTTACACCGCGGCCAGGCCCCCCTGGGGCTGGGACCGATGGCGGTGGTGCTGGGCTTCGAAGTCCTGGACGACCCCGGTCAGAACGCCCTCACCTTCCTGGTGGTGGCCTGGATGGTGATGGCCGGGCTGCTGCTGCTGCGTCACACCGTGGTCCGGGTCGAGCATCGGTGGGGCGCGGCGACCGCGCCTGGCCTGTCTTCAAGCGTTGGCATCCAGGGCAGCCGAGCGCTGGTCGTGATGCTGGTGGCGGCGAGCCTCATTCCCCGGCTGAACACCACCGACATCAGCCCTCGCTTCTTCTCCGGCAGCATCGACGCGGTCGGTGGCGGTCAGTTGCCGCTGGTGCGCCAGGTGCCCGGTGGTTCGCTGGCAGCCACGGGCTACAGCGAGAGGGTGCAGCCGGGCGGGACGCTGTCGCGCAGCCTGACGCCGGTGATGGAGGTGACCACGAACTTCCCGCGTACCACCTACCTCAGAGGTATCGACCTCTACGCCGACCGCAACGGCGCCTGGGCGCCGGGTTCGTGGGTCGACAATCTGGCCAACGTGCCGTCTGGCCAGACGCTGGCGCATGACCCCTACGTGGCCCGCCACACGGTGCAAGCCACCATCAAGACCCTGGGATCGGGGCAGAACACCATCTTCTGGCCCGGGGACCCGCTGTTCGCCAGCATCCCGGCGCAGGTCAGAGGTGCGCGCCCCACCGGCGGCCTTGGCACCGGCCTGCCCGTAGGATCGGTCGCCGGGGCCTACGCCAGGGGCCAGGGTGGGACGGGCGCGACCTACACCGTCGACGCCACCGTCTCGGTTGCGACCGAGTCCCAGCTGCGCAGCGCCGGCGCCAACTACCCAGCCTCGGTAACCGACATCGTGCCCGGCTTGGGCCAGCTCGCCGGTCCGAGCGCGGTTGACGACCGCATCACCGCGCTGGCGACCCAGGTCGTCGCCGGCCAGACCACGCCGTACGACCGGGTCAAGGTCATCGAGACGTACCTGCGCACCAAGCTCAAGTACAACCTCCAGGTCTCCACGCCACCCAGCGGCCAGGACCCGGTGATCTATTTCCTCTTCAACAGCCACGTCGGCTACTGCGAGTATTTCGCCTCCGCGATGGGCGAGATGGTGCGTGGCCTGGGCATCCCGGTGCGGTTGGTCAGCGGCTATGGCCCGGGCGCCTCGGAGGCTCCGCAGGACGTGCCCCGCCCTCGCACCAGCGCCACCACGACGACGCCCAACCTGGTGCGCGCCTCCGACGCCCACACCTGGGTCGAAGTCTTCTTCCCCTCGTACGGCTGGGTACCCTTCGAGCCCACCCCGGACCCGATCTACCCGACCCTCTCGCGGCAGGCGTTTGACCCCGCCATCGACACCTTCCCCGCGGTCGTCGCGCCGACCGCCGCCGCCGTTCCGCCGCCCGCGCTCCAGTCGCGCCGACCCGCGGCCACACCGGTGCTGGGCCAGCTGGTGACAGCGTTCGTGGCGGGCGCCGTCGGCGTCCTGGTCATGCTGGTGCTGGTCGGGCTGTTGGTGGCGCGCGGGCCTCGGCGGCTGCGCAACCCGGAGGTGGCCTGGCGCCGGCTCGGCTGGCTGGCTGCGCGCCTGGGCCGGCCGCGCCGTCCCACCGACACTCCGATCGAGTTCGCTCAGCGGCTGGCTGCGGCGTTACCTGGCGTTGCCAGCGAGATCAGCGACCTGGGCGGTGCCTACAGCCAGTGGTGCTACCGACCCGACGGCATTGTGCGGGCGGATAGCCGTCGTGCCGACGACGCCTGGCGGAAGGTGCGGCGGGTGATCGTTCGCGAGCTGCTGTGGCCGCGCCGGGCCCGGCTCGCGACCTAGGCCGGCGCGGTCAGCTCGACTGTCTCCAGGTCGGTGGCCAGGACGGCGCCTGGCACCGGCCTGTCGTCCCAACGCCGGTTGAGATGGGTCAAGTAGAAGCTCTTGTTGGGGTTGGCGCTGACGAGTGCCTCGACCGAGGCCCGCGACATGTGGCTGGCGTCGTCCTCGACCCCCGTCATCTCCAGCAGGACGTGGTCGGCAGCGTCAATCAGGGCGTCAAGCCCGGCGCCAACCCCGGTGTCGCCGGAATACGCCAGCCGGATGCCCTCCTTCTCGAAGCCGTAGCCGAGGCAGGGGATGTCGCGGACATGATCCATCTCCTCACCGTGGACCCGGAAGCCGGCCACGTCGACGGTCTCGCCGGGGCTGATGTCGATGAAGTTAGGTCGCAGCCCCTTCCACACGATCTGGTGCAGTCGATCGCCCCAGGCGAGCTGGAAGAGGTCGCTGATATAGCGCTCGAACCCGGGCGGACCCGCGATTGTGAAGGGTGGAGCTTCCGGCGTCTCAATGGCCCGGGTCGCCATCAGGTGGGGCAGCCCGAAGGTGTGGTCGGCATGCTGATGGGTGATCACTGCCGCCTCCAGGTCGCCGACATGGTGGCCGGTGCGACGCATCAGGACGTGGAGCGGCGCGCCGGCGTCGACCACCACCCGGCGATCGAGGATATAGGCCGCGTTGAACGCGTCACCGGCAAATGCGGCGCCGGTGCCGAAGAAGGTCAGCTCCATCAGGCGCGCAGGGTTCTTGGGTTCATCACGCCGGCGGGATCGAACATCTCCTGGATCCGGCCCAGGTAGGGCGCGAAGCCGTCGAGCTCGCGCGCCAGCCACCGGCTCTTGAGCTGTCCGATGCCGTGGTGATGGCTGATGGTGCCGCCGGCCTCGATGGCGGCGTCGAGGGCATTGGCCCACGTCTGGAGCAGGACCGCCTCGCGGTCCTCCGCCCGAACGAGGAAGGTGAAATACAGGGCGCAGCCGGTCTCGTAGACATGGGAACAATGGCATCCCACCAGCTCCGACGTCTTTCCCAGGGCGTTGCCTACGGCCGCGTAGAGGTCATCGACCCGCGACCACACCCCGGCGACTTCGATCGTGTCGGCGGCGACGTCAGCTCCCAGCAGCTTGCCCGAAAGCACCTCCTTATAGGTCAGAACGGCGTCGTTGCGGTGCTCCCACCAGTGGCCGGCCAGGTCTTGCCCTGGCTTCTGGGCCAGGGCCAGCTCCAACGCCCGGCTCAGCCTCGCTGGCACCAAGCCGCTGTCGCCCTCCACCACCATCAGCCCGGTGACCCCGGTGGGCGCCGGCTCGAGCGAGCGGAAGACGATGCCGGTGTCGCTCTCGTCGTACACGCGGAGCGCGTCGGGCAGGGCGCCCGACTGGGCCATCCGGCGGGCCGCGGCGAGGCCGTCGCTAAAGCTCGCGAAGGCCAGCGAAGCCATCTCCCTCATCTCCGGCTGGCGGCGCACGCGGAGCCAGGCCTCGGTGACGACGCCCATGGTGCCCTCGCTTCCCAGGAAGAGTTGATAAAGCTGAGGCCCCGCCGCCGTCCGCGGCACCAGACGTGACGTCGCCAGGCTGCCGTCGGGCAGGGCGACGCTGAGCGCGACGAGGAGGTCCTCGATGGCGCCGTAGCCGCTGGAGAGCTGGCCGGCGCTGCGAGCCGCGATCCATCCGCCGACCGTCGACAGCGCCACCGACTGCGGGAAATGGCCGAGGGTGTGGCCGCGCTGGTTGAGCCAGGCCTCCAGGTCCGTTCCCAGCACGCCGGCCTGGACATGGACGATGCCGCTGACCTCGTCGAGCTCGAGGACGAGGTCCAGGGCGCGGATATCGATCAGGAGATCGCCACTCGCCGTGACCGTCCCGCCGGACACGCCCGAACGCCCGCCCGCGGTGACGACTGGAACCTTCTCCTGCGAGGCCCACTGAAGCGCCCTCGCCACGTCTTCAGCGCTGGCCGGTCGGAGCACCGCCGCGGGCGGTATCAGCGCGCCGCGAAGCCCGCGCAGGATGGCGTTCGAAGACCAGTCCGAGGCATATTCGCCAACCACCTCTGCACTGGTTTCGAGCCCCGCCTTCGGCACCAACGCCGCCAGCGAATCGAAAACCATAGTGCGGAGTTTACAAACCAGCGCGGTAATGACCACCCTGGTGCGGCCAATTCCTGTCACCAGCGCTTAGGCCACCTGTGACAGGTCTGCGTCGGGAAGTCTCAGTCGGATGGCTATTGTGAATGTCGTCCTGGGGACTGCACAGGAGATCCAAAGATGGTGAGTGGCATGGGAAGGATGAACAACGACCCGGTCTTCCGGGTAGTTGCCATGGCCGCCGTATTCGCCGCCTATGTGCTCCTGCTGGCGCCCCTGGCTGGACTGGTAGGCGGAGGCGCCCTCTTCCTGGCGATCGTGCCGGTGCTGGTGGCGGGCTGGCTCGACGGGCTCCTGATGGGGCTGGCCATGGGACTGATCGCGGCCCCCATCGGGGCGCTCATCCTTGCCGCCAGCGGCAGCCTCGGCACCACCAATGCGCTGACCGACGCCGTGATCCCTGCGATGCTCGCGCTGGCGCTGGTGGGGATGGTCGTGGGGCGGCTCCGCGACGTCTCCCGTCGCGCCCGCGTCCAGGCGCTGATGCTCATGGCCGAGAGCCGTCGCCGTCAAGAGGCTGAAGGCGAGGCCCGGGCCGCCCAGGAGGACGAGCGCCGCCGGATCGCCGAGGACGTCCACGATGACGTCGTCCAGGTCATGACCGCAGTGGCGGTGCGCCTGGGGTTGCTGCGGCGCCGGCTACAGGACCCTGGCCAGCTTGCTGTCGCCGACGGCGCCGAGGCTACCGTCGAGCAGGCGATCGTGCGGCTGCGCGCCCTGATCTTCGACCTCAGCCCGCCGACCCTGGACCGCTACGGTCTGGCGGCGGCGGTGAGGATGAAGCTGGAGCAGTTCGAGACCGAGGTCGGCTTCGAGTGCCAACTCCAAGCCGAGGTGGACACGGAGCCCGAACCGGCGGTGCGGGTGCTTATCTACCGCGTCATCCAGGAGGCGCTCAGCAATGTTCGTAAGCACGCCCACGCGTCCAAGGTCGTGATCTCGATTAGCGAGGACGACGCCGGCGTGCTGGTTCGCATCCGCGACGACGGGGTTGGCTTCTCAGCCGCGGATGCCACCGCGGCCAAAGGCGGGCATCTTGGTTTTCGCACCATGCGCGAGCGCGCCCAGGGCGCCGGTGGCTGGCTCAAGGCCGAGTCCACAAGCGGGGTCGGCTCGACCATCAGCTTGTGGGTGCCCAACCGGCCCCAGGGCCCACGCTCGATGGAGCCGGCGCGCCCCGAGGAGATGGCCGCCCTATGAGCGCCGTGAAGGTGCTGGTGGCCGAGGACTCGGCGGTGCTGCGCGAGGCGCTCGCTGACCTCATCCAGGATGAGCCGGGCCTGGAGCTGGTCGGGGTCGCTATTGACGCCGAAGAGGCCATCATCATGGCCGGCGTTTACCAGCCCGAGGTGGCCGTCCTGGATGTCAAGATGCCGGGCGGCGGAGGCAGCCACGCCGCCAGCGGAATTGGCCGCGTGAGCCCTGCCACGCGCATCCTCGCCTTCTCTGCCTACGAAGACCGGGACAGCGTCGAAGAGATGCTGGCCGCGGGAGCCGTCGGGTACCTCGTCAAAGGAGCCCGGATGGACGACGTGATTATTGCGATTCTGGGCGCCGCGGACATCTCCACCGGCTAACTGGCCGGACCGTAGCGCACCGCGTCAACCCATGACGCACTGTGGTTGAGTGCTATGACGCAGTGTGTTATAAATGACCTACACCACGATCAAGAAGGTTAGGAGGTTCCACGTGATTAGAGAGACTCTTTACACATCCATCGGCGCCGCTGCGCTGGCTGTTGATTTCGTCACCAGCCCCCAAAAGCAGCAGAACTGGCTCAAGCGGGCCGAGCGTCGCGGCAGCAAGCTCGCGACCACCAGCCAGCGCCAGATCCACCCTGTGACCAAGCAGGTCGAGTCGGCCATCGAAGAGCTTCGCGTAAACTCGCTCAGCGTCCTCGGCCTTGCCGAGCGCGGTGTCGAGAATGTCCAGGCTGAGGCCAAGAAGACCGTCCCTCGGAGCACCCCCAAGGCGCGCGTTTCGCGCCGCCGCCGCACCGTCGGGGGCCGCAAGGTTCGGCAGACAACGCTGACCCTGCAGGCGCCGGCCTCGCCGGCCAGCTAGCTCACTTCCCACCCCGCGGAGAGGGCGGTCCTTCGGGACCGCTCTCTCTCATTTAACCGCAGCGAAAGTCAGGCTTGCTTGAAGTTCGAGAGGATCTTTTCGACCAGCGCCTTGGGGGCCTTCTCGGGACAGCCTTTGGTGTGCACCAGCCGCTTGACCTGGAGGTTGAACTCGAAATGCTGCTCGCAGGGCGGGCAGTCGTCGAGATGCTTCTTGACCTCGGCCATCTCGAAGTCGTTCAGCTCGCGATCGACGTAAGAGTGCAGCCGCTCCATGGTCTGGTCGCAGCTGTAGCAACCTTTGTCGGTCATTCCACCACCCCACTTTCTTTGGCGTACTCGTAGAGGCTCTGCTGCAGGCGCTGCCTGCCGCGATGCAGTCGCGACATCACAGTCCCCACCGGTACCCCCAGGATCTCCGCCGTTTCCTTGTAGCTGAAGCCTTCCACGTCGGTCAGCAGCACCGTCTCGCGATAGGCCGGCGGTAGGTCTTCGATCGCTTTGCGGACCTCCTCCACGCCCAGCTTGTCGAGCACGTCGGCTGCGGGGTCTTCCGCGGGCTGAACATCAGCGCCGAGGTGCTGGTAGAGGTAGAACTCCTCGGTGTTGTCGAGGCTCTGGGGCGAGTTGTACTGTTTGCGATACCGCGACCGGAAGAGGTTGGTCTGGATCTTGAACAGCCAGGCCTTGAAGTTGGTGCCGGGCTGGAACTGATGCTGGAATCGGTAGGCGCGGAGGCAGGTCTCCTGGACCAGGTCCTCGGCCTCTTCGGGCTTGCGCGTCATCCGCAGGGCGCCGCGATAGAGGGCGTCGATGTTCTCCGCGACCGCTGCTTCGAAGTCGAACTCCGGGGTGGCCGCGGGTGCCGGCTGCTGGCTCATAGCTGCCAACGCTAGGCCCCCAATGGTACCGGGCGCAACTCGATCCAAAAGCATGGCGTCCATACAATCCACAACGTGGATCGAGACCGGTTTAGTCCCTCGGATAACTTTGAGGAGACTGCTGCGGCGGTGCCGCTGCAGCCGGGGGAGTTGATCCTCGCCGAGGCGGACGGCGTTGTTCTCGGCTGGCAGGCTCGCACCATCCTGATCTGGTGGCTGCCCGGCATCGTCTTCATCGCCCTGGCCTGGCTCGAGACGCGATCGGTGGTTGTCACCGTCGGGCTGGCGGTGTTCTGCATCGGGCTCTTCCTCTTCTACGCCAGCGATCGTGAGGTGCGACCTCGCGGCCGGCGCCGCCGCTATGTGCTCACCGATCAACGCCTGCTGATCGCAGCCGCGGGCGAGCCACCCGAGTGGCGTCCGCTCGATCTTGCTGACGTCGCCTCAACGCTGATGGAGGAGGGGATCGCCGACCGCGCCGTGCGCCGCCTCTCGGGCGCGGCCACGATCGTGCTGATTCTCCGGGCCCCCGGCCCCAAGGGCGAGCCGCGCCGGGTGCGGATCGGACCGATGCGCGACCCCGAGGGTTTTCGGCGCTCGATCGACGTTCGGCTGGGCTAGCTGCTGACGGTGAAGGTCAGCGGCACCTCGACGACAGTGGAGTTCTTCAGGAAGATCCGACCGATCAGCGAGTAGGTGCCGGCGGCCGGCGGTCCGGTGAGCGCGCCTGCGCTCCACTCGACAGTGAGGTCGAGCTCTTCACCCGACTGCAGCGTCCGGCTGGTCCCCTCCGAGCCGGCCAGACGGAGCTGACTCTGACCCTGGCCGGCGAGAATCTCCATTCCAGGTGGCGCCAGGTCTGTCCCGCGCGGCCCGCCGACGAGCCGGAGCAACAGTTGGACGGGGTGCCCGGTGGTCGCGCTCGGTGGGTTGGCCAGCAGCGCGATTGTCGAACCGTCGCGGCCGACAACCGTCTTCCGTGCGGCTTCTGGAAACGACGAATTCGGGGCGACTGAATTCGGGGCGACTGATGGAACAACGGACAGCGCCCCCGGTGTCGACGCTCCTCTACCTTCGGTGCGGGTGGCGGGAGCCACGCTGGCGGTGGCCTGCGACTGGCCCCCGCGCGCGGGCACCAGGCGAGGAACCCAGGTGACGACCAGGGCAAGCACTGCCGCGGCGGCCACCGCAGTCGGGAGCCAGGTTGGCGGCCGCCCGTGGATGACGCGGGCGACGAAACCTCGAGAGCCGAGCTCCTCCACGCCTGGAGCGCCGTCGCGCAGGAAGCCGAAGTCAAGCGGTCGAGGCAACTCCTCCTCGGGCAGGCTGGCCACGGCCTGGCTGGTGGCGCGCAGCAGCTGCATCCGGCTGACGCAGTCGGCGCAACCGTCCAGGTGCCCGGCGATGGCAGCGGCGTCCTTGTTTGCCAGGGCGTGGTCGATGTAGGCCGAGAGCTGCTCGTTTTTGAGGTGTTGCGTTGCCATCAGGCGAATGCCTCAAGGATGTTGGGGTCGAGGCTGAGCAGCTCAGCCTGGAGGCCACTGCGGCCGCGGGCCAATCGCGACCTCACCGTGCCGATGGGCAGCTCCAGGCTGGCCGCGATCTCTTCGTAGCTCAGGCCGCTCAGGTCGCGCATCAGGATCACGGCACGATGATCGGGGCTCAGCCGGCCCAGGGCGACCTCGATCGCGCGCACCCGCTCGCGGCTGAGCGCCAGCGACTCCGGCCCAGGCTGAGGGTCGGGCAGGGAGATGACGCGATCATCCGCGTCTTCCAGCGGCGCCGTCGGGCGGCGCGCCCGGATCCGATCGACGCAGGTTCGCGCCACGATGCTGTTCATCCAGCTCCTGAAGGCGCCGCCGCGCTGCTCGCCGATCCCACGCCAGGCTTTGATGCACGAATCCTGGAGCGCGTCCATGGCGTCCTCGTGGTTGCCGAGGATTCGCATGGCGAGGCTGAAGAAGGCCGACTGGTGTCGCAAGAGGAGGGCTTCGAAAGCCGCCCCATCGCCGCGCCGGCATTGTTCCAGTAGCGCTTCATCATCCATGTCACCTGCAGGGTATGACGGATCCCCTGCGCAATTGGTTCCGTGGTACCCGCATGACACCCAATCGGGGACTCGGCTAGGCTCGTCGGATGGCACGATCCGCGCGTCGCCCCCTTGATCCCGAGTTCGTGGCGCGGTACACCCGGGTCAACCTGGTGGCCGACCCGATCTACGGGTACGTCCAGATCACCAAGACGCCGCGCGGCGAGCGAGGCGAGGGAGTCACCACCGCCGAACAGGACATCCTCGACCATCGCTGGCTGCAGCGCTCGCGCCGCATCCACCAGCTGCAGAGTGCCTGGTGGGTCTTTCCCGCCGCCGAGCACTCTCGCTTTCAGCACGCCATCGGGGCCATGCACCTGGCCGGGATCTGGGCCGAGCACCTGTACCCGTCGCTGAAGCTGGCGGCCGACACGCCCAGCCAGTTCCTGGTCGAGGAGACGATGCGACTGGGCGGGCTGCTCCACGACATCGGGCACGGCCCCTTCGGGCATTTCTTCGACGACCACTACCTGGCCCAATTCGGGATCACCCACGAGACCATCTCCCAGCGGATCATCACCGGTGACCTGGCGCCGTTGATTCGGGGTCTTGAAGCCAGCCCCCACGGACCCTTCACCGCCGGCGAATCGGTGGACCCGGCGTGGGTCGCTTACGTCATCTCCAAGGAGGAGCTGCCCGGTTTTGAGGCGCCGCGCTGGTTGGAACTGCTAAAGCCGGTGCTGTGCGGCGGGTTCGCCGCCGACAACATGGACTACGTCCCTCGCGACGCCTACGCCTGCGGCGTCAGCATCGGGCCCGTCGACGTGCGCCGCATCATCCACTACACCTTCGTGTCTCCGTCGGGGATGGCGCTGCACCAGCATGGCGCCGAGGCGATGCTGCTCTTCCTCAACTCGCGGATGTACCTCTACACCAACCTGTACCACCACCGCACCGTCCGCAGGATCGACCTCCACATGCGCGAGATCTTCCAGGACACCATCACCGAGCTGCTCGGCGGGGCCAACCCTCTTGACGACCTCGAGGCTTATTTGCACCTCAATGATTGGCACCTGCTTAACGAAGTCGATCGCTGGCTGACTCAGGAACCCGAGGGCAGCCGCCGCCACCGGTTGGCGCGGGAGTGGGCCCAGATCACGGGGCGAGGCAAGCTCAAGTGGCACCTCGCCTACGAGGCGGTCTTCGAGCAGCGCCAGCGGGAGGCCGGGATGTTCAGTCTCACCGGGGAGGAGCTGCACCGGCGCATCCACGACCGGCTCCCCGCCGACATTCGCGAGGTGGCCTTCGAGGTCGACGTCGCTGCCCTCGACGCGCGACCGCACGATCCCGCCTCCGATCGCTACGCCGTGCTTCTCTTCGACCCCCTCGACGGCAGCCTCCGACCCGACGCGGGCGCCGAGATTCTGGCGCGGCTGCCGATGCGCAACTCGCTGATCCGGGTCTTCACCCTCGACGAGGGCAATGCCCCGGCGCTTCGTGAGGCCGCCGAGGAGGTCCTCCGCGGGCACCTGGAACCAGCGATCTCGACCAATACCTGAGGTCGACATGCGCCCGGCTCAGCTTTCGGCGAGGAGCGCCTTCAGCTGCCCTGGCCTGTTGGTGTAGACCGCGTCCACGCCAAGGCGGCGACTGCGATCGAGGATCTCGGCGTCGTCCACCGTCCAGACGCCGATGACGGCGCCGGTGCTGTGGACCTCGGCGACCGTCTCGCTGTCGACAAAACTCCAGTGTGGAGAGTAGACCTCGGCGTGCGCCCATCGCAGCAGCTCCGGCAGCATCAGCGGCCGGCCTGCCACCAGCACGCCGCCGACGATGTCCCGGTCCAGCTCGCGCACCCGCTTGACGACGCGGTGGTCGAAGCTGACGGCGGCGCTGTCCCTCGACATCCTGGCCTGGCGCAGAGCCTCGACCAGCTTCTCCTCGATGCCGGGGTACTTCACCGGCAGGTTCTTGACCTCGACGGCGACACCGACCTTGCCCCGCGCCAGCTCGAGGACCTCGACCAGCTCTGGGATGCGCTCCCCGCCCCCCGCATCCAGCTGCTTCAGATCCGCCATCGAGCGGGCGCCGACCAGGCCAGTACCGTTGGTCGTCCGTTCCAACGTGTGGTCGTGGATCACCGCCAGGCGCCCATCGGTGGTCAGGTGAACGTCGCACTCGATCACGTCCACACCGATCTCGATCGCGGAAGCGAAGGACGCCAGGGTGTTCTCCGGGTGCTCCGCGGGGTTGCCGCGATGGCCACCAAGAAGGAGATGGCCGGGGGTGAAGCGGTCGCGCACGCCCGGCGGGAGCGCTCTAGCCGGCGTCGGGGGCGGCGTCGGGCGCGGCGGCTTCGGGGGCTGCGGTCTCGCCCGCTCCGGGCGTGGCAGTCTCGGCGGCCGGCTCGGGCTCTTCGGGCGGGAACTCGACGGTAGCGTCGAACTCTTCGCCGGCGCGCCAGACGTGCAGGTCGATGCTGTCCCCGAGTCCTTTGGCCGCGACCACCCCTTGCAGCTGGGCGAGGTTCTGCAGCGTATAGCTGCCGATGCCGATGAGGACGTCGCCCTCGCGCAGCCCGGCGGCTTCGGCGGGACCACCCGGCTTCACCGGTCCGACCACGACGCCGAACGCCGATGGCAATCCCAGCTCGTCGGCCTTATCCTGCGTCAGGGACTGGGCGGCCATCCCCAACGACAGCTTCTGCGGGGTCGGGGCGCCGCCGTTGCTGTCGTCGGCGTCGGGGAGGAGCTTGGCCAGCTGCAGGGGGTCGAAACCGATCATCACCTGTCCGCCGACCCGGATCACCGGCACCGCCCCCTGGCCGGTGAGCCGGTACATCTCCGTAGCCTTGACCGGGTCGCGGCTGACGTCGTGCTCGGTGTAGGTGACGCCATGGTCTTTGAACCAGCGCTTGGCGGCATTGCAGTAGGTACAGCTGGGGGTGCTGTAAATGACGACTTCGGGCTGCATGGTCTCAATATTAGAAGCACCACCCGCCCTGGGCCGCCAAACCGGCGCCGGTATCTTTCACAGCAATGGGAATCGTGGTGGCTGCGGGCGCAGTCCTAGTGGCACTTGTGGTATTGGTCCTGGGTTCGTACCAGCTAATTTTCAGACGACCGCTGCCGCGCACCTCAGGTGAGATCAAGGTCGATGGGCCGGCGGCGGCGATCGAGATCCGCCGCGATCGCTGGGGCGTGCCCCACATCCGTGCGGGCGACCGACAAGACGGCGCTTTTGGCATCGGGTTCACCCAGGCCCAGGACCGCCTCTGGCAGATGGAGCTGCACCGTCGGATTGCCGCCGGGCGGTTGAGTGAGGTGATCGGAGCGCGCGGCCTGCCCGTGGATCGTCTGATGCGCCGGTTGGGGTTGCGCCGCGTCTCCGAGGCAGAGTGGCACGTGACCCACGCCAGCGGCGAGGTGCGCGGTCTGCTGGAGGGATACAGCGGAGGCGTCAACGCGGCTATGCACGACCGACCGCTGGCGGCGGAATTCACCATCCTCCGGCATCGCCCCGAGCCCTGGGAACCGGAGGATTCACTTGCGGTGGCGCGACTGCTGAGCTTCATCCAGGCGGGCAACTGGGAGGCGCAGCTGATCAGGATGCGCATGCTGAAGGAGCTTGGCCCCGAGCTGACCGCCGCCCTCGACCCGGCGTACCTCGAGGGTCACCCCAGGGTCGGCGGGGCTGCCGCCGCCGGCGGCGAGGTGACCGAGGTCGGCGACGAGCTCCTCGAGCAGCTCGCTGAAGCCCGGGAGCTGCTCCAGCTGAGCGCCTGGGGAGCGGGCAGCAACTCCTGGGTGCTGCACGGGTCCCGCACCGAGACCGGGCGGCCGCTCCTCGCCAACGATCCCCACGGCGCCCTGACCACGCCCAGCGCCTGGTACCAGGTCCGGCTCGAGACGCCCGAGGACGAGCTGGTCGGCCTCTCCTTCCTGGGCACCCCATTTGTCGCCTTCGGGCACAACCGGCGGGTGGCCTGGGGCATAACCAATGCCCAGGTCTCGATCCAGGACCTCTATATCGAGCGTTTCAATCCCAACAACCCGCTTCAGTTCGAGGACCAGGGTGGCTGGCAGGACGCGGTGCGCTTCCGCGAGACGATCCTGGTGCGCGGAAAGAAGCCGGTGGTCGAGGACGTCCTCGTCACCCGCCGGGGCCCCATCATCAGCGGCGCCCTGCCCGGCAGCCAGCCACCGATCTCGCTGCGCTGGGTCGGCTTTGACTCCGAGGTCGACAGCCTCAGCTGGGCGATGCGCCTCAACCAGTGCCAGGACTGGAAGGGCTTTCGCTTCGCGGTGGGCTCGATGGCGAGCCCGGCCGTGACGGCGACCTACGCCGACGTCGACGGCAATATCGGTTTCCGCGTCTCCGGCTTCATTCCCATCCGCAAGCCTGGCGCCGGCCGACTGCCCTCTCAGGGTTGGGATCGCGAGGCGGAATGGCGGGGCTTTATCCCTTTCGAAGAGATGCCCGAGAGCCTCAACCCACCCTCCGGCATCATCGTCGCCGCCAACAACCCGATCGCCTACGCCACCTACGCACTGGTGACCGAGCCCAGCACGGGCTACCGGGCGCAGCG
This sequence comes from Candidatus Dormiibacterota bacterium, assembly GCA_036824145.1. Taxonomy (GTDB): domain Bacteria; phylum Chloroflexota; class Dormibacteria; order DASZGP01; family DASZGP01; genus DATMMS01. The sequence continues at coordinate 36,317 of DAITAT010000007.1, forward strand.
GATCCTCGACAGCCTCGTCGACCAGGTGGGCGTGAGCGTCGACGACTGCATAGCTCTGCAGGCGGATACGCACAGTCTCCCGGGCCTCCGGTTGACCAGGCTGATGCTGTCTCGCTTGGGCGTGCCCGACGCCGACCTGGTGGCCGCCCTGTCAGTCCTGCGCGATTGGGACGGCAAGGTGAGCGCTGACAGCGCGGGCGCTGTGATCTACGAGCGCACCCTGGAGCGGCTGATCGAGATCTGCATCGGGGCTCGGCTCAGCCCGGCTCTGCGCCTGCAGATATTGGGTGGCTCGGTGCACCCCTTTTTCCCGGTGGGGCCTTTCTCCGGGCGCCTGCACCCTGCCCTCGTCGAGGCGTTGGAGGAGGGCCGCACGGTCCCAGCTGGCGAAGTCGATCCCTCGGCTCGCGATTCTGTGCTCCGGCAGGCCCTACGAGAGGCGATCGCCCAGGTCGCGGCACGCCAAGGACCCGACCCGGCGGCATGGCGATGGGGCCCTGAGGTGCCGGTTCGGTTCGACCACGCGCTGGCCGCGGCCCTACCCGTGCTGGCGCGAATCCTCAATCGCGGACCCTACGAGGGGACTGGAGACACCGACACCGTCCGGCTGTCGGGTCGCGGGTATGGTGATGTCGTGGTCTCCCCGACCACCTCGGCGTTCCTTCGCGCTGTCTACGACGTGGGGGAATGGAGCCGCTCGGTTTTCAGCTACCCGCCCGGCCAGTCGGGGCATCCGGCGAGCCCCAACTACGCCGACCTCATCCCCGGCTGGTTGGAATGCCGCCCGCTGCCGCTGGCATTCGGCGAAGACGCCGAGCCGCCCGATGAGGCGGTCCGGGTGCTGCGGCTGCGCCCCTGGGGGGGCGCCGAAAACTAGCTAGGCGTCAGCGGCGCCGGCGCGAATCGCGTCGACCAGGTCCATCGCCTCGCGGGCAAAACCCTTGAGCTTCTCGCGGACCACCGCCCCGGGCCAGGGTGTGTAGAGGATCGCGATTCCCGCCCCGATCAAAAGGCCATGCCGGAGGCCACGGCCGTAGCGGACCGTGGGCTGGACGATCTCTTCGCCAATGGTCTCGATCACGTCGCTGACTGCCTCGCCGGCGGATTCCGCCGCCGAGCCGACCGCCGCGCCCGCGGTCTCCGCCGCCTGGCCGGCTGCCTCGCCGACGGCCGCTGCCGCAACCGGCGCCTCGCGAGCCATGTCGGCGGCCAGGCGTTTGCCGACCTGGCCCAACACGCTGGCATTCTCCTCGATGAAATCGATCATGCGCTCGACCTTTTCGCCCACGTCGGCGTCCCGTACACCCTCGGCGACCGACTCGCCGGCGCCTCGCGCGGCCTCCCCGGCGGCCTTGCCGGTGTCCTCGCTGCGCGCCCGCAGCTCTTCCATGACGGCGTCGACGACCGACTCCACCTGCTTGGCCACTCCGTTCTTCTTCATTCCCAGGCTCCTCAAAGTGATCGCCGCGACAAAACCCAACTTACCACTCTGGGCCCCGCGATTACTGGCTCGTCGAGGCTCGACCGGGGGCGGGGTGCACGGGCAGGACAAGCGGCGGAAGGGGCGGCTGGTTGAAATTGAAGTCGTTGAGCAGGTTGCCGACCTGGGCGAAGCTCTCACGGACGCTGATGCGAGGGTCGGGACGGCCGTCGGTCTTGGGGTCCAGCCGCATGCTGTTCAGGAAATCGTCCTCGATGAACTTCACGTAGGCGTCCTGGCTCATGGTGCTGGGGTCGATGAAGCCCTTGCGGGCGTACGGGCTGATGACGATGCCCGGGACCCGCAAGCCGAAGCCGTTGGCGTCGACGCTGGGCGGCCTGACGTGGTCGTAGAAACCGCCCCAGTCGTCCCAGCTGAGGAAGATCGCGGTGCTGCTCCACTCGGGGCCCTGCATGGCGGCGTTGATCAGGCTGGTGGTCCACGCCTGGCCGTCACTGACCTTGCTCGGCGGATGCTCGCTGTTGGGCCCGCTCGGGGTGATCCAGGTGACGTTGGGCAGGGTGCCTGCCCTGGCGTCCTTGTAGAAGTTGGTGACGTCGGTGATGTTGCCCAGCTGCTGGTCCTGGTGCACGGTGTCGAAGAAGGGAAGAGGGTTCCAGATCCCGGGCGTCTTGGCGTTCTGGTTCACCGGCGGGCAATCGACGGCGTCAGCGTTCTGGCAGTCGGGCTCGGTGCCCTCCTGGACGTAGTACTTCCAGCTGATGTTGACCTTGTACATCAGGTAGGTGAGGTCGGTCCAGGCGTAGTCGGGCGCGGCGTGGGTCTTGTTGCCCGCCTGGTCGGGCGGGTTGCCGGGATTCTGGAGCGCGTTCTGGCAGCTGTTGGGATCGGAGTTGGCGCACTTGGCCGACCACTCCGAGACCATGTAGAGGTGCTGCGGCAGCGACCACGACGCGTTGGGCTGGAAGAGGTGGTCCTGGAGCGTGTAGTTCTGCGCGTAGGCCCAGTAGTTGGGGATCTCGCGGGCGTCGTGATAGCCCATCACCTCTGGCGTGAGGGAGCCGTTGCAGGCCGGGTCGTGGGTGTTGGCGCAGCCCTGGTTGGCGCCTTCGGCCTGGCTGACGAACCCGTTCATGGCCCCCCCGGCGATGTCGGCAGTGGCGTTGTTCTGGCCGTGAGGGCCGCCACCGTTGACGTCGTGCGAGTCGTGGAAGGCGCAGGACTGGCCACCGGTGCGCGGGTCAGGAACGCAATTGGTCGCCTTGCCTCCGGACATCGTCAGGCCGTCAACGCCGGGGTAGGTCCCGAAGTAGGAGTCGAAGCTGCGGTTCTCCTGCATCACCACGATGACGTGCTGGATCTTGTGGATGCCGTCCAGCGAGCCGTTGGTGTTGCCGGGGAGTGGGCTCGGGCTGGGGCTGCTGTGCAGGACCACCGACGAGGGATTGCAGGCTGCCAGGCCCAGGCTGAAGACTGCCGGGAGAATGAGTTTCCGAGTCGAACCGCGCTTCTTCATGGCTTGAATCTGCTCCTCGCAGCTTAGCCGTGGCTTAGAGGACGGCCCGCAATTTCTTAGCAGCCCGCCGCACTTGTCCGGCGATCGCAGGGTTCCGTGCCCGTTGACGGGCCCGCTGCTCGGGGTGCATACTTCGCCCCAATTCAAGGCCTTAGCTCTCTACACGTCTTCCAAGGAGGCCTCAGATGGACGACAAGTCCCCCAGCCGTCAGCGCGCGGAAACCCGCGCGGCGATGCGCCGCCTGCAGCAGGCACTTCGGCTCGAGATCAAGCGCAAGGGCATCGATTGCCGGTACGCCGCGCGCTGCCCCGTCGCCAAGGCCAATGCCTGCCCCGGAATCTGCTAGCTATTTCTTAGTTGGCGGCCGCCGCGGGATCTTGAAGCCGCGTGCGGTCAGCCCGTCCTCGACCTCCTTGCAAACGGTCTCGAGGATCTTGACCCGCGCGTAGCGCTTGTCCTCGGCCTCGACCAACCACCAGCGCCCCAGCGGGTGGTCAGTGCGATCGATCATCTCTTCGACGGCACCCTCATACTGCGGGCGCTTCTTCCGATTGCGCCAGTCGTCGTCGGTCAGCTTCCACTGCCGGAGGGGGTCCTTGCTGCGCGCCTCGAACCGGCGCAGCTGTTCCGCTGATGAGATGTGGAGCCAGAACTTGATCAGCACCATGCCCTCTTCAGCCAGCGTTCTTTCGAACTCGACGATCTCCTCGTAGGCGCGCGTCCACTGCTCCCTGGTGGAGAACCCCTCTACCCGCTCGACCAGCACCCGCCCGTACCAGCTGCGGTCCAGCACTGCCATCCCGCCCCACCCGGGCAGCACCGGCCAGAAACGCCGCAGGAAATGATGCCGCTTCTCGTCGGGAGTGGGCGCGGCGAACTGGGCCACTCGGACGTGCCTTGGGTCCATGGGGCTAACGAGGCGCTTGATCGCGCCGCCCTTGCCGGAGGCGTCCCACCCTTCGAAGACCACGCATATCGGCGGACCCAATCGTTTTTCGCCGATCAGCCCGCCGGCGACCAACCGCAGGTGGAGCAAGTGCAGCTGTGCCGAAGCCAGTCGCGCCGCCTCGTCTTTGCGTGAAAGCCTGAGGCTGATATCGAGCTGGTCGAGCCACCCCATGAGCCCAGCATCGTACGCTTTGAAGGCCGAAAGGCGCGGGGCCCGGCTTGCAAAACAGGGGCCGCGCGACTAGACTCATAAAGAATCCTTTATTCAAGGATATTTTATGAGTGCTCTGACAAACTCTCGCGACCTGAAGGCTCATTTCATCGGTTTGGCCAACCCCACGCGGCTGGCCATCATCGCGCTATTGGTCTCCGGTGAGCGCACCGCTTCGGAGATCGCGCACACGCTGAAGCTGAGTCAGCCCCTGCTTTCCTGGCACCTGCGCGTGATGCGTCGCGCCGGCCTGGTGGGGACTCGTCGGTCAGGCCGTGAGGTGCTTTGCTCGCTGGATCGCAAGTCGATCCGCGACTACCAGGACCGATTCAAGCAACTCATCCGTGAGCCCGACGGAGGGGTTACCCAACCCGCCATGTCGGTGGCCCCACCCGTAGCTGATAAGGAGATAGCCAATGCCATCTAAGAACGGAAGGGCTGCCAGCGCCCCCAAGACCTCGCCGTCGCGCAAGGCGGTCCGCGTCGCCATCGTCGGTGTTGGTAACTGCGCCAGCTCGCTGATCCAGGGCGTGCGGTACTACAGGAACGCCAACGAGGCCGACAAGGTCCCCGGCTTGATGCATGTCAACCTGGGCGGCTACCACATCCGTGACATCGAGTTCGTCGCCGCCTTCGACATCGACAAAGAGAAGGTCGGACGCGACCTCAGCGAGGCCATCTTCCGCGGCCAGAACAACACCGTGAAGTTCGCCAGGGTGCCCAAGATGGGCGTCAAGGTCAATCGCGGCATGACCCACGACGGCCTCGGCAAGTACCTCAAGGAGGTCATCCAAAAGGCCCCGGGGCATACCGACGATATCGTCAAAGTGCTCCAGGACAGCAAGGCCGACGTCCTCATCAACTACCTCCCGGTGGGCTCTGAGGCGGCCACCCGTTGGTACATGGAGCAGGCGCTCACGGCTGGCGTCGCAGTGGTCAACTGCATGCCCGTCTTCATCGCCCGCGAGCCCTACTGGCAGAAGCGCTTCGAGGAGAAGAGGCTGCCCATCATCGGTGACGACATCAAGTCCCAGGTCGGAGCCACCATCGTGCACCGTGTCCTGACCCGCCTCTTCGAGGACCGCGGCGTCGAGCTGCAGAACACCTATCAGCTCAATTTCGGCGGCAACACCGACTTCCTCAACATGCTCGAGCGCGAGCGGCTGGAGTCGAAGAAGATCTCCAAGACCAACGCCGTCACCAGCCAGCTCGACAACCCCATCGACGCCAAGCACGTCCATGTCGGCCCCTCCGACTACGTGCCCTGGTTGAGCGACCGCAAGTGGGCCTTCATCCGCCTGGAGGGCAAGTCGTTCGGTGACGTGCCCCTGAACATGGAGCTGAAGCTGGAGGTCCACGATAGCCCCAACAGCGCCGGCATCGTCATCGACGCGGTGCGATTCTGCAAGCTGGCGCTGGACAACAAGGTCTCAGGATCGCTGTTCGGACCCAGCTCGTGGCTGATGAAGTCCCCGCCGGAGCAGTACCACGACGACGTGGCGCGCCGCCTGGCCGAGGATTTCATCGCCAGGCCTGTCGGCAAGCCGGGCAAGAGGGTGACCGCCAGGGCGGCTGCGACGAGCGGCTATGGCAATGGCAACGGCAAGGGAGAGGTCGCGCTGGCGGCCAAGACCATCGCCGCCCCGGCTAAGCCTAAGGCCCCGGCCAAAGCCGCCCGCCGAGTTGTGGTGCGTTCTCGCGCCAAGGCGGCCGAACGCTGAGGCCGCCAACGCGGCCGCGAGCAGGCCTCTATTGAACAGCCGGGTGAGGAGATGGTGAGCGATCTCGGCGGTGCGATCTTCGTCGCGGGCGGCGCCTTGAGCCGACTGCTGCCGCGGTGGTTGCGGTATGGGGTCGCCAGCGCCGGTGGCAACGTCGGCTACCGGTTGGTCGGCCGCACCCGCCGCCAGGCCCTCGAGAACTACGCCGGCATCCTCCATCTGTCGGAGTCATCGCCGGAGGTGCATCGGGTCGCCCGCGAGGCCTTGGTCGGCTACGCCAAGCTGATGGCCGATTTCGTCCTCCTGCCCACGCTCACACCGGAGCGCGTGCGCGAGATGGTCGATTGGGACGGCATCGAGCACATCCACAAGGCCCGTGAGCTGGGCCGCGGCGCGATCGTGGTCACGCCCCATTTCGGCAACTGGGACATCGCCGCCGCCGCCACCCTTGCGGTCGGGCTGCCGGTGACGGCGGTGACCGAGCACTACGGCACCAGCGATCTCAATCGTCGCGTCGTCGAGGCCAGGCAGCGCATCGGCATGAACGTGGTGCCTCTGGGCGTCTCCGCCGGCAAGGCCGTGATCACGGCGCTGAGGCGCAACGAGCTGGTGGCCCTGGTCTGCGACCTGCCACCGCGAGAAGGACGGGCCGTCCGGGTCCGGATCTGCGGCCAGGAAGCCCTGGTACCGGCGGGGCCGGCGCTGCTGGCCCTGCGCTCCGGCGCCCCAGTGCTGCCGTTCGTCTGCCGCCGTCTCCCCGATGACCGCTACCGGGTCGAGGTCCAACCGCCGGTCCGCTTCGAGCCCACTGCTGGAATTGGCGCGAGGGGCGAGAAGGAACACGACGTCGAGCGTTTGGCGCAGGCGATCATGGATCGCTTCGATCCCATTCTCCGCGCCAACCCCGAGCAGTGGTACCTCTTCTCCCCGATGTGGAACCAAGCAGGCGAAGCGCCGGTGGAGTCCACCTTGGCGGTGGCCGGATGAGGCAGCGGGTAGAGCCGGCGCGGCGGGTCCTGGCCTTTGTTCTCGCGGACTTCATCTTCGGGCTGCTGCCCAGGAAGTTCTCGTACTTCGTGATGACCACGCTGGGCTGGATCGTCGCGACCTGCTTCAAGGGCAGCGTCTCCGGCCTGGTCGCCAACCTGAGGCAGGTTTTCCCGGACTTCGACGAGACCCAGATCACCGACCTGATGCAGCGCAACGTCAAAAACTACGGCAAGTTCTGGGTCGACCTCTTCAAGATGCCCCACCTCAAGCTCGAGTACCGCCGCTCCCTGGCCCGGATCGACGGTCGAGAGAACCTTGATCGAGTCCTCGCCCAGGGCAAGGGCTGCATCGTCGTCACCATCCACATGGGGGGCTGGGAGGGCTGCGCCGCGCTGTGGGGAAGCCTCGACGAGTACCGCAGCTCGCTGATCGCCGAGGTCCTCGAGCCCCCGGCGCTCTGGCGGCGGCTCCTCGACCTGCGCCAATCCAGCGGCGTCGAAATCATCCCGCTGGGGCGCACCGCCCCGCGGGCGATCCTCCGGCTGCTCGGCGAAAACGCCATCGTTGCCGGCGCCATCGACCGCGACATCCTGGGCACCGGCAAGCCCTACCAGTTCTTCGGCGCCGCCGCCAGCATCCCCAGCGGGCTGGTCGACGTGGCCCAGCGCACCGGCGCCGGCGTGCTCCCCGTGATCTGCCTGCGCGAACCCGACGACACCTACCGCTTTGTCGGCATGGAGCCGCTCTGGGTGGGGCCCGAGGAAGGCGCGGTTGATGCCGCCATGGGCAACCTGCTCAGCCTCTTTGAGGACTGCATCCGCCGCTACCCCGACCAGTGGCACGTGGTCGAGCCGATCTGGCCCGCGACTGAGCCGAAGACCGCCGGCGACAAGGCGATCGACGCGGCAGTCCAGGTCTTTCCTGCGGCCCTCGACCAGCCGGCCGAGGAGGTCAGCGTTGGGTAAGGCCGACATGCACGTGCACACGTCTTGCAATGACGGCACCGCCAGCGTGCGCGAGATCCTCGACTACGTCCGTGACCACACCGACCTCGACGTGCTCGCGATCACCGACCACGACCGGCTGCGCGGCGCGCAGGAGGCTGTGGAGATGTCGGATGAGTACCCGTTTGAGATCGTGGCCGGGGTGGAGATGACGACCTTCGAGGGTCACTGCCTCTGCCTGTTCGTGGACAAGCCGATCAAGATGTGGCGCTCGCTGGAATGGACCATCGGCCAGGCCCACGACCAGGGCGCGATCGTGGTGGCGCCGCACCCGATGTCGATGCTGACGCGCAGCATCGGCCGCTGGTCGTTCGAGCGGGTGATGAAGAACAAGAGCCCCGAGATCTACTTCGACGCCATCGAAACCCTTAACCCCAGCTACGCCGGCCGGATCGCCGAGTCCAAGGTCCGCGCCCTCAACCGCGAGCGCTGGCACCTGGCCGAGGTGGGCAACTCCGATTCGCACCATCGCGAGGGAGTTGGCAGCGCCTACACCGTTTTCAATGGCACCACCGCCGCCGACTTCCGGCGCGCGCTGGGAGTCCACGCGACCTTGGCCGAGGGCGAGCATTGGGACCTCGCCACCCACATGCTGGTGGCGCGTCGCAAGTTCGACTCCTTCCGTGGCAACGTCCGCCGGGGCCCCGGCCACATGCTCCGCCGGCTGAGGACCGAAGCCTGATCATGGGTGAGATGAAGATCGCCCTTGTCTCGCCCTACGACTTCTCCCACCCCGGCGGCGTTACCGAGCACATCAGCCACCTTGCCCGGGAGCTGCGGGGCCGGGGAGCGACCGTCAAGTTGATGGCGCCGGCGTCCAAGGACCTACCGGCGGAGTACGAGGACGTCATCGGCAGCCAGGACTTCTACCGCATCGGGCGCTCTTTCCCGATCCCCGCCAACGGCTCCATCGCGCGCATCACCATGAGCTTCCACCTGGCGCGCTGGATCAACCGCATCCTCGAGGCCGAACGCTTCGACGTCGTTCATTTCCATGAGCCGCTGATGCCGGCGCTGCCGATCACGGTGCTGCGCGCGTCGCACACCTGCAACGTCGGCACCTTCCACGCCTACGCCAAGTCGAGCACCGCCTACTACTACAGCCGGCGACTGGTGCGCCGCTACTTCCGCAAGCTGCACGGCCTGATCGCGGTGTCCGACCCGGCGCGAGATTTCGTCAGCCACTACTTCCCCGGCGACTATCGCGTCGTTCCCAACGGCGTCGACCTGGCTCGCTTCAGCGAGGGCGTGAGTCCGCTGCCGCAGTTTCGTGACGGCAAGCTCAACCTCCTCTTCGTCGGGCGCCTGGAGAAGCGTAAGGGTCTCGGCGTATTGCTGCGCGCCTATGTCCAGCTGAAGCAGAGGATCCCGCAACTGCGCCTGATCGTGGTCGGCGACGGCCGCATGCGCAAGGGCTACGAAAGCTACATCGATGCCCGCAACATCCCCGACATCGTGATGGCCGGGTATGTCAGCCCCGACGAACTGCCCCGCTACCACGCCAGCGCCGACATTTTCTGCGCCCCCAACACCGGCAAGGAGAGCTTCGGCATTGTCCTCCTGGAGGCGATGGCGGCCGGCCTTCCGGTGGTCGCCACCGACATCCCCGGCTTCAGCCACGTCGTCAGCCCGGGCCACCACGGCATCCTGGTTCGCAAGGACGACGCCGTCAGCCTGGCCTCAGCCATCAACCTGCTCGCCGACGACCCTGGGTTGCGCGCGCGACTCGGCGCCGAGGGACATGCCACCGCCGCTTCGTACTCCTGGGACCGCGTCGTCGACCAGGTTGTTCAGGTCTACGAGGAGTCGCTGTCGAGGTTCAACCCCAATCGCGTCAGCATGGAGGAAGAGCGTGTTCACTACGCGGTTCCAGGCCTGGGTTAGGCGGCTGGCGATGCGTGCGATGGCCCGCATCCAGCGCCTCCCGATCACGCCCAACCAGCTGACCATCACCGGACTCGCGATTACCTGCTTGGCCGGGGCGTTGATAGCGCTGGATCATCCCTTCTCCGGCGGCCTGGTGCTGCTATTCGCCGGCGTCTTCGACATCTTCGACGGCGCCCTAGCCCGGGCCTCCAACCGCTCCTACCCGTACGGCGCCTTCCTCGACTCCACCACCGACCGCATGGCCGAAGGCGTGATCATGCTGTCGCTGGCGATCTACTTCGAGCGCCGCGGCATCGCCTTCGGACCGGTGCTGGTGGTGCTTGCCACCGCCGGCTCGTACCTCGTCAGCTACGTCCGGGCGCGGGCTCAGAGCCTCGGCTTCACCTGCGATGGCGGCCTCCTGGCGCGGCCCGAAAGAGTGCTGCTCATCGTGGCCGGCCTGCTGCTGACCCCGATTCATCCCGACGGCTTGCTGGCGGTGGTGACGATGCTGGCCGTCTTCACCAACTTCACCGCGATCCAGCGGGTCTGGACCGTCTGGCGCCAGTCCCGGCAGACCCTCGAGGTGGATCGCACGGTGCCGCCGGAGCCGGTCAGGGCCAAGGCCGAAGACCTCGAGGTCCGACCCGGTCCCGAGCCGGCGGGTGGCTGAGCCGGCTCAATCGCGCCAATCGCGCCGATCCTGGTGGGCCCGGCTCCGCCAGGATATGGGCCGTCGCATCGAGCATCGTGGCTTCGTCATCTGGTACCTGATCTGCGAACGGGGCATTCGCGGGATCGCCGTCTTCGGACTTGGCCTCTACCTCTTCACGGTCCAAGCCAGCCAGATCCCGGCGGCGGTGGAGAGTTTCAAAGCGCAGTTTGGGCTAGGAGAGGGCGGTGGAGGACTGATCGACCAGCTGGTCCATTATCTCCTCGACCAGGTCGCGCGCCTCTCCGCCACCAGCGTGACCCTGATCGCGGTCGGGAGCCTCCTGTACGGGCTCTTGGAGATGCTCGAGGCTGGTGGGCTCGTCCTGCGCCGGCGCTGGGCCGAGTACCTGGTCGTCATAGCCACCGGTTTCGGTATTCCTATCGAGGTGCGCGAGGTCCTCGTGCATGCGACCGGGTTGCGGTTTGGATTATTGGTGATCAATATCGCGATCGTGGTCTACCTGGTGCTACGCAAACGGCTCTTCATCCTTGACGAGGGCGACAACACGTGAGCGATTCGCAGCTGCCCCTGGACCACGCGCCCCACCAGCCGAGACGGGTGGCCGACTCGCAGGTGCAGATGAGCATGCTGATGAACCCCGCCGACGCCAACCCGTCGGGCGACGTGCATGGCGGCACAATCATGAAGCTCGTCGACACCGCCGCCGGCGTGTGCGCCATGCGTCACTGTAGGACGAGGGTGGTGACCGCGACGATGGATTCGATGAGCTTTCTGCACCCGGTTTACGTGGGCAACCTGGTCACCCTTTGCGCCTCGGTCAACGACACTGGCAATACCTCGCTGGAGATCGGCGTCCGCGTCGAGGCCGAGAACATCGGCACCGGCGAGAAGCTCCACACCAGCAGCGCCTACCTCGTCTTCGTGGCCCTGGATGCGCACGGCAAGCCGACGAAGGTGCCGCCGCTTTTGGTCGAGACCGAGGACGAGCGCCGCCGCCAGGCCCACGCCAAGATCCGGCGCGAAAGCCGAAAGGCGCGTCAGGAGGCGATCAAGCGCACCATGGACCCGGGCTTCATCGCCGAGTCAAGCTAGCGCAGCGGGTGTAGCGCTCAGGATCAGGCCTGGGCGTAGACCCAGTCGGCGATCCGCCGGCGGTGCCAATCGGAGTCGCCGTACTGCGCCTCCAGGGCGCGGCCGCGTTTCAGCCACAGGTGCAGGTCGTGCTCCCAGGTGAAGCCGATACCGCCATGGACCTGCAGCGACTCGTAGTTGGCGCGCCTCTCGGCATCGCCGGCGTAGGCCTTGGCGACCGAGACGTGGATCGAGGCATCCTCGAGCCCCTTGGCCAGCGCGTAAGCGGCGTAGTAGACGGCGCTCTTTGCCGATTCCACCAGCAGGAAAGTCTCAGCCAGCTTGTGCTGGATGGCCTGGAACGATCCGATCTTCTTGCCGAACTGCTCTCGTTCCTTGGCGTAGGCGATCGACGCCTGCAGCATTGCGTCGGCAACGCCGACAAGCTCTGCCGCGGTGGCCGCTGCGGCGTGGTCGAAAGCCCAGGCGGCGTCCCCGTTGACGGAGCCCATGCGGGTTGCGTCATCTAGCTCGGCTATGACCTTGAAGAGCCGCCGCGCGCCATCCACCGACTTCAGCGGCGTCAGGCTGAGGCGATCCTGGGTGGCGGCGTGAAGTTCGCCATTCTCCTCGATGATGACGACGTCCGCGTTGGCGTCCTGGACGTAGGGCTGGCCTGCCAACCCGATGCTGATGATGGCGGCGCCGGTGGCCGCCTTGGGCAGCCACTCCGCCTTCTGGACGTCGGTGCCGGCGCGAGCCAGCAAGGGCGCGCCCACGGCGGTGTGCTCCAGCAGTGGCTCGGGGAGCAGGTTTCGCCCGGCCTCCTCGAGCAGCAGGACGAGGTCGATCTCATCCATCCCGGCGCCGCCGTTGGCCTCGGGTACAGTGAGGCCGAGAACCCCCATCTCGCCGAGCTTCTTCCAGCGCTCGGGCGAACGACCGGCCTCGTCCTCCCAGATCCGCCGGATCTCGGCCGGGGTGCAGTCCTTCTGGAGGAAGTCCCGCACCGAGTCGCGAAGCATGTACTGCTCGTCAGAGAAATCGAAATCCATCTAGTTGGCCTCCAATCCTTGTTTGCCGCTATTCCTTGGGGAGGCCAAGGACGCGCTGGGCGATGATGTTCTTCTGGATCTCACTGGTGCCGGCATAGATCATGCTGGCGCGAGCGTAGAGGTACTCGGAGAACCACTCGCCCCCCTCTGGGGAGCCGGTGGCCAGCTCGGCCCGGGCGCCGAGAGTGTCGAGCTGGAGCTCCTCCAGGCGAGCCTCCATCTCCGACCAGTAGAGCTTGGAGAGCGATGCCTCCGGACCCAGCGACTTGCCCTTGCTCAGCTGGCTGAGGACGCGCTTGTTACTGAGCTCGAAGACGCGCGTCTCGATGAACCCCTGGGCGATCCGCTTGCGGATATCGGGGTCGTCCGATGCCTTGCCGTCGTTGCGCGGAGTCTCCTTGGTCAGCTCGACGAGCTCCTCCCAGCGCCGGTTGAAGACCATCGGGCTGCCGAGCCCGGTGCCGCGCTCGAAGCCGAGCGTGGCCATGGCCACCTTCCAGCCGTTGTTGACCTGGTCGACGACGTTGCTCGCCGGCACCCGAAGGTCGGTGAAGAAGGTCTCGGCGAAGCCGGCTTTGCCATTGATCTGGACCATCGGCCGGATCTCGATGCCCGGCGACTTCATGTCGACGAGGATGAAGGTGATGCCCTTGTGCTTGGGGGCCTCGGTGTCGGTGCGGACCAGCAGGAAGTTCCAGTCGGCATAGCTGGCCTGTGAGGTCCAGACCTTCTGTCCGTTGATGACGAAGTCGTCGCCATCGCGGACCGCGCGGGTGCGCAGGGCCGCCAGGTCGCTGCCGGCGCCGGGCTCGGAGAAGCCCTGGCACCAGATCTCGTCGCAGCTGAGGATCCTGGCCAGGTGGTCCTTCTTCTGCTCCTCGGTGCCGAAGACCATCAGGGTGGGGCCGATCAGGCCCAGGCCGAGGCGGTTGATGCGTTCGGGGGCGCGGGCGCGGACGTACTCCTCGGTGAAGACCGCCTGCTGGAAGAGGCTGGCGTCGCGGCCGCCGTGCTCCTTGGGCCAGGCAACGCCGGCCCAGCCGCCGTTGTACAGCTCCTTCTCCCACGCCCGGTGCAGCTCCACCGCCTGGCCGCCGTACTCGGCGGTCTCGTTGCGGGTCTTATCGATCAGGTCGCGGCGCTCCTCGAGCCAGCCCTTGATCTCATCGCGGAAAGCCGCATCCTCAGCCGAAAGCTCAAAGTCCATCGCGCATCCTCTCGTGTCCCCGCCCAATAAATGTGACGGTCCGTTCAGGTTTTCAGACTAGAAGGATACGCCGACGAGAACGGCGTCTGCCGGCCCTCCTACTTGACGGTGAGGCGACCCGTCATACCGACGAACCTGTGAATCGCCACCGGGCAATAGAACTGGTAGATTCCGGGCCGCATCCCATCAAGCGTGAGCACCGCCTGGTGGCCCGGCGGCACCGTCTCCGTCTTGCCGAGGAGTGCTCCCTTTTGTCCCAGGACCAAAAGGCCGTGCTGGTAGCAGATATCCGACCCAGGGTCCCCACCAAAACGTTCGCAGTCGTGCGTCTTCGGGTCCGTGTTGTCGATGTAGATGACGATCTTGGTACCAGTCCCCGCCGGCGCCGGTGGATTGAACATCAGAGCGGCCATCGTCATCGCAACGGCTCCGGCAGGCGCGGGCTTGCCGGTGTAATCCTCGGCTGTCGCCGTCAC
>DAITAT010000086.1:0-3731 GCA_036824145.1 Candidatus Dormiibacterota bacterium
ATGCGCACCCTGGGGCTGGTGCACTTAGAGCAACAGGCCCGGGTTTGACACGGCCCGACGGTGGTCAGTTTGGCCGCCACATTCGGACGGGGCGCAATGACGAATCATTGGCGCGATCTGAAGAATGCCGACGTCATCCTCATCAATGGAGCGAACCCGGCTGAAGCGCACCCGGTAGGGTTCCAGTGGTTCGTCAAGGCCAAGCTCGACCCCACCAAAGGACCGGGCAAGGGCGGCGGCGCCAAGATCATCCACGCGGATCCGCGCTTCACCCGAACGTCCGCGCTGGCGGACAAGTACCTGCGGATCCGTACCGGCACCGATGCCGCCTATTTCGGCGGCCTCATCAACTACGTGCTCTCCAGCGACCTCTACCAGAAGGAGTACGTCACCAACTACACCAACGCCTCGTTCGTCGTGAAGGACGGGTACGACTTCAAGGACGGCCTCTTCAGCGGCTACGATCCGAAAAAGCGCACCTACGACATCGCGACCTGGGCCTACGAGGCGACCTCGCCACCAGCGAACCCGGGCGAGCCGAACGCCGGCCAGGGCCAGGGCCCGGCCACCAGTGGCGGCGGCTTCGCCACTCGCGACAAGACGCTGCAGCACCCGCGGTCGGTCTTTCAGCTCATGAAGAAGCACTTCTCTCGCTACACGCCCGACGTCGTCTCGAACATCACCGGGATCCCTCGGGACCAGTTCCTGGAGGTGGCCAAGATCGTCGGCGAGATGGGCCGCACCGACAAGGTGATGTCAATCGTCTACGCGGTCGGGCTCACGCATCACACGACGGGCACGCAGCTGATCCGGAGCGCCGCCACGCTGCAACTTCTGCTCGGCAACGTGGGGCTGCCCGGCGGCGGCGTCAACGCCGAGCGCGGCCACGCCAACATTCAGGGCAACACCGACCACGCGATCTCCTGGGAGATCCTGCCCGGCTACATGAAGATCCCAGCGCCCGGGCAGAAAAACCTCGACGACTTCGTCGCCCAGAGCGCGCCCAAGGCGTCGGACCCCAACAGCTGGAACTTTTTCGGGCTCAATTACAAGAAGTTCACAGTCAGCCTCTTGAAGGCGTGGTACGGCGACGCCGCGACCAAGGCCACCGACTTCGCCTTCAACTTCATCCCGAAGCCGGCCTCGAACGCGTCCTGGATCACCATCTTCGACCAGGCGCTGAAGGGAAAGATGGAGGGCCTGGTGCTCTCGGGGATGACGGCCACCAGCATCGGGCCCGACTCCAACCAGGTCATGAAGGCGCTGTCAGACCTCAAGTGGCTCGTGATCATGGACCCGCTGCCGACGACCAGCTCCGAGTTCTGGCGGGCGCCGGGGATGGACCCCAAGAGCATTCAGACCGAGGTCTTCATGCTCCCCACGACACACTGGATCGAGAAGGAGGGTTCGTTCGTCAACAGCGGCCGCTGGGCGCAGTGGAAGGACCAGGTCATCCCGCCCCAGGGCGAGGCGCGCCACGACCACTGGATCACGGCCGACCTCTTCGACCGCGTCAAGAAGCTCTACGCCAAGGAGGGCGGCAAGTTCCCGGACGCGATCAACGCCATGACGCTGCAGTACGCCGATCCCCTTAAGCCTTCCTTCGACGAGCTGGCGCGCGAGATCAACGGCAAGGACCTCACGACCGGCAAGCAGATGGCCTCCTTCGGCCTGCTCAAGGACGACGGCACGACGACCGCCGGGAACTGGATCTACACCAACAGCTACACCGAGGCCGGCAACCTGATGAAGCGGCGCAAGGGCGTCGAGGACGTCAAGGCCAACGACCCCACCGGCATGGGCTACTTCCACAACTGGGCCTGGAGCTGGCCTCTCAACCGGCGCGTGCTCTACAACCGCGCCTCGGCCGACCTCACCGGCAAGCCCTGGGACCCGAAGCGGCCCGGGATCCAGTGGGACGCCGCCAAGAAGACGTGGGTGGGGGATGTCCCCGACTACCCGCCGACCATGGATCCGGCCGATCCCAAGGCCTGGCTGCCCTTCATCATGAACGGCGAGGGCACAGGCAGGCTGTTCAGCAACTCCCTCCTCGACGGGCCCTTCCCGGAGCACTACGAACCGATGGAATCGCCCATCCCGAACCCGCTCCACCCGAGCCAGTCGGAGTCGCCCGTCGCCTTCCTCTACGACCAGGCCGCGGGCCGGCCCAGCCGCTTCGGTAAGGTCGCCGACTACCCCTACGTCGCGACCAGCTACCGGCTCACCGAGCACGAGCACTACGTCACCCAGCACGTCCCGCTCCTCGTGGGACTGCAGCCGCAGGCCTTCGTCGAAGTGCCACACGAGCTGGCCCAGGAGAAGGGCATCAAAAACGGCGACCGCGTCCGCGTCAGCTCGGCTCGCGGCAAGCTCGAGGTGGTGGCGCTGGTGACCAAGCGCCTGGGCCCGGTGACTGTCGGCGGAAAGAAGGTCTACACGATCGGCATCCCGATCCACTGGGGCTTCGTCGGCATCTCGGCCGAGAAGTACCCCGACCTCTCCAAGCACTGGCTGGCAAACGCTCTGACCCCGTTCGTCGGCGACGCTAACTCCCGCACCCCGGAGTTCAAGTCGTTCCTCGTCAACATCCAGAGGATCTGATGCAGGCGCTCATCGGCACTGTCTCTCCCTGGCAGGCACGCATCGACCGCGCTCGCGACCTTGCCGTCAAGCAGCCCTGGGCCGCCGAGATCCTCGATTTCTATGTGGCGCTCGCCGAGGGACAGCGCTCGATCGTCGAGCTGGCCCTGGACAGCCCACCCAAGGCCGCCGGGCTGCCCGCCTGGACAGCGGAGCGCTCGCTGCCCGTGATCCTCGAAGTCGCCGTCAACAAGGGACCTGAAAAGCTCGCCCACGGCGTGCTGGCGCGGTTCCAGGAAGCAAGCCTCGAGAAGCTCGTCGAGAGTTGGCTGGCCGGGGACGCGAAGGGGCCTGTCGATGTCTTCCTGGCCCGCGCAGCGACTGCACCGATCCTCGAGGCCCTGCCCGAACTGGCCGCGGCAACGGGAAGGCAAGCTGCGGACGAGCGCCACTGCCCAGGCTGTGGAGGCGCCCCCCAGCTCTCCTATTTCGGCGTTTCCGGCGAGGTCCTCGTCACCGCGCCGCGCTACCTGCAGTGCTCGCGCTGCTCGCAATCGTGGGTCTTTCCCCGCCTCGTCTGCGCCGCCTGTGGGGAGACCGACTCCGCCCTGCTCAACGTGCTCGCCGACACCGACAGGCTGCCCGGCGTGCGCGTCGACGCCTGCGACACCTGCCGCACCTACCTGCTCACGATCGACCTTCCCAAAGACCCGGCCGCCGTCCCGCTCGTCGACGAGATGGCCGCCCTTCCCCTTGACCTGCATGCCAGGGAGCGAGGCCTCGTGAAGATCACTCCAAACCTGATGGGGTTCTGAACATGGCGCAGAGCGTCGGCTTCTTCACGGACACCAGCATCTGCATCGGTTGCAAGGCGTGCGAAGTCGCCTGCAAGGAGTGGAACGGCCTCCAGGCAAACGAGCCCGCCGCCTTCATCGACAGCTACGACAACACCGGCCAGCTCGACGCCCAGAACTGGCGCCACGTGAAATTCTACGAGGCGGTGCCGGCGAACGTCGGCGTCGTGGACCAGCCGGCCACGACCGGCGGCGGGCAGGCCTGGCTGATGATGTCCGACGTCTGCAAGCACTGCCAGCACGCGAGCTGCATGGACGTCTGCCCCACCAACGCGATCATCAGGACCGAGTTCGACA
>DAITAT010000037.1:0-16853 GCA_036824145.1 Candidatus Dormiibacterota bacterium
TCGAGTACCTGGCCCTGGTTACCGGTTACCGAGACCTCTTGATCCTGGTCGCGGTTCTCTACGCCCTGGCGTTCCTGACCGGTCGGCGGCACCTGGTGGCGTGGCAGGCCGCTTAGCCGCAGGGTAGCGGCGGCCGCCCTGCCGTCCGGGACCAGCGCAGCCGTAGCCGGTTTGCCCGGCGCCAGACAATCGAGGCGCTAGGAGAACCTCGCTTCGATCTGGCCTTTCCGTGACCATTTCACCCGCGGATCGGCTCTCTCAGGATCGCCAGGGGCGGATCTCGTATTCAGAAGTTGGTTGCGCGGGTCAGATTCGAACTGACGACCTTCGGGTTATGAGCCCGACGAGCTGCCACTGCTCCACCGCGCGAACCGAATATAGCAAAGCCGGCCTTGTCGGCCGGAACGCAGCTGATCTCAGTGGAACGGTGCGGTAAGGCCGCTCCAGAGATCCTGCCAGAAGCCGCCCGACGAGGCCGGTCTGCCGCTTCCGCCGGCGACGGGCACGAGGCGAGGAGACGGGCTTGGTCCAGGTGAGGGCTGAGCGATGACATAAACCTTCTCATCACGCTGGACGTAATTGTGAAGCCGCTCCTGCTCTTCTTTTCCGCCTGGTTGGGCCAGGGCCAAGAGCTGAGATTGATAGGCGCGGTTGCCGTCCGCAAGGCGCTGGTTCTCTTGCTGGAGCTGAGCCGCCTCGGCGTTGAGCCGGTAAGCAACGACGATCTTGGCGACAAATCCAGAACCCACCCATAGCGCGGCCACGAACAGCAACAGGATTCCAACTCGGCCGGGCGTGACTAGAGGTCCCGACGAGCTCGCGTTCTTTTTCAGTCGTTGTCTTGCCAAAACGTAAAGAGGAGTGACTCGACCACGGCGGGAACCGCCGCTTCGGGGCGATCATACCCCGGGGGTCGTATTCGAGCAATGCGCGAGTTGTATTGGGCGCCGGGCGCCCACCGGGCGGCGCCCCGACGCCTGCGGCCTCAGGACTCGAGCTTGGCCTGCTCCCAGAGCCTGTCCAGTTCCTCGGGCATCATGTCGCGGACATCGGTGCGCTGGTCCCTGGCGGCCTGCTCGACGTGCTCGAATCGGTGCTGGAACCGGCGCGCGCTGGAGCGGAGGGCATCCTCGGGGTTGATCCGGATGTGGCGGGCCAGGTTGACAAGGGCGAACAGGAGGTCGCCAAGCTCCTCCTCCTGGCGCTGCCGGTCAGCTTCCTGGCTCAGCTCGCGGGCCTCCTCGGCGACCTTGTCGAGCACGCCCTCGGTGTTCTTCCAGTCGAAGCCGACCCGGGCCGCCCGCTTCTGGATCGATAGCGCCCGGGCCAGTGCCGGCAGCGTCTTTGGCGCGCCCTCCAGCGCCGAGACCCTTCCCTGCTTGCGTTTCTCCTTGTTCTTCAGGCCCTCCCAATTGGCCAGCACCTGGTCGGCGTCGGCCACCTCGACGTCGCCAAAGACGTGCGGGTGGCGATGCACCATCTTGGCGGTGACGTGCTGGGCAACGTCGGCGATGCTGAACTCGCCGGCTTCCTGGGCGATGGCGTGGTGCATGAAGACCTGCAGCAGGATGTCCCCCAGCTCCTCGCTGACGTCATCGATGGAACCGGCCTCGATCGCCTCCAGCAGCTCGTACGTCTCCTCGAGCAGGTAGGGCCGCAGGCTGAGGTGCGATTGCTCGCCGTCCCAGGGGCAGCCATCGGGCGCGCGCAGCGCCTCTACCACCTCGAGCATCTCGCGCAAACGCTGCACATTCTCCTCGCGGGTCGGCTTCAGCTTGGGGTGTTTCAGCGGTTTAGAGTCGGCCATGGAATTGATGCTACCGGGCGATCCTAGCGACGACCTGGCTCAAGCGGCGGCCGGTTGCGCGGCGAGGTCGGCGATGACCCGAAGCAGCTCATCCTGCCAGCCGCCGCCCGCCGCTCGCCAGCCGAAGCGCAGGCGCGATCGCCTGGCCTCGAGGTGCCGGTGGCGCCCCGCGACCGCGGCGAGGTCGCGGCCGTCGCCGGGGGCCACCCGGAGCTCAAGCTCTCCCTCGTCGACATGGACGGCACGGACCGCCGCCGCCTGGGCGGCCAGCTTGACGCGCAGGCTGAAGAGAAGGTTGTCGACCGGCCCGGGGACCTGGCCAAAGCGATCCTTGAGCCGCCGCGCCTGGGTCTGCAGCTCGGCATCGCTGGTGGCGGCGGCCAGCTGCTGGTAGACCTGCAGCCGGACCCGCTCGTCGGGCACATAGTCGTGTGGTAGGTAGTGGTCGAGGGGCAGCTCCAGCGGCGTCACGGCCGGGGTCTCGTCGGCATCAGTCGCAACCGCCGGCGCCTGGCCCGGGACCTGGGCGCGCAAAGCGCCGACCGCGTCGCGGAGCATCTGGTTGTACATCTCCAGGCCGACGACGGCGATCTCGCCACTCTGCTCCCGGCCGAGCAGGTTGCCGGCGCCGCGGATCTCGAGGTCTTTGAGCGCCAGCTTGAAGCCCGATCCCAGCTCCTGGTACTCGCCGATGACGTCGAGCCGCTTGTCGGCGTGTTCAGTCAGCGACCGCTGCGGGTCGTAGAGGAAGTAGGCGTAGGCTCGCTCGCCCGAGCGTCCCACCCGTCCGCGAAGCTGGTAGAGGTCGGCGAGGCCGAAGCGGTCGGCGTCCTGGACCATGATCGCGTTGGCGGTGGGGATGTCGAGGCCCGACTCGATGATCGTGGTGCAGACAAGGACATCGAACTCGCGGCTCACGAACGCCGTCATCGCCCTGGCCAGCTCGCCCTCCTCCATCTGGCCGTGGGCGACCACGACGCGGGCCTCTGGGACCAGCCGCCGGACGCGGTCGGCGGCCTTCCTGATGGTGCGGACGCGGTTGTGGACGAAGAACGCCTGGCGCTCGCGGTGAAGCTCTCGCATCATCACCTCGCGGACCAGGTTGTCGGCGTCGGCGGTCACGAAGGTGCGGATCGGCACCCGCTCCTCGGGCGGGGTGGCGAGGACGCTGAGGTCCCGGATTCCCCCCAGGGACATGTGTAGCGTCCGCGGGATCGGCGTCGCCGACATGCTGAGCACGTCCACCGACGCTCGCATCCGCTTTAGGCGCTCCTTTTGCGCCACCCCGAAGCGCTGCTCCTCGTCGACGATCAGCAGTCCCAGGTCTTTGAAACGCACCCGGCCGGTGAGGATCCGGTGGGTGGCGATGACGATGTCGACGGTGCCGTCGGCCAGCCCCGCCCGGACCCCCTCGGCCTCGTCGTCTGACCGGAATCGCGACAGCATCTCAACCCGAACCGGGTAGGGCTTGAGACGCGCGCCAAAGGTCAAGTAATGCTGGTTGGCGAGGACCGTGGTCGGCACCAGCACCGCCACCTGCTTGCCGTCGCTAGCGGCTTTGAAGGCGGCCCGCAGCGCCACCTCCGTCTTGCCGAAGCCGACGTCGCCGCAGAGCAGGCGGTCCATCGGCCGCGTCGATTCCATGTCGGCTTTGATCTCCTCGATGGCGCGGAGCTGGTCGGGAGTTTCCTGGTACGGGAAGGCCATCTCGAGCTCCGACTGCCAGGGGCCGTCGGGTGCGAAGGCGTGGCCCTGGGCGACCTCGCGCCTGGCGTAGATCTGGATCAGCTCGCCGGCCATCTCCGCCACCGCCTGTCGCACCTTGCGTTTGGTGCGGTCCCAGTCGCCGGTCCCCAGCCGGCTCAGCTTGGGGTCCTCGCCCTCGGCTCCGCCGACGTAGAGCTGGATGCGATCCATGTTCTCCACCGGGACAAAGACGCGGTCGCCGCCGGCGTACTCGAGGTGGATGTACTCGCGCTCTGCGCCGGCGTCGTCGATCGATCGCAGGCCCTGGAAGCGCCCTACGCCGTGGTCGCGATGCACCACCAGCTGGCCCGGCTGGATCTCGAGGCGGAAGGCGGTGGCGGCGTCGGTGGCCTGGCCCGCGGCGACCCGGCGGCGGCGGCGTTCGGGGCGGGCCAGGCCGAAGAGCTCGAGGTCGCTGTACAAGCGAAGGTTGGCGGCCGGCAGGCGGAAGCCGGTGCGCAAGGAGGCGTCGACGGCGACCGCGCCGCGCGCCGGGAGTTCGGTGCTGTCGACGTCCAGCTCTTCGACCTGGGTCAGGGCAATTCCCTCGGGGTCCACCAGCGACGCCAATCGATCGAGGTGGCGGGTGGTGAACACAAGTCGCTCGCCGTCCGCAAGGGCGCCCTTCACCTCGCCGCCAAGCGCCTCCGGTCGCCCCACCAGGCTCGCCGGCGCCAGCCAGCCGAGGTCGATCGCCCCCGGCTCAGCCACTCGGTCAACGTAGATGGTGGCGCCGAATCGCGCCTCCAGGTCGCGGAAGGGAATCAGGCCGGAGCGCAGCCCGCGCGGCAGCTCACCGTGGTCGGCTTCGCTGGCGATCAGCTCCTCGGTCTCGAGCCGGTGGCGCTCCGCTTGGGCGCCCACCCGCCCCGGCTCGATCATCAGCACCAGCGGCGCCGCCTGGAAGTAGTCAAAGAGCGACGCCGGCCTCTCGCTCAGGTAGGGGTAGAGGGTCTCGACCCCGGGGAAGTAGCCCGCCTCAGCGAGATGGGCGATGTGCTCCTGCCACTGCACCGCCACCTCCGGCAGGCAGTCGGTGAAATCAAGCGAGCGCAGCCGCTCGAGCGCCGATTCGACCTCAGCCTGGCGATGCGGAAATTCCCGAGCGGGCAGCAGCTCGGCCTCGGTGAGCTTGGTGATCGACGCCTGCGACGTGACCTCGAAGCCGCGGATCGATTCCACCTCGTTGCCAAAGAACTCGATCCTCAGGGGTCCCGAGTCGGTTTGAGGAAAGACATCGACGATGCCTCCCCGGACCGCGAACTGGCCCGGCGCCTCGACCTCGGGCTCGCGGCTGTACCCCCACTCGACGAGCCACCCGACAAGGTGGTCCAGCCCGGCGCCCGGTCCGACGCGAACGGTCAGGAGGCCGCCGGCAAAGCTCTCCGGATCGGGTGCAGGGCGAGCCAGGCCCAGGGGGCTGGCGGCGACCACCGCGGTGCCATCGCCAAGCAGGGCGGCCTGCGTTGCCAGCCGCGCCGCCACGATCTCATCCGCCGGCGGGGTCCGATCCATCGGCAGGACGTCGGCCGCCGGGTAATGGAGGGCCCGCTGGACGCCCTCAAAGGCGAGCAGGTCATCAACCAGGGCCTGGGGATCGGACGCGATGACCAGGACGCTGGTGCCCAGCCGGGCGCGCAGGTGCTCGGCCAACAACCCCCACGAGCCCTCGGGTGCACCGCCGACCGCGATGGGAGCGCCTGGTCGCGCCTCGGCGATGCGCTGGACCACGCTTTCCAGCGCCGGGTCCGCCCCCAGCAGCCCGGTGATGGTCTGCGCGGCCACCGCTTTGGTCAAGCGGAGCGCCCGTTGTGACGGTTCATGCTGATATCGATGCCGTCGGTCAGCGCATCCAAGACGGCGTCAACGGTGATGGCGATGAGGGCGGGCAGCCGCCGACGCTCATCTTCGGTGAACGGCGACAAGAGGTGGTCGACCGCGTCCGCGGGCTCGGGCCGGCCTACCCCCATGCGGTAGCGGACAAAGCCGCTGTCGCCAAGCTCGGCGATCAGCGAGCGAACCCCATTGTTGCCGCCCGCGGCGCCGCCCTTGCGGATGCGCAGCTTGCCAAAGGGGATGTCCATCTCATCGTGGATGATCCACACGTCGGACGGGGTGAGCTTGTGCTTGCGGACCAGCGCCGCCGCCGCCCGGCCACTCAGGTTCATGAACGTCTGCGGCTTGGCGAGCAACACCGACCCCTCGCGTCCCCGAGCCTTGGCCGTCGCCACCAGGGCATTGGAGCTGCGCTCGGTGACCCGCACCCCGAGGCGCCGGGCCAGCTCAGTCAGGCACATGAAGCCAAGGTTGTGCCGCGAGCCGCTGTACTCCCGGCCGGGGTTCCCCAGGCCGATGATGATGAGGTCGACCGGTGGCGTCGCGGGCTTGCGCCGGAAGGTCACGGCAACGGCCCCAGGCTGTCCACGATCGCATCGGTGCGCGCGAACATCACCCGCTGGTCAGGTTTCCGGGCGTGGTCGTAGCCGAGCAGGTGGAGAAAACCATGCACCGTCAGTGTGGCGGCCTCGCGATCGAGGCTGTGCCCGGCGGCGGCGGCCTGCGCACGCACGTGGTCGAGGGAGAGGATGATGTCGCCAAGCTCGCCCTCCGCCTGATTGGGAAAAGAAAGGACGTCGGTGGCGTGGTCCTCGTTGGCAAAGCGCCGGTTGTAGTCGCGGATGGTGTCGTCATCGCAGACCAACACGCCCACGCTGACGCCGGCCGGTACGGACTCGTGGTTGGCAGCGGCTTGCAGGGCGCGGCGGATCACGGCGCGTGCGGGCAGCGGCCGGTAGCGGCTGCGAATGTTGATCTCGAGGCGACGTGGGGCCACCCCCGTGGCAGGCTGGCGGGCGCCGGTCAGCCGGCGCGCGACCGCCGCTTGCGAGCCGCGACCAGCTTCTTCTTGCGTCGCACGCTGGGCTTCTCGTAGTGCTCGCGCCGGCGGACCTCGGAGAGGACCCCGTTTTGCTTGATCTTCTTGTTGAAACGACGGAGGGCACTCTCGAAGGTTTCGCCTTCGCGAACCTTTACCTCGGACATAGAGTGGATCACCTCCTTCATCGGGACTGCGTCAATGGGTCGATTGGGGGCGCGCGGCAAGTTCTGCCGCGAATTCAGGGAGTATATCCGAGCCGGTTGATCAAGAACCCTGGCAGCGGTCCGGCGGCCAGCACGACCGCACGGGCGGCCTGATCGCTGCTGTCGCGAGCGATGCGGGTGACCGCGCCCCCTGTGGCGACTGCCCCAGCGGCGAAGGTCAGGGCGGCGGCCGGCTGCGCCGCGACATGGACAGCCTGCAATCGCGCCGTCTCGAGGTCCATGCCCGTCTCCGCAGCGATCAGACCGGCGGCCTCGCTGACGTCGAGACGGCCCCGCCCGATGCCGATCGCCACCAGCGCCAGGATCGCGCGCCAGCCCAGCTCCCGGCGGCTGCGCCGCGCCACGCCCGGAGCGCCGGCCAGGGCCAGCGCCCGCCAGCCCTCCGCACCCTCGGGCGCGGGCACCAGGAGTCGCGCCAGCCGGCCGTGGCCGCGAGCACTGGCGGCGGGTAGGTACTCGGCTGCGTGGATCACGGCCAGCTCGCGCTCCAGATCCGGCAGCGACAGCCCAGAGGCGCCGTCGCCGACGAGCAGCCGCAGCGGCTCGGACGCCAGCGGCCCGCCGGCAGCCAGCGCCAGCGGCGGCAGCAGCGGCTGCAGCCACGAAGGCTGCGCCTCGACGGCGAACTCGGCGCCTCCGGGGTCCGGACACCAGGGGTCGCAGGCGGCTTCGACCCGACGGCAAGCGTCGGCGACCACCGCCAGCGCCGCGGGCTCGCGAGGCGCCGTGCCAACTGGAAAAGCTGGTGGACCAGCTTCCTGGTGGCGCCCGTAGGTGAGGTCGTCGTGGTCGAGGCCCGCCTGGTCCGCGAGCATCGCCTCGGCGGCGGACTCCACCTCGTCGAGGCTCATGCCCAGGCCCGCCGGTTCGACGATCAGAGTCGCGTCGGCGCTCGCCGCCGGCATGTACTCCTTGAGGAGCCAGCCGCCGTCCTCGGCCGCAGCGGTCAGCAGCTCGCCCAGGCCGGCCTCGATGCGCTCACGGAGACGCGGCTGGAGCGGCAGCGCCCTGGCCGCCGCGGCGGCGAGGTCGAGGAGTTGGGGCAGACGCTTGGCTGCGGCCAGCGCGACCTGGCCGGCTGCCTCGGTGGCCCCGGAGCACCCCTCTCGAGAGGCTGCCAGGAATGACGGTCCTAACTCCACCAGCGCGGCCAGCTCCGCGGCGCGAGGCTGGGGCGCGAGCCCGAGGCCGCCAAGGGCGGCGAGGAGGTGGCGCTCCAGCAGCAGGGCTCCCGCCGGCGGCCTTGGTTCTGGGGCGGGCGTGACGCGGCGCAGGGAGTGCGCCAGCGCGGAGCGATCCAGGTCGTCATCCCCGTCGAGGCCGTCGAGGGACTCGAGCTCGGCCACCAGCGCCACCAGCCGCTGGGACTCGTGCGCCATTTCCCCCGCGGAGCCGTCGGGCAGGTGCCCGGTCTCACCCGTGAGCAGCGCGGCTCCGAGCGGGTCGGCGATCGCCAGCTCGTCCTGAGCGCGCGTGACCAGCTCGCTCAGTCGGGGATCTCGGGGCAGTCGCGCCTCGATCGGGATCATGGCCGCACTTTAGTCGAAGGACCCAGCCCCGCCACTGGTGACGCCGCTACCATCGCTGCCATGGTCAGGCTCTTTGTGGACACCGGCGCGATCAGCGGAGGCGAGCTACACCTCACGGGCGCCGATGCCCGGCACCTCGGTGGAGCCCTGCGGCTGCAGCCCCATGAGGAGCTTGTCGCCGTCACGCCTGACGGAATCGAGCATCGCTGCCAGGTCACCAGCGCGAGCGCCACCGAGGTGGTGGCGCGCGTGCTCGAGAGCAACCCGTCGCGCAAAGAGCCGAGCCGGCGGGTCCGCCTTTGTCAGGCGCTCCTCAAGGGTGACCAATTCGATCGGATCCTCGAGTACGCCGGCGAGCTGGGGGTGGAGTCGGTGCAACCGTTGATCACCGAGCGGACGGTGGCCCGGCCGGACGCCGCCAAGCTGGCGGCGCGGCAAAAGCGCTGGCAGCAGATCGTGCGCCAGGGCGCCGAGTTGGGCCGGCGGGGACGGCTCCCGAAGGTCCTCCCGGCGGCGGCGCTGGCCGAGGCGACCGAAGCGGCCGCCACCGGTGGTCTGAGGACCTTCCTGCTCTATGAGGGCGCCGGGCTGCCCAGCCTCTCCGCGGCCGACCTCGGCGATGACGGCGTTTGCATCATCGTCGGCCCCGAGGGTGGTTGGTCCGATGCCGAAGTAAAGTTGGCGGAGCGCTCGGGCGCGCTCGCGGTCAGCCTGGGCCCGAGGGTGATGCGGCCGCTACCGGCGGCTCTGACCGCGCTGGCGGTGCTCTATCACCGCAGCGGGGACCTGGAACTTAAGGAGGACTGAGTGGGCGAGGAGTGCATCTTCTGCAGGATCGCCGAAGGCGAAATCCCGGCCAACATCGTCTACCGGGACGAAAACGTTGTCGCCTTCGAAGACATCAAGCCGGTGGCTCCCGTGCACTTGCTCATCATCCCGACCAGGCACATCAGCAGCATCCGCGAGCTTGACGAATCCAACGCCGACGTCCTTGTGAACCTGGTCCACACCGCCAACAAGCTGGCCAAGGAGAAGGACATCCACGACGCCGGGTTCCGCCTCAACATCAACGCCGGCCCGAACGGCGGCCAGACCGTGTACCACCTGCACGTGCACCTGATTGGCGGCCGCTTCATGACCTGGCCTCCAGGCTGAGCGCCCAGCTCTACTCGCTGACGGTGAAGAAAACCGCCGCTGGCAGGTAGCGCGGGCCGCGGCCTAAATTCCGAGCGAATCCCGGAGACGGTCGAAGACGTTCTTGGGCGCCTCGGTGGGAAGGCCGGTGCGGCCGCCCAGACCTTCAAGCGCCTTCTTCTCTTCAAAGTTGAGCTTGGTCGGCGTGATCACGTGGACGACCACGATCTCGTCGCCTCGCTTGCCCGAGCGCACGTGGGGAACGCCCCTACCGGCCAGCCGCAGGCGGGTGCCGTACTGGGTGCCGGCGGGCACGTCGAGCTTGACCGGCCCGTCGACGGTGGGGACCTCGATGGTGTCGCCCAGGGCCGCCTGGCTGAAGTTCACACCGAGGTCGTAGTAGATGTCGCGACCCTGGCGACGAAGCAGTGGGTGCGGCCGGACGCTCATGGCGACGTAGAGGTCCCCGTAGCCTCCCCCGCGCGCGCCCGCCTCACCCTCGCCGCTGAGGCGGATCTGGTCGCCGTGGTCGACCCCGGCGGGGATCGTGACCTTCAGCGTCTTGGCAGACTGCACTCGACCGGACCCCTGGCAGGCGGTGCATGGCTTCTCGATCAGCTGACCCCCGCCTCGGCAGCGCGGGCAGGTGACGACGTTGACAACCTGGCCGAAGACCGATTGCGCCACCCGCCGCACCTGGCCCTGGCCGCCGCAGTCAGGGCATTGGATCGGCGTCGACCCAGGCTCGGCGCCGGAACCGGAGCAGGTCGCGCAGACGTCGCGGCGAGGAACCTGGATCTCTTTCTCGACGCCGAAGATTGCCTCTTCGAAAGTCAGCTCCAGGCCGTAGCGAAGGTCTCCGCCCGGTCGCGGCCCGCCCCGCCGCCGGCCGCCTCCCTGGCCACCGAAGAACATGTCGAAGAGATCGCCGAAGCCGGCCCCCGCGAAAGCATCGCCGAAACCGCCGGCGCCGCCGCCAACACGGCCGTAAGTGTCGTACTGGCTGCGCTTGCCCGGGTCGGAGAGCACTTCATAGGCTTCGTTGATCTCTTTGAAGCTGGTCTCCGCGGCGGCGTCGCCCGGGTTGCGATCCGGGTGGTATTTCATCGCCAGCTTGCGGAACGCCTTCTTGATCTCGTCCTGGCTCGCGCTACGGGTTACCTCCAGGACTTCGTAGTAATCCCGTGTCGTCGCCATCGCGCCGAAAGCTAGCTGTCGCGGGCGACTTTGACCAGGCTCGGCCGCAGGACCCGGTCGTGGAGGGTGTAACCGCGCTGCAGCTCGGCGATGACCTGGCCCTCCGCGTACTCTTCGGAGGGTTCCGCGGTGACTGCCTGGTGAAGGTTGGGATCGAAGAATTGGCCCTCGGCCTCAATCGGGCGGACGCCCTCGGATTCGAGGATGTCCTCGAACTGCTTGACCACCATCAGCAGGCCACTGCGAAGTTGCTCCGTCGGGCCCTCAACGCCTTCAGGCGCGTGGTCGAGAGCACGATGGAAGTTGTCCAGCACCGGCAGCAACTTGGTGATCAGCTCCGAGTTGGCGTATTGGAGCTGGTCGGCCTGCTCCTGGCGATGACGCCGGCGCATGTTGTCCATCTCGGCGGCCATCCGCACGTACTTGTCGGTGTTCTCCTTAATGGCCGCGCGGGCCTCCTCCAGCGCCTCCTCGGCGGCCTCCAGCTGGCGCCCTGATTCCTTCCCCCGCGGTCCGGAGGGCGCTCGGCCAGCCCGCTTCCGCGGCCCCTCGTGGGCGCCGTGGACATCTACGCCCAGGTCGATACCGTTGTCGTCATCACCCATGCCTGCGGTTTTACCCCAACCGCCCGCCCGACAATCCCGATCCGGGCGTCATTGATAGAGGCGTGCAACAGCCAGGCCGGCGAGCTCAGCGACGTAGCGCAGCCGAGCCACCACCTGCGGGTAGAGCATCCGGGTGGGGCCGATGGTGCCGATGGTTCCGGTGAAACCAGGGGCGCCGTACGTGGTCATGACCAGGCTGCATTCGCGGAGGTGAAGGTCCCCGCTCTCATCGCCGATCAGCACCTCCACCTTCTCCGCGGAATCGGTGGCCTCCAGCATCCGCGCCAGGTCCCGGCTCTCCTCAAGCAACTCCAGCACCGGAAGCAGCCGCTCCGCATCGACGAACTCCGGCTGCTTGAGCAGGTTGCGGACGCCGTCGTGAACGACGACGGTCGCCGACTCGGAGTCGTGCGCCTTCATGAAGTCGGCGATCCCCTGCACCACCGCGGCCTGCCAGTCCTCGAGCTGGTTGCTGGCGTGATAGGTGTGCAGCTCCAGGGCGGTCTTGCCATTGAGGTCCTGGTTGAGGCGGTTCGAGAACGCGCCCAGGAGCTCCTGGTCGACATCGGCGGTCAGATCCACGGGCTGCTGCCGGACCAGGTTCCCCTCCAGCACCACGATCGCCAGGATCCGGCCCTCGTCGAGATGGATCAGGTCGGTGTACTTGAGCTTGCTCTCACTGGTCCGAGGGGCGGTGACCACGCCGACGTTGTCGGCAGCGCGCGCCATCGCCAGGGCCGTTCCCTCGAGGATCGCTTCGAGCTCCAACGGCAGCGCCTCGAAGAACTCGAGCATGCCGGCGCGGAGCGGGGGGCTGACCGACTCCTCCTCCATCAGATAGTCGACGAAATACCGATAACCGAGGTCGGAGGGGACCCGACCCGACGAAGTATGTGGCTGGCGCAGGTGGCCGGTCTCCATCAGGAAAGCGAGCTCATTGCGGATCGTCGCCGCGCTCCACCGGGCGAAATGCCGCGCTGCCAGCGACTGCGAGCCGACCGGCACGGCGGTAGTGGTGTAGTCCACGACGACAGCCTTGAGCACCTGCTCCTTGCGGTCATCGAGATTCGAGACGTCTTTTAGCACTCTAAATACCTGAGTGCCAACGATTCTAGACCAGGGTCAGCGGATCAGCCTCGTTCCAGGCGCCGGTTCCGTGCCCCACGAACTCGGCGACCACGCGATTGAGCACCAGCATCCCCCCCTCCGTGGCTGCCACCATGTCGCCGTCCCGGTGTAGCAGACCGGCGCCGGCAAGCTCGTCGACCTTGGTCGCCAGCGCGCCGCCAATGTCAGACCCGAAGCGGCGTGAGGCTGCGCCGAGGTCGACGCCGGAGCGCATCCGCAGGCCCATCATCATCAGGTCGCCGATGGTGGTGTGCCGGTCCAGCCACTCGTGGCCGGCCTGGGCATGGCCGCGGTCGCGCACGGCGCCGATATAGGCGGCTGGATTCGACACGTTCCATTGGCGGACGGTGATCGCGCCCTCCGTGCGGGTTTCGCGAAGCCATGACGGAGCCGATTGAGCAAACAGGAAGGCGTGGGCGCCAGCGCCGGCGGCGGCGTATGGCACCCCGCTCCAGTACGCCATGTTGTGGCGGCATTCGCGCCCCGGGCGGGCCCAGTTGGAGACCTCGTATCGAGCCAGGCCGGCGGCGGCCAGCAACATCTCGGCGGCGGCGTACTGGTCCAACTTGACCTCGTCGTCCGGCATCAGGGTCCTGCCGGAGGCGACATCCGCGCCCAGTCGCGTACCAACCTCGGGGGTCAGCTCGTACGCCGAGACGTGGTCGGGTCCAAGCTGCAGCACCGCCGCCAGCACCTCCTCCCACCGCGACGTGGTCAGGCCGGGGATGGCGAAGATGAGATCGCAGGAGACGTTGCCGAAGCCGGCCGTGCGAGCCCGCCCGAAGACGTCAACGGCCTCGTCGGCGGTGTGGGCGCGCTCGAGGAAACCCAGTGCACCGCTGTCCAGGCTCTGGAAGCCAAGACTCAACCGGTTGACCCCAGCTGCCAGCCAGGCCTCCATCTTGTCGGACTCGGCTGATTGCGGGTTGGCCTCCAGCGTGACCTCGGCGTCGGGGGCCAGGACAAAGCTCTCCCGGACGGCGTCCAGCGCGGCGCGGATCTGCTCCGCCGGCACACGGCTGGGGGTGCCACCCCCGATGAAGACGGTGTCGAGGCGAGGCGCTCCCAGCTCGCGGCCCCAGAGTCGGATCTCAGAGACCAGGGCCCGGCTGTAAGACTCGAACAGCCCCTCGAGACCGACGTGGGAGTTGAAATCGCAGTACGGGCACTTGCTGACGCAGAAGGGGACGTGGAGGTAGAGGCTGTGCGGCGAGTGGTCGGTCATGCGCCCGCCTCTTGCGCCAGCCATTCCTGGCGGCTGATCGCGAAGTAGCCGACATCGACGCCGTAGAAGTGGTCCTCGCGGACATAGCGCAGGCCGCAATTTGTCAGCACCTTCTTGGAGGCAAGGTTCTCCAAGAAGGTGATGCCGGCGATGTGGTCGAGGTCGCTGTTCTGGAAGCTG
Organism: Candidatus Dormiibacterota bacterium; assembly: GCA_036824145.1. Lineage (GTDB taxonomy): Bacteria > Chloroflexota > Dormibacteria > DASZGP01 > DASZGP01 > DATMMS01. Next base: position 13,654 of record DAITAT010000037.1, read on the forward strand.
AAGTCCAGCGTCGCCCGGGCGGCCTCGGTGGCGATGCCCCTCCCCCACGCCGCCGGGACGAAGGCGTAGCCGAGCTCCATCTCGCCCGAGTCGCCGAGGTCGCGAAGCCCAGACCTGCCGAGAAATGCACCGGTGGCGCGGTCCGCGACCCTGAACATCCCGATCCGCCGGTGTCGCTGCCAGAAGGCCAGCTGAGCGTCCAGCCATGCCTGTGCCATCTCGCGCGTGTGGACGCCGCCGGTGATGTACCGCGTGACCCTCGGGTCGCCGTAGAGCCGGCCAATGTCGTCGATGTCGCCGGCGCGGAGCTCTCGAAAGTCGAGGCGATCGGTCTGCAGAGTCGCGACCTCAGTCAAGGCTCAGCACCGCCATGAAGGCCTCCTGCGGGATCTCGACATTGCCGACGCGCTTCATCCGCGCCTTGCCCGCCTTCTGCTTCTCGAGGAGCTTGCGCTTGCGCGTGATGTCGCCGCCGTAGCACTTGGCGATGACATCCTTGCGGAATGCAGAGACGGTCTCGCGGGCCACGATCTTGCCCCCGATGGCGGCCTGGATCGCGACCTCGAACATCTGTCGGGGGATCAGGGTCTTGAGTTTCTCCGCCAGCTTGCGGCCCTGCTGGGCCGCGTTCTGCCGGGGAACGATCATCGAGAGCGCATCGACCCTGGCCCCGCCGACAAGGATGTCGAGCTTGACCAGGTCGGCGGCCCGGTACCCGACCAGCTCGTAGTCCAGCGAGGCATACCCTTTGGACCGCGACTTCAGAGTGTCGTAGAAGTCGTGGATCAGCTCCGCCATGGGCAGGTCGTAGTGAAGCAGCACCCGATCGCCAGGCTGGTGCTCGAGGTTGATGAACTCGCCGCGGCGGTCCTGGCAGAGCTGCATCATGGCGCCGGTGTACTCGGCTGGGCAGATCAGGGAGATCTTGGCCCGCGGCTCTTCGATGTTCTCGGCGTGGTGGGGCTCGGGAAAATGCTCGGGGTTGTCGACCATCTCGACCGTGCCGTCGGCGTAGGTGACGCGGTAGACGACGGTCGGCGCGGTTGCGATCAGCTCGAGGTTGAACTCGCGCTCGAGCCGCTCCTGGACGATCTCCATGTGGAGCAGGCCGAGGTACCCACAGCGGAAGCCGAACCCCAGCGCGGCCGAAGATTCCGGTTCGTAGACCAGGGCGGCGTCGTTGAGCTGCAGCTTCTCGAGCGCCTCCTTGAGGTCCTCATGTTGGTCCGAGTCCTGCGGATAGATCCCCGCGTAGACCATCGGCAGCGCCTGCTTGTAGCCGGGCAGGGGATCGGCCTGGTGGGCCGGGTCGACGACGGTGTCCCCCACCCTGGCGTCGCGGAGGTTCTTGATCGACGCCGCGATGTATCCGACCTCGCCCGCCACCAGCTCCTTGCCAGGACGCATTGCGGGCGCGAAGGTGCCGACCTCGTCGACCTCGAACTCCTTGCCGGTGTGTGCCAACCGGATCCGAGCCCCCACGTTGACCCTGCCGTTGATCACCCGGATGTGGCTGATGACGCCACGGTAGCTGTCGAAGTGAGAGTCGAAGATGAGCGCCTGGAGCGGCGCGGCAGCCGACCCCTTAGGCGGGGGGATCCGGCCCACTATCGCCTCCAGGATCTCGGGGATGCCGGTGCCGTTGCGGGCCGAGGCCAGGATGCAGTCCTCGCCGGGCAGGCCGATGACCTCCTCGATCTCCTGCCGGACGACCTCCGGCTCGGCCGCGGGAAGGTCGATCTTGTTGATCACCGGGATGATCTCGAGGTTGTGGTTGATGGCAGCGTAGACGTTGGCCAGCGTCTGGGCCTCCACTCCCTGGGCGGCGTCGACGACCAGGATGGCGCCCTCGCAGGCCGCCATCGAGCGCGACACCTCATAAGCGAAGTCGACATGGCCGGGGGTGTCGATCAGGTTGAGCTCGTAGTCGTGGCCATCGGCGGCGCGGTAGCGAAGCCGCACCGGAGCCATCTTGATCGTGATGCCCCGCTCCTGCTCCAGGTCGAGCTGGTCCATGAACTGGTCGTGCATATCGCGGGCATTGACCGCGCCGGTGGCTTCGAGAAGGCGATCCGCGAGCGTGGACTTACCGTGGTCGATGTGGGCGATGATGCAAAAATTGCGTATTCGATCACCTCTCTGCGACATAGGCCGTGATTCTATCTAGGGCGAGCGGCGGCGCCGTTGGCGGATTCCGGCTGCCACAATCAGCTCATGGCGGCTCGAAGCGAAGGTAAGACGGCGCTGGTCCTGGCCAGCGGCGGATTGACCGGGGTGGCCTATGAGGTGGGCGCGCTCCGGGGCCTCGACCGCATCCTGACCAACCGCACCGTCAACGACTTCGACATCTACGTCGGCACCAGCGCGGGCGCGGTGGTGGCCGCCAGCCTGGCCAGCGGCATGCCCCCGATGGTGCTGGCGGGACTGGTGGCCGGGACCGTACCCGGCTTCCGGCGGCTCAGCCGCATGGCGCTCTACCGGCCCAATGTCGGCGAGGCTCTAAATCGCCTGAAGGGCGCGCCCGAACTGTTTCGCAGGGCCGCTGGGGACTACTGGCGCTTCCGAGGCCGGGTGCCGCTGTCGGAGACGATCCTGACTTTGGCGCCGCTGCTGCCTTCGGGGATCTTCACCAATGAAGGGATAGTCGACTACATCACCGAGACGTTTAGGACCGCCGGCCTAAGCGACGACTTTCGGGATATCCCCAAAGAGCTGCACATCATGGCCGCGGACATCGAGACCGACAAGCGCGTCGACTTCTCCAGGGCAACGACCCCGCACATCCCCGTCTCGCGGGCGGTGGCGGCGTCGACCGCCATCCCCATCCTCTTCCGTCCCGTGGAGATCGAGGGCCGGCACTATGTCGACGGCGGCGTCAAAGGGCAGGCGGCGATCGACATCGCCATCAGCCGAGGCGCCACCCTGATCGTGATCGTGAACGGCCTGGTGCCGCTGGACACGGCCGCAATCGCTCGCCGTGCAACCGTCAGCGAAGCTCGCCAGTCGATCTTCGACCTCGGCATCCGCGCCATCGCCAACCAGGTGATCCGCGGCATGCTCCACGACAGCCTGATCGATCACCTCAAGGCTGTGCGGGAGAAACACCCCGAGGTCGACTTCCTCCTGATCGAACCCAGCCCGGACGACGAGAAGATGTTCTTCCACGAGGTGATGAGCTTCTCGGCCCAGATGATCGTGCT
>DAITAT010000087.1:0-3662 GCA_036824145.1 Candidatus Dormiibacterota bacterium
CAATCGGAGCGGGAGGGATTCGAACCCTCGAACGAGGTTGCCCCCGTTACGGCATTTCCAGTGCCGCGCCCTCGACCAGACTAGGCGACCGCTCCGTGCAGCCCGAATTCTAGCGGCCGGTCGGTTCCAGGCCGACTAGGGCGTGTGCAGGCGTAAATAGAGATCAGCAACGCCGGTGATCGCCGGAACCCCGATCCCAAAAAGCATCACTGTCACCACCACCGACCGCCGCGTCGGCGAGGCTATCGTGTTCCAGAAATAGCGCCCGGCGTAGGCCCCTGCGGCCATGCACAATGCCGCCACCGGGACCAGTAGAAGGTGCGGGCTCCAGATCATCGAGCACAGTCCGAACAAGACACCCCCGCCGGCCCAGGCCCACCTCTCCTCCACCCCAAACGCCCTGAGAGCCAATAGAGCGACCGCGGACGGCAGGAACGGGATCGGCAGCCACGACCGCGGGTCGTGCTGGATGCCGAAATACTTGGCCGTTCCCAGGGCGCCGAGCGTGGCGCCCACGGTGGGTACCAGGACCGCGACGAGGAAGATCCAGGTTCCGCGTCGGTGGCCGCGCGTGAAATGCCAGACCAGCGCCAGCGCGGCGCCGGCGGCGAGCGCCGCCATCGGCACAAAGAGCGCGTTGGTTCGATTCAGGTTCCAGGCTTCGTAGATACGCATGGTGTGCTGCACCGTCGGCTGCAGGACCAGGACAGGGAAGTTGGCCAGCGCCTGAACCGACTGCGACGTCGCATTGGCCAGCGGGCCGACGAGGCGCTCCTGGCTGAAGCCGAACAGCAGGACCCCCAACAGCGTCATGGCGATGCCGCCAAGCGGCTTGCGGCGGACCAGCGCGATCCGGCAGGCGAGGATGCCCATGAAGGTCAGCTGCAGCCCGGTGCCGATCATGGCGTGAGGGAATGACCAGGCGGTCTCATCGAGTCCGAAGTTGGAATGCCAGATGTCGTCGAAGAGCCCGGCCAGCATCACCACCCCAAGTCCCCCGGCGCAGAGAGCCAGCGCCCCGGGCAGCTCCCAGCTTGTGAATGGTATGGCGATGGGCTGGCTGGCGAACTGAGACCGCAGCCGCGGCGCGGAGACGATGACCCCCACGGTGAGCACCGTCAGCCCCAGCATCGAATAGATGAAGAGGTGCGGCGGCGAGTAGAAGGAATTGAAGACGTGAGTGGCGTGCCAGCGACGATCCCAGCCGAGGCCGATGGCCGCGGCACCCAGCAGGAAGGCCAAGGCCAGCCAGACCAGGATCGCGGCCCGGCGCGAGTTGCCGGCACCGGTGGGCTCAAGCCTCCCGAATGCGGTTGGTGCGCCGAGGCTCATTTGGATGTCATTCTGTCCGGCGGGCATCAGGCGCACCTGAGGGGCGCATTAGAAAGGAGAAAGCCGTGGCCAGCAAATCAATGAACGCCGTGCAGCGGATGCACAAGTTGATGGGAGGCACCGACGAGGAATGGGCAACCGTCAACGCCCTCCACGACGACTCCATGACCCTCGGCCAGCGGGTGGCTGACGGCGTCGCCCGCAACGTCGGATCGTGGCGCTTCATCCTGATCCAGAGCTCGCTGCTGGCGCTCTGGCTGTTCGCCAACGTCTACCTCATCTTTCACAATTACGAGGCGAACGGGTTCAACTTCAAGGCCTGGGACCCGTATCCCTTCATCCTCCTCAACCTGATGCTCAGCTTCCAGGCCGCCTACACCGCTCCGTTCATCCTGATGAGCCAGAACCGGCAGGCCGACAAGGACCGCATCGCCGCCGAGCACGACTTCCACATCAACATCAGCGCCGAGGCTCGCGTGCGCGCGATCCTGGCGCACCTGAAGGCCCAGGATGACGTCATCCTCGCCATCCTTCGCCGCCTCGAAGCCCTGCATGGTGTCAGCCCGGACGCGGCCCAGGTCGTGGCCGAAGAGAGCCTGAAGTCGGTGGCACAGCGCGAGGCCGAGCTGGTCAAGCAGACCGTGAAGACCGAGGAGAAAGCGGCCGGCATCGATTGAGGAACCGGAGAGGGTGGGATTCGAACCCACGGTGGCTTTCACCACACAGCTTTTCGAGAGCTGCACCTTCAACCACTCGGACACCTCTCCGGGCACCGGCTGACGGCTAGAAATCTAGCAGGCTCGGAGTTCCTGGAAGAAGGTCGATAGCATCGCTGAAGCCTCGCCCGCCATGACGCCGGCGAGAACTGAGACGCGATGGTTGTTGGCCGGGTGATCGAGGAGCCGGTAGGCGGAGCCGTCGGCGCCCTTCTTGGGGTCTTTGGCGGCGTAGACCAGGCGGCCGAGCCGGCTGAGGACCATCGCCGAGGCGCACATCGGGCACGGCTCGAGGGTCACGTAGAGGGTGACGTCGTTGAGCCGCCACGAATGCAGCCGCGAAGCCGCGCGTCGCAGACAGAGCATTTCCGCGTGGGCGGTGGCGTCGTGGCCAGTCTCCATCCGGTTGCCGGCGGTGCAGATTCGCTCACCGTCGCGGACCGCGATCGCCCCCACCGGGACCTCGCCGCGAGCGCCCGCACGGCGGGCCACGCTGAGGGCTCGTCGCATCCAGAGCTCGTCGATGTCGGCGGTCATGCCTTCATCCTAGAATGGAAGGGTCGCCCGCCAGCCTGGTCATAGGGACACGCCGATGCCGGTATTCGTCGACCTCGCCCAGTTCCCTCGCCTCGTCTGCCCGCGCTGCGGCCTGGTCGCGCTGGTGGACCCGACGCTTCCGCTTGACCTCCATCCCTCGCTGACCTGCCCCAACTGCTCGCGGACGCTGGGACGCCCGCCCCGGGCCGTGCTCGACGGCGGGACGAGGCGGAGTCGGCCCGAGCGCCGTCCCGCGCCAGCCGCCGCTGCACCTCGCGTGACCGGCCCGGTGCCCAGCCAGGCCGTCGTCGGCCTGGCAATCGCGGCTATCTTCATGCTGATGCTGATCGGGCTCTTCATCTGGTTTCTCTTGAACCCGCACTCTGGCCCCGGGTTCGGCGCCCTGACTAAGCCCTAGCTGGCGATGACAGCTCCGCCCCGCTCCCCCAAGAGTCGCCTGCGCCCTGTCTACACGCGCCCGGACGAGCCCGCGCCCCGTACCCAGGCCGTTATCTACCAGCTGGAGGACACCGGGCACCCGGTCCTGCGCCTGCGCCTAAGCGTTCGGCAGGTCGACGATGGAGGTCTGCGACGTTACCTCTACCGCGTCGACGCATTCTCCCGCCTAACCGGGGCGAGGCTGGGCCGCGCCGAGGTCCTGGCCGAGCTCGACAGCGCCGCCGAGTTCGCGGCGCGGTCCCGCCAGTTCCAGTCAGGGCCCTTCAAGAAAGTGATCGACGATCTCAGCGCGGCCCTGATCGAGCGGTTTGCGGACCGCGAGGCAACCGGGGCCGTCCAGCACTGACCGGCGCGGCGAGGCCTCAATCGGGGGTGGTGATGGGTGGCATGTGGGGCTTGAACCCACGACCTCCAGGGCCACAACCTGGCACTCTACCAACTGAGCTAATGCCACCAGGGAACGGCGTAAAGCCTAACGGCTGAGGCGTCTGAGTTCCACGGAAGGGCTAGGCTCGGGGCTCTGTGGTTGAATGCCAGCACCTGCCCCGCTAGCTCAGGGGATAGAGCAACTGCCTTCTAAGCAGTGGGTCCGGGGTTCGAATCCTCGGCGGGGCACCA
>DAITAT010000038.1:0-16142 GCA_036824145.1 Candidatus Dormiibacterota bacterium
GAAATCGCCCGGAGTCGGCGCCGCCGAACCGCTGGCCTCGGGAAGGGCCCCCTCTCGAACGTACTGGAGCAGGCGAGCTGCCGGAAGGGTGGGCGCTCGGACCCGATCGGGACGGGCCCCCGGGTCGATGACGACGCCGTAAACGTCGGGGTGCTGCAGGATCCGGCTGGCGGCAAGCAGCTGGCGCTCTTCGGCGGCGGTGACCGCGGTCTGACGCGAGAATTGCGACACCAGGTAGCGCCCATTGCGCACCCCCACGATCAGAACCAGCATCGCCACCACCACCATCAACGGCCTGGACCGTGAGGCCAGGCGATCCAGCGCCAGGGCGGCAGCGGGGAGTAGGAGGGCTCCGGCGACGTAGGTGTAGCGCGACTGCGCGGCCTCGGCGGCGCCCAGTCCGAGCCTTCCAAACCCGATCAGAAGATAGAAGAACACCGCCGTGAAGGCCATCGCCAGCGCCGCCGGGGCCGCGCGCCGCAGCGAGGCAGCCCGCACCAGCAGCCACACGAAGAGCCCGGCCAGCACAACGATGCCGACGCCGTAAGGGGCGATCGCGCTGCTGGCGGTCGAGACCAGCCCGGTAACGGCAAATCGCAGGTCGCCGCTGATGCTGAGGTCGGCGTAGGGGCTCCGTGGACGTTCCATAAGCCACCACCCCAGGTACGCCATCGCCGGCGGGGCGACGGTGATGGCCGCCCAGGCCGGGCCGCGCCTCAGCAGCATCACGAGCCCCGCCGCCGCCACCATCACCACCCCGATACCCGACGCCATCACCGCAGCCAGGCCGACCAGCCACGACAGCGCCAACCGGCGGAAGCGGATGAGCGAAACGTCGACGAGCAGGATCGCGATCAACCCGAAGCAGACCGAGGCCACGAATCCCATCTGCCACGCCCAGTAGAGGTTCTCAGCGCCCGCCCCAAAGAAGAGGAACACCGCCGTCACCGCCGTTGCCAGCCAGGGATCCACGCCCGATCGACGCTGGAGCCGCCACAACAGGTGAGCGGTGGCAACGTGCAGGACGATCAACACCGCCAGGTAAGGAAGGTATGTTCGCAGCCCGAATAGCGGGTAGATGCCCGCGTAAACCAGGTACAGCAGCGTCGACCAGTGCTCGCCGTGGGGCTCGAGCAGCGCCAGCTGGTGATTGCCGACGACGTCCCACTCGTCGAAGAAGAACCAGAGGCGACGGCCGAGGTACAGGAGCACCGCCGCCGCAACCAGCAGGCTGGCCCAATGGGTTGGCGCGGCGGCTTTTTGGGGCAGCCCGCGGCGCAGCGGGCCGGCCGAGGCTAGATCACCTCGACCCGGGAGTGGTCTCCCAGGCTCAGCTTGTAGGCTCGAGGACGCACCGAGGTGCGGGTGACCACGACATCCTTGCCGATTAGGCTGTCGGCGACTTTCCCCTCGATGTCCAAGATGGAGCTGTTTTCCAGCACGATGGAGTGCTCGATCTCAGAGCTTCGGATATGGCACCCAAAGTAGATCGACGTGAACGGGCCGATGTAAGCGTCCTCGATCAGGGTGTCCCTACCGATGATCGCCGGGCCGCGGACCAGCGATCGCTTGATCACCGCGCCCTCCTCGACGACCACGGTGCCGATCAGCTTCGACTCTTCGTCGACATCGCCGTGGTTGGCGGCTTCAGCGCCCTCGAGGACGATCCGGTTGGCGTCGAGGATGTCCTCCAGCTTGCCGGTGTCCTTCCACCAACCCTGGACCAGGTGGGGCAGGACCTCGCGGCCCTGGTCGATCAGCCATTGGATGGCATCGGTGATCTCCAACTCACCGCGGGCCGACGGCTTGATGGCGTTGACCGCTTCGAAGATCTGGGCGGTGAAGAGGTAGACGCCGACCAGGGCCAGGTCCGACCGCGGGTGCTCCGGCTTCTCCTCCAGCGTCTGGACGCGGCCGTCGTCGGTGAGGACGGCGACCCCAAAGCGCTGCGGGTCGGGCACCGCCGTGAGCAGGATCATCGCCTCAGGCTTGCGCTCGGCGAACTCCTGGACCAGCGGGGTGATGCCCGCGGGCAGCAGGTTGTCGCCGAGGTACATCACGAAGGCGTCGCCGGCGATGAAGTCCTCGGCGATCTTGACCGCGTGGGCCAGCCCCAGCGGCGCATCCTGGCGGATGTAGGTGAGATTGAGGCCCCAGGCCGAGCCATCACCACAGGCCGCCTCGATCTCATCGGCGGTGTCGCCGACGATGACGCCAACCTCACGGATGCCCGCGTCGGCGAGGTTCTCCATGACGTAGAAGAGGATCGGCTTGTTGGCCACCGGGACCAACTGCTTGGCGCTGGTGTGGGTGATCGGGCGCAGCCGGGTGCCCTTGCCGCCGCTCAGGACCAGACCCTTCATCGTCGCCATACTACCCACTGTTCGACTCGGATCGAATCAGTTCCGGACCCGCAGAAGGCGGCGGAGCGCCAACATATCGCGCACGGTACGCAAGATGACGCGCGGCGTCGCGCCCTTGGGCTTGCCAACCGTCCGCGGATAGTGATGAACCCCAACCTCGACGACTCGGAAGCCCTGGTGTTGCGCGCGGAGCAGGAACTCGGCGCTGAAGAAGGCGCCCCCGGAGGTGGGCTCGACTGCCTCGACGACCTCGCGCCGCACCAGCTTGAAAGCGCAGTCGACGTCGTGCATGCGCAAGCTGAAGAGCACTCGGATCAGGTGGTTGTAGGTCCAGGCGATGAACAGCCGGTGGGGCGGGTCAGCGCGCTTGATTCGGTATCCCGCCACCACGTCAGCACCGGCGAGCACCGGCCACGCCTGGCGCAACTCCGCGAGGTCGAACTGCTGGTCGCCGTCGGTGTAGAAAGCGACCTCGCCTCGTGACGCCTTGAAGCCTGAGCGCAGGGCTTCGCCGTAACCGCGGTTGACCGCGTGACGAACATAACGAACCTCTGGGTGCTTCGCCTCCAGCGCTCGCGCTTCGGCTTCGGTGCCGTCCCGACTGCCGTCGTCGACGATGACGATGTCGAACTGGGGGACGAAGCCGGGCAGGACTTCGAGCGCCTTCGCCACCATGGGGGCAAGGTTGCCCTCTTCGTTGTAGGCGGGGAAAAAGAAGGTGATCGACGTCGGCAGCCCCCTGGACGCGCTGTCCACTAATACGCGTTGCGGTGGGCGAAGACGCGGATGAAGGTGGTGACCAGGATCTTGAGGTCGAAGGTCAGGCTCCAATTGTCGACGTAGTAGGTGTCGTAGATGGTGCGCTGCTCGATCGAGGTGTCCTGCCGCAGGTCGTTCAGCTGGGCCCACCCCGTGATCCCCGGCCGCACCTCGTGTCGCTGCGCGTAGCCCGCAACCTCCTGCTCGAACAGGGCCACGAAATGGGGTCGCTCCGGCCTCGGACCCACCAGGCTCATCTCACCGCGGAGCACGTTGAGGACCTGCGGCACCTCGTCAAAGCTGGTGCGGCGGAGGAAACGACCCACCTTGGTGATTCGGGGATCAGCGCGACTGGTGAAGACCGGCCCGGTGTCGGCCTCGGCGTCCGGCATCATGGAGCGGAACTTATAGGCCGTGAAGGCTCGCCCGTCCTTGCCGACGCGCTCCTGGCGGTACACGGCGGGGCCGGGAGAATCGAGGCGAATGGCGATCGCGATGATCGCCATCAGGGGAATCCCCGGGATCAGCAGCAGGACGCTGAGGACCAGGTCGAAGACGCGCTTCACGACCAGGTTGGCGCCCACCAATCGCGATCGGCGCACCCCCACCAGGGGGATGCCGTCGATGTCGTCGGCGACGACCCCGCTGGCCATGATGTCGAGCAGGCCGGGGAGGATCTTGATCTCGGCGCGGGTGTCGGCGATGACGTCGATGAGGCCGAGCAACTCGCGGTCGTCACCCGGCGGCAGGGCCATGAAGACCTCGTCGACGGAGTGGCGCATGACCATGTGGGCCAGGTCGCCCCGTCCACCGATGACGGGAACCCGGTGGTAGTCCTCGCCAAGCCTGAGATGGTCGTCGATGACCCCGATCAGCTCGTAACCGTACTCGGGGAACATCTCCAGGCGATGGATCAGGGCCTCGGCGCCGGCACCGGATCCCACCACCAGGGCGCGGGTGGTGCCCAGCCCGCGGCGTCGAAGGCGGCTCAGGGTAACCCGCATCACCAGACGGAAGACGATCAGCAGCACCGCTGAGAGAGCAGCGACGTAGATGACCATCAGCCTCGAGTAGGAGAAGCCGCGGTAGAGCGACATCACGGCCAGGATCAGGATGCTGCCGACAAACATTCCACCGATGAGGCCGTACGCCTCGTCGACGAAGCTTCGCCCGCGCGTTTGCGCGTAGGCGCGATTCACGGCCAGCGCCGTGGCCATGATCACGACCAGGACCGGGATCGCTTGCAGGTAGCGGGCGAAGTCCGGCGCTTCGCTCCCAGGAACTGGGATCTTGTCGAGATGGCTGTTGTACCGGTACCAATAGGAGATCAACAACGCCGCCGTCACGCACGCGCCATCCCCAACCAGCAGGGCCAGGCTGAACCACGGCTGGATCGAGTGGGCCCGCGCCTGGCGCCGAGCCAGGCCTCCGGTCAGCGCCTCGTTAGCGATCGCGTCGCCTCCCGGGCCAGCGCCAGTTCCTCAGGCGTGAAGGCATGCGTCGCGAACAGGCCGGCGGCGTACGCGGCAACGCCGACGATCAGCCCGGTGGCGTAACTGACAGGATTCGAGCCGAGTGCCAGGACGATCCCCGCCATCGCCACCCCACACAGGACACCGGCAGGGAGGATCCCCTTCAGGCTGGAGAGGATGGGCAGCGCGAAGAGATGCTTCCGCAGCAGGTACCAGCCGCCCACGAACAACCCCACCTCGGTCAGCACCGTGGCCCACGCGGCGCCCATGTAGCCGCCATAGATCGTACTGGGGAGGGGGATCAGGATGAAGTTCAAAACCAGGTTCACGGCGAGGCTCATGGCGGCCAGCCGGGTGGAGTCGCGCTGGCGCCCCATCGCGTTCAGAGTGTAGAGGAACACGTTGTTGACGAAGAGGAAGAGGATGCCCAGCGCCAGCACCCGGAGCACGGGGATCGCCTGCTCGAAGCCGGGGATGGTGTAGCGGATGATCGGTGCCGCCAGCACCAGCATCACCACCGTCATCGGCGTCCCGATCACCGCCAGCATCTTGTAGGCCTTGGTGGCGGCGCCGCCGAGCCGATCGATGTTCTCGTGCGCGATCTGTGAAAGCGCCGGGAACACGGGGTCCATCAACGTCTGGGGCATGAAGACCACCGCCTCGAGGTACTTGTAGGCGGCGCTGTAGATGCCAACCGCGGCGAAGGTGGTGAAGAACTTGAGGATCGGCACGTCGATCTTGAAGTAGAGGGTGCTGATGATGAAGGTGAGGCCGAATGGCAGGCTTTCCCGGGCCAGCATCGAGAGCCGCACCCACTGCAGGTCAAAGGCGAATCGATGGTCGAAGCGCCGGATCGCGACGACCGCGGCGTAGACCATCGTGAAGGTGTAGGAGGCGGCGTAGGCCCAGATGAAGTACCACCAGGGCAGGCGCAGCAGCGCCACCGAGACCGCCGCAACCAGCAGCACCAGGGACTCGCCGATGATGGCGATGCCTTCGTAGCGGAGCTGGCCCATGGCGTAGAAGGCCGCTCGCAGCTGGTTGGCAAAGCTGGTCGCGACCAGCAGGGCGAAGGTCGGGATCACGTACGGCACCAGGCTAGGCAGGCCGACCGCGACGGCGGCAAAGAGGATCCCCAGCACGGGCACCATAAGCGTCAACTTCAGGCTGAGGATGCTGTTCAGGTAGGGTGTCAGCCGGGTGCGGTCCTTGGCCACCTCGCGCGTGAAGAGCGGCCGCAGGCCGAGGTCCAGGGCGATGCTGACGAGCGCCGCGTAGACCACCAGCGAGGTGAAGCGACCGTAGTTCTCCTGGCCCATGCTGCGGATGACGACCAGGACCACCACGAAGACGAAGATCTTCGAAACCAGGCGCGCCGCCACCACCAGCGCGGTGTTCCGCGCCGTCCGAGCCGCCAGGCTCATCCTTGCTGGCGCAAAAGGCCCTCTTGGCGAATGAGGGCGGCCTGAATCCCGACCAGGGCGAGGGTCAAGAAGGCAAGGTCATTCTTGAAGAAGGGCACGTCGAGCACGCCGTGGACAAGGATGGTGACGCTGGCCGCCGCCAGGCCGATGAAGTACACCCTCTGCGGTCCCTCCGGCCGCAGCCGAGACCACGTGTTTCGCACCCACAGCACCGCCAGCCAGGAGAACGCTCCCAGCCCCAGCAAACCGGTTTCGGTCCAGAAGTTGAGAACGATGTTGTGGGGGTAGATCAGGTTCTCGGTGTAGCCGGCGAAGTTCTTGTAGGGCTGGATCTCGTTCTTGAACCCGGAGAGGCCGGTGCCGAAGATGAAATGGCGCACATGAAGCTGCATCTTGAGGGTGGCATTCCAGAGGTGGGTGCGCAGGACGGCGCTGTTGGCCGGGTCGTTGGGATTGACCTGGTGCCCGATCCGTTGCCTGATCGGCGGGACCAGCACCGCCGCGACCACCCCCGCCACCAGCGCGCCGGCAAGCGCCAGGCGCTGCCGGTGCTGCCAGATCAGGACCAGAGAGGCGGCCACCAGCGCAAGCCAGGCTCCGCGAGAGAAACTGAGGATGAAGGCCGGGAAGGCAAAGATGGCGAAGAAGATGCCTCGGAATCGCTCGTCGCGCTTGCCGAACAGGATCAGCGCCCCCGCTATCGCCAGCAGCGGGCCGAGGAAGAGCCCGGTGGCGTTGGCGGTGAAATAGAGCATCACCACCGGGTCCTCGACCAGGTGGGGCCGGTGAATGCCCAGCGCATAGACGAACGTGACCAGTTGGAAGATCGACACGATGATGCCCCCGGTGAAAAAGGCGCCGATCAGCTTCTCAACCTCGCGCGGGCTTCGCAGGATGTCCCAGAGCACCATCGACACCAGCGCCGGCTCGACAAAGTACGCCTTCCAGATTCCACCCGCGGCTCGCTTGTCGGGGGCCACCAGGACGGAGATCGTGGCGGCCAGCAGCAGCAACGCCAGCGGCCAGAAGTAGGGCATCAGCCTGGGATCGGGGAACTTCTCCTTGCGATACATCTTCTCCGAGAGGTAGACGATCAGCACCGCCAGGAGGGCAAGCTCGAGCGCTGTGAAGGGGATGCCCAAGAGTTCTCCGCGGAGGACGTAGGCGAAGCTCAGCACGGCCGCGAGGCGGGCGAGCGAGCGGGTCGCGAGCACGACCGAATACTAAGTGACGGTCGCTCGCAGCCCACCGGGCGCCGATACACTCTGGCCAGACATGAGCCCCGCCGCCACCCGCCAGCGCGTCCTCAGCGGTATGCAGCCCACCGGGCGCATGCACATCGGCCACTATTTCGGCGCCCTGCAGAACTACGTTCGGATGCAGGACGAGTACGACGCCTTCTATTGCGTTGTCGACCTCCACGCCCTGACCACGTTCGAGAGGGCGGACGAGCTCTGGCCCAACGTCACCGGCATGGTGGCGGACTGGATCGCCGCCGGGGTGGACCCCGCCAGGGCGACCATCTTCGTCCAGTCGCAGGTACCCGAGGTCACCGAACTGCACTGGATCCTCTCCACCACCACGCCTATCACCTGGCTCGAGCGGGTGCCCTCGTTCAAGGAGAAATCTGAGCAGCACCCCGACAACATCAACTACGCGCTCCTCGGCTACCCCGTGCTCCAGGCCGCCGACATCCTGATGTACGAGGCCACCAAGGTTCCGGTTGGCGAGGACCAGCTGGCCCACCTCGAGCTCACCCGGGAGATCGCCCGACGCTTCAACCATCGCTGGGGCCAGACCTTCATCGAGCCCAAGGCGGAGCTGACGTCGACGCCCCGGGTCATGGGCCTGGACGGCACCAACAAGATGAGTAAGAGCCGCGACAACTACATCCCCATCACCGGCGAGCCCGATGTGATCCGCAAGCTCGTGACCAGCGCCGTCACCGACGTCACCCGCTCCTACCGCACCGACCCCGGCCACCCGGAGTCATGCAACGTCTGCCAGCTGCACAAGGTCCTCAGCCCCAATGACTACGAGCAGATCTGGGAGGGCGAGCGCACCGCCACCACCGGCTGTGTCGACACCAAGAAGCTGCTCGCCGACCGCATCATCGAGTACTTCGCCCCGATGCGAGAGCGGCGCCTCGAGATCGAGGCGCGCGAAGGCTACGTCGAGCAGGTGCTGGCCGAGGGGGCGGAGAAAGCTCGCGGGGTGGCGGCACAGACCCTGGCCCGCGTCAAGGCGGCCGTCGGCCTACGCTGAGGGCTACTCCTTTTCGGTCACCCGGTACTCGAGGTAGAAGCCCAGCATCAGCCTGGTTTGTGATTCCAGCGCCGGGATGACGCTGAAGAGCAATCCGTAGACCGGGTAGAGGAAGATCTCGAGGTAGGACTTGACCCGGCGCAGCAGCGACCACTCTAACGGGCGCGGCGGCACCAGCGCTTCGTCGACCCCGATCAGGAAGGCGACGTTGACCAGGGTGAAGGTGAGGATACCGACGATCACGTAGCCCAGGTAATCCGACATCCTCGTCAGCGAATAGTCGGTGGCCCCGATGAAATGGATCCCGGTCCAGGTGCTGATCGCCGCCAGCTGGCCCGGGATGCTGGCGCCGAAGAAGAGCAGGATCGGCATCGCCACCCACATCAGGTGGTTGAAGACCAGCAGCGTGAACTTCTTGATGCGCAGCAGCGGCGGGATCTCCGAGTGGGTCAGGGCGTTGAGGAAGACAAAGGGCACGTCGGTGACACCCCAGGCCCAGCGCTTGATCTGGTTGTACTGCGACACGTGGGTTGTGCCCCACGACCGCGCCCGCGGGCAGTCACCGTAGAAGGGCAAGGGCACGCCGCGGACCTGCAGCCGGGCCCCGTATCGGAAAAAGGACCGCCAGTAGAAACGCGAGTCCTCCTGGATGACGTGGGGGTCCCAGTAGCCAACGTCGCGGACGAGCTGCATCGACATCGAATAGCTGGCGAAGGTCACCAGCCGCTGTGGCCGGGTGTGCAGGAACATCTGCCACTGGGTCGAGGAGCTGGCGAGCACGTGCACCGCCGCCGGCACACGCCACAGGTTGTTATGGAACATCGGGACCGGCTGATAGATGCGGTAGTCGCGTTCGGGGTCCTGGCAGTAGTCCCAGGTGACTCTCGCCATCCATTGCGGATGCACCCTGAAGTCGGAGTCGAGGTCGGTGACTATCACCTTGCGCGGGTCCAGGCCCAGCTCCTCGAGGTGGCCGAGGAGCACCGGGCCGCCGTACGACATCGCCGCCGACTTGCCGACGACGATCCCTGGAACCAGGGGATCGAAGATGTGCCAGATGTGCGCGAAGCGGCCGGCGAACTCCTCCTCCAACCGCTTCACGTTCTCGATGCCGTCGATGTCGGTGGTGCGAGTGATGATGGCGACGATCTTGCGGTCGACCGGGTATACGGCGGCGTCCAACGCCGCCAAGGTCGCCTGGAGCACCTCGTATTTCTCGGTGTAGGTCGGGATGAGGGCGGCGTGGTACATCTGGCGCGGGTCGTAGGCGCCGCCGTCGGCGTCGGTCCAGGCGGTCGCCGGCAGCTCCAGGCACAGCCTCTGCCAGTCGATCGCCATCTCCCGCTTGAGGTCCTTGAAGGTCTTGCGAATCCCGCGAGTCACGAGGATCGAGCGGACAAACCAGTAGATGTCGATCACGATGACCGCGCCCACAACCACTGAGGGGTAGACCAGGGTCGGCAGGAGCACCAGCCCGACGATCACGCTCCAGGTCGCCACCCCGGGGAGGATCTCAAGGACGCGCTGACCCAGGCTTAGCCGGGCCCTGGGGGGGTCCGGGTCGGCGGGCAGAGGTTCGAGTTCGGCGCTCCCGGGCAGGGGCAGATCAAGCCCGGGACGGCCGACCATGCTCATGGGCCGAGTCTAGCCAGTTCCAGAAGTGGGCTGATCGGATCTGGGCAATTCGTGCTTGGCGTTGTACAATCGGCGCGGCCATGGGCCACCCGGCATCACGTCTTCTACACGTCTCAATACGCGCCGCGGTCGCCGCCACGTTGGCGGCTCTATCAGCGCCAGCTTCGGCTGCCCTGGCAGCCACACCCGGGCCACCGGCGCCGTATGTCGTGACCCTCGACCCCGGCCACGGCGGCAGCGCCGACAACAATCACCCCGAACTCCTCTTCGACCCCGGCGTCCAGGGGGTCAACGGCCTGGTCGAGAAGGACCTCACGCTGAACATCGCGAGGCGGGTGCGGGACCGCCTCCAAAAGCTGGGGGTGCAAGTGGTGATGACGCGCGACAGCGACAAGTACGTGGACATCACCCCCAGGATCCAGGCCGCCAACAGCCACCGCGCCGACCTCTTCGTCAGCATCCATCTCAACTACTTCGGCGACGACCACAGCGTCGGCGGCAGCCTGGTGCTCTACCCCAACGCCGCCAGCGAGACTTTCGCCCGGACGATGGCGGCGACGCTGGCCAAGCAGCTCGGCCGCATCGGCATTCCTGGGGATGGCATTCAGTTGCGCGACAACCTTTGGACCACGGCCCAGATGCCGGCCATCACGGTTGAGTGCGCCTTCCTGAGCAACCTCGGAGAGGCCGCCCTGTTGAAGAAATCGAGCACCCTCGATGCGATCGCGGGTGCGATCGTCAAAGGCATGGAGGCCCAGGACCCGCAGCTGACCACGCGCTCCGCCGAGTTCGCCGCCTACGCCAAGGCGCACCACCTCCAAACGGTGTCCGCCTCCCACACCAGCACCCCCGGCCACAACCCCTTGATGCCGTGGGCGGTGCTGGCGGTCGCGGGCGTGCTGATGGTCGTCTTGCGGCGCCAGCTGATCCCGGTGGTGGCACTGTTGATGGCCCTGGTCGGCCTCGCCCTGGGGCGCTTCAAACCCGACCAGCCGGAGTGGAGGACCCGTTCCGGGGTCAGGCGCCGCCGCAGCCGAGCCAGGCTCTGGGGAACCTCCTAGGGGTGGCGACGTCATCGCGCTGGCTGGTATAAGGGAAGGATGGCATCAGAAGTCGTTGGCTCAGGCACCAAGGAGGACCCCTGGGTCCTCAAGACCCCGCCGGGGACATCCGAGTACCAGATGTACCGCGACGAGACGCGCGACCCGGCCGCCCTCGTCTGCCGGGTGGGCTCCACCGAGTTGAGCTACCAGCTTCGCTGCCTCGACGACCTCCACAAGATGCTCAAGGCCCACGGGGACTGGCTGCCACTGGGCAGCGCTGACGAGCAGAAGCCGGCGGCCGAGGGGACGGTCGAGGCGTGGGGTCGCGCCGCCGACAACCCGGTGGGCGGCTGGTACGGCATCAAGAAGGGGCTGCGCGGCCGTTTCGGGATGTATGTTCCGCCACTGATGGAAGCCCTCGGCCTGGCTGAGCTCGAGCACAACCCCCGCAACAACCGGATGCGAGCGCTCTAGACCGAACCCTCGGCTGCGGGTCGCCTGGCTCCCCATTGGGGAGGCATATTGTGGCAATAATGCGCAGGTGACCAAGGTGGGAGACGGAACTTGATCTCAGCGCCAGGCGGCTCGTAGATGGGGTACCAGGAGGACCTGGCCGATCGACTCGCCGGCCTGGCCCTGTTCTCAGACCTGAAAACGCCCCAGTTGATGGCCATCGTCGAGACATTTGACGAGGTCTCCTTCGCCGAAGGTGAACGAGTGCTTCGCCAGGGCGTCACTGGCGCCGGCTTCTACGTGATCCTTGACGGCGAGGCAGCGGTGCGGGTCGACGGCGCCGAGCGGACCACTCTCAATCGTGGCGAGTTCTTCGGCGAAATCTCGATCCTGCTCGGGGAGGAGCCGGTGGCGGACATCGTGGTGCTCCGCCCGATGCGATGCCTGGTCCTGGCCGCCGAAGAGGTCGAGGGCTTCCTGACCGACCATCCCCAGGTCATGTACCGGATGCTGCAGGTCCAGGCGCGACGGCTACGCCAGGCCAACCAATGGAGGAGCTAGCGGCGGTTCCCGAAGGCGAGAAGCCCTTCCCACCCGGCTCCTACCCACTCCTGGTCGTGGGGAGCGGTCCAGGCGGGCTGCAACTGAGCTACTCCCTCCGGCACCTGGGCGTGGACCATGCCGTGATCTCGGCCGACGAGGGCCCGGGCGGCATGTTCCGCAGGTGGCCACTGCTCCAGCGGATGCTCAGCTGGACCAAGCCCTTCGCACCCGCCGACAGGCGCTCGCGCCAGTACGAGCGCTACGACTGGAACAGCCTGCTCGGCGAGGAAGAAGAGCTCCGCGGCGTGCAGGCGGAGTTCATGGACGGCACCTCCTACTTCCCCTCCCGGCAGGAGATGGAGCAGGGGCTGACTGAATTCGCCAAGCGGGGCGGGATAGCGATCCGATTCGGCTGCCGCTGGGAGGCGACCAGGCACGAGGGCGATGGCTTCGTCGTGGTCACCAGCGACGGTGAATACCGCGCGCCACTGGTGGTTTTCGCCGTGGGCGTGGCGGAACCGTGGCGCCCCGGTTCGCCTGGCCTCGACCTCGTCCCCCACTACGCCGAGATGGAGGATGCCGCCACGTACGCGGGCAAGAGCGTCTTCATCGTCGGCAAAAAGAATTCCGCCTTCGAAATCGCCACCGGGTTGCTCCCGTGGGCCCAGCGGGTGGTGCTGGCCTCGCCCAGCCCCGCCAAGACCTCGGTTGAAACCCGTTCCCTGGTGGGGGTCCGGGCCAGGTACGTGCAGCCCTTCGAGGACAACGCGCTCGGCGGTGGGGTCTTCGTCATCGACGCCTCGATTGATTCGATCGCGCGCCGCGGAGCCGGCTACGAGGTCAAGACTCACTTCAGCGCCAGTGGTGCTGAGCACACCTTTGAGGCCGACGAGGTGATCGCCGCAACCGGTTTTCAGACCCCGCTTCTCGACCTCCCACGCCTGGGTGTCAGCACCTTTGGACAGAGCGGCCTGCCGGCGCAGTCGGCCTTCTGGGAGAGCACCTCGCTGAACGGAATCTACTTTGCCGGCACCATTACCCAGGGCGCCGCCGGGTTGAAGAAGCACGGCGTGCCGGCCAATTCCGGCGCCGTCCACGGACACCGCTACAACGCCCGCGTCCTGGCCGAGCACATCGCGCGCAAGCACTTCGGAATCACCCCCAAGCGCGAGGCGCTCAAGGCCAACACCATCGTAGGTCGCCTCCTCGATGAGCTGACCGGCGTCCCCGGCCGCGGCGCCGACATCTTCCATCAGCGCTCCTACCTGGTCCGCGTGATCAGCCTGGGCTCCTCCGGTGTCGCCGATGACGGGATCCAGCCACTGAGCCACTTCCTGGATGTGGAAGGCCCCGACGCCATTGCCGCCACCCTCGAAGCCAATTCCTCGGGACAGATCTACCCGGCTCTTTACCTTCGTCACAATGGCGCCATCAAAGAGCACCTCCTGGACCCCAATCCGCTGCTCGATTACCGCACCCCGGAGTACCGCGCGGCGGCAGAGTCCGTTCTCAAACCGCTGCTCGGAGTTGGCGTAGCCTGACACCATGCCCGTGAGCGCCAGCGCCAACCTGCCGACTGGCACGGCGACGTTCCTGTTCACCGACATCCAGGGCTCCACCAAACTGGTGCAGCAGCTGGGCATCGAACGCTGGAAGGGGATCCTCGACACCCACTACGAGATCCTGCGCAGGGAGTTCCTGGCCCAGGACGGCAGAGAGGTCAACACCGAGGGCGATGCCTTCTTCATCGCCTTCCCGCAGGCCAACGCGGCGGTCGCCGCCTGCGCCGCGGGCCAGCGGGCGCTCAACGACCACCCCTGGCCTGAGGATGCCGTGATCCGCGTGCGGATGGGACTGCACACCGGCGAGGCGGCCATCGTCGGCGGCGACTACATGGGCCTCGACATCCATCGAGCCGCCCGGATCGCGTCTTCGGCGCACGGCGGGCAGGTGGTGCTGTCGGACACCACCCGGACGCTGGTCGAGGGCTCACTTCCGGAAGGCGTGGGCCTGCTCGACCTGGGGGAGCATCGCCTCAAGGACCTGGCCCGGCCCGAGCGCATCTGGCAGCTGCGAATCGACGGCCTGCCGGCGGAGTTCCCCGCCCTCAAGAGCCTCGACCTCATCCCCAACAATCTCCCCACCCAGCTGACCAGCTTTGTCGGGCGCGACCGCGAGTTGGCCGACGGAATCAAGCTGCTGGAATCGAGCCGGCTGCTGACGCTGACCGGGCCGGGTGGGACCGGCAAGACCCGGCTCAGCCTGCAGATCGCGGCTGAGGTCAGCGAGAAGTTCAAGCACGGGGTTTATTTCGTACCCCTTGCCCCGGTCAGCGACCCCGAGCTGGTGCCGCCGACGATACTCCAGGTCCTTGGCCTGCAGGACGCAGGCATCCGGCCGCCGCAGCAGGTCCTCGTCGAGTACCTGAGCGACCGCGAGATGCTGCTGGTCCTGGACAACTTCGAACAGCTGCTGCCGGCGGCCGCCTACGTGGGCGAGATTCTCAAGGGCGCCCCGGCCGTGAAGGTTCTGACCAGCAGCCGCGCCGCGCTCCGGGTCTACGGCGAGCAGGAGTTCCCGGTACCGCCGCTGGGCATCCCCGAATTGTCGGCGAAGCTGTCCCTGGAAGCGCTGGGACAGTACGAGTCGGTCAAGCTCTTCATCGAGCGCGCTGTGGCAGTGAAGCCGGACTTCTCGGTGACCAACGAGAACGCCCCCGCGGTCGCCGGGATCGCGTCGCTGGTCGATGGCCTGCCGCTGGCGATCGAACTGGCGGCGGCTCGGATCAGGCTGCTCACGCCGCAGGCCATGCTGACGCGCCTGCAGAACCGCATCGGCGAGCTTGGTGGCGGCGCCCGGGACCTGCCCGAGCGCCAGCAGACCCTGCGCGGCGCCATCGCCTGGAGCTATGACCTACTCGACCCCGGCAGCCAGCGGTTGTTCGCGCGCTTCGCCGTTTTCGTTCGCGGGGGGTCGCTAGACGAGGTCGAAGCCGTCTGCGGGCCGGCCGATGACCTGGGCGGCGACATTCTCGACGGTCTCGGCACGCTCGTCGACCAGAACCTCCTCCGGCCCGTGGAGGACCAGGACGAGCCGCGGTTCTTCATGCTCCACGTAATCCGCGAGTTCGCGCTCGAGCGTCTTGGCGAAGCCGCCGATGCCGACGAGCTCCACCGTCGCCACGCCGAGATCTTCCTCGAGCTGGCTGAGACAGCCGCAAGCAAGCTCATGGGGCCTGACCAGAAGCTCTGCCTCGACAAGCTCGACCTGGAGCACGACAACCTTCGCGGCGCTCTTTCATGGGCCATGTCGGAGGCGAACACCGCCGTGGCTGCGGGCCTCCTTGCGGCGAACTGGCGATTCTGGCAAATGCGCGGACACCTCACAGAAGGCCGCCAGCGGGCCGAGGAGGCCCTGGCGCTGACGGGTCTAGAGGGCAGGGAAAGATACGCGGCGCTGGAAGCGACAGGCGGAATCGCCTACTGGCAAGGCGACCAGGACGCGGCCGACCGCTTCTACAAGGAGGGCCTCCGGATCGCCCGTACCCTCGACGACAAGGCGACGCTGGCGAACGCCCTTTACAACGCAACCTTCCCCGACACCATCACCGGGGCCGACCTACAGGCGGCCAAGCTGCTACTCGACGAAGCCGTCGTGATCTACCGGGAGCTGGATGACGAGGCCGGCGTGGCCAAAGTGCTGTGGGTGCTGGCGGAGATCTACTACCTCGGGCAGCCGCCGGAGTGGGACACCGCCATCAACCTGCTGGTTGAAGCCAAGGAGATATTTCGCCGCCTGCGCGACAACTTTGGCCTGGGCTGGGACCTGTACACGCTCGGTGGGTGCTACACGGCCGTCGGTCGGTTTGACGAGGCTCGCGAGGTCTTCGATGAGGGACTGGCCATCTTCTCGGCGGCCCAGGACAAGTCGGGCATTGCCGTGCTCTTGAATGGCTTCGCGGTGCTCGCCTTCGCCCAGGGCGACCCGGTCCGGGCCGCCAGGCTGGATGGGGCTCGCGACGCCGTCGAGTCCCTCAGCGGCATCGGCCTGCTCCGCTCGCGTCAGTACGTCATGCCCGAGATTGAGACGGCCGTCGCACACCTGCCCGAGACCCATGATGAGGCGTACCGCGAGGGCCAGGCGATGTCGGCCGAGGAGGCCATCGCCCTGGCCCGCGCCGCCGAC
>DAITAT010000088.1:0-3505 GCA_036824145.1 Candidatus Dormiibacterota bacterium
ATCACGATCTCGAGGCTGCCGGCGGCGGAGATCGCGGCCATGCCGGCCAGCCCGGCCAGTCCCCACGTCAGCAGGATCGCCCGCTCGACCGCCAGTGGGGCCAGGACGACGGTGAGCGCCAACGCGGTCCCTGCGGCGAGCAACATCGCGCGGCTTTCAGGCGAAAGGGAAAGGCCGATGCCGAGCTGGTCCGAGGTCCGCCCAGGTTGTGACAGGACGAGAGCCGCCATCCCAAAGAACCCGAGGACGGCCGCGGCCAGCAGCGCCGCCCTGGGTCGCGCCCGAAGGACGGCTGCGAAGACCGACCCGGCGGCAGGCAGCCCGACCGCCAGCTCAGGCTCCATCGACCTCTCCCACCCGGATCAGCGAGATGCCACTGGCGACGATCGCCGCCAGCACGTACAGCGCGGGCCCTGGGCTGGTGTCGGCTACGCCCGCCGCCACCGCGACGGACAGCGCGAGCGCGGCCAGCGCGGTCAGAACCGCCGGAGGTTCGCTTGGAGTCAGCACGCGGGCCGCCATCAGGCCGAGGACGGAGAGCGCGGCGAACCGAAGGGGCGCGCCGGGGCCTGTCATCACAGACGTTGTGATCCACAACGCCAGCAGCCCAATGGCCGCGGCGAGCACCAGCCTCGCGGTCGAGCCAGCCGGCATCACCCCCCATTCATCCCGTCCGGTGCGCAGGCGTTGGACGACCGCAACCCCGCCGCCGGCGAACAGGGCAACTCCCGCCTCCACCTCGCCCCCCACGAACGCCAGGCCCGCGAAGCCCAGAGTGACCAGGGCCAGCCCGGCCGCGAGCCCGCGCCGGCCTTCGGACAGGACGATCAGCGCGGCCCCCAGCCATGCGACGAAAGCAGCGGCTGCGCTCACCTGTTGACGGCGTAAGCAAGGGCGATGAGGGTGGCAAGCCAAAGCACCGGCCTGCCCCCCGCAGCCGCCTTTTCCAGCGCGCGAAAATTGACGATCGATCGGTACTGTTCAGGCACTGCGGCTTTGCGGACAGCGACGAGCCAGCGCTTGGGCGCATCAGCCCCGGGAATGGTGAACACCGGTGGCCTGGCCGGCGCCGACCTGGACGTGGCCGCAGGTTTCTGATCCGGCGCCGGCTCGCGGCGCGGACTGCGCTGAGCTCCAAAGCCCCCGGTAACGCCGTACGCGATGGCGCCAAGCAGCAGAAGCGGTGCGAACAGTGTCAGCGCCGGCAGCTCCGTTTGGACGGTGGACACAGACACGAGGCCGCCGCCCAATCCGGCCGAGCGCATCACGTCCGCCTGCGCCGGCACGGCGAACAACGTCACGACCACCGGCAAAGCAGCGCCGGCAACGAGGAGGATCGCAGCGAGCGCCATCGCCGTTCGCGGGGAAGTTTCAATCGCCGGATGACCGCGGCCGGCCGGTAGGCCGACAGCACGCGCTGCGGCCACCATGAACAGGATCCAGACCGCCGCCCCGGCGATGCCGATCAGCCCCATGAAGTCGCCGGCTTCAAATGTCGCGGCGAGCGCGACGACCAGCGCGCCGAACGCCAGCCCGGGTGGCACCCCTGCAGCCGCGGCGATAGTCAGCAGCGTCGGTGGGCCGGCGCGGTCGGGTAGCAGTGGAAGGCAGGCGGCCAGCAAGCCGATCGCGGCCAGCACCACGATCCCGGCCACCAACCCGACAGGGGTGCCGATGGCGATCGCCATGAGCGCGAAACCACCCAGTCCCGGAATCACTTCGCCGAGGTACTCGCGGCGGGTCGCAGCCGCCTGCGCACGTACGGCGACGCCCAGCGAGACGAGCACGCCGAGGCAAGCCAGCGCGACGCCCAGCACCGGCTGCGGATAGCGGCCGTCGCCCATCTCGTAAGCCCGAATCAGCAGGTAGAAGCCGAGCGGGTAGAGAGTGGCGACGGCCATGCCCGCGGCTCGCAGGGACGGCCGCGACCAGAGCTGCGCGGGCCAGCCGCGCCAGGGGAAAAGGCCGGACGCCATGAGGGCGGCGACCGCGAGCAGCGAGAAGACGGGGACGGTCAAGGCGGAAACCGGGACTGCGGCGTAGACGGCGGTGCCGCCCACCACCTGCAGGATGGCGCCCGCCCAGCTCAGCGCCAGCCACGCTGCCAGCAGCGCGCCCCACGGAGGGCGCGGGGCGCGGATGTCCTCGATGTCCAGCTGGATCACGGCCAGGGTCGCGACCGTGCCGCCGGCCAGGGCGGTGAGCAGCACGCCACCCGCTTCGACGGCGAGCACAGCGGCCGCGACCCCGAGCGCGGCGACAGTGCCCTCCTGCCAGCTGCGCGGCTGGAGCGTGAGGAGGACGGCAGAGGGCAGCAGGATCACGAGGCCGAACGCAAAGGCGACGCCGTCGAGCCGCAGGTCGAAACCGGCTCCGAACCCAAGCGGGCCGAGAGTCAGCTCCTGGGTGGAACGAATCGGCAGCCACAGGATGAACAGGACGAGCAGCGCACCCCAGGCCCCGGCGCCGACGATCGCCCGCCCGGGCTTCAACCCGGCGAGCCCCAGGGCCGCCGTCAATCCACCGGCGACCAGGGGAAGAGCGATTGGCGCCAGCAGCGCGATCGGCGGCATCGGCTAGGCGCTCAGTCTGTCGATTGCGGCCCGGATCTCTGCCGCGCGTTCCTCCAGCTTTCTCACAATGTCGAACGGAGCGTTGGCGCGAAACTCCGGGTTGGCCAGCTGCGCCTCGGTTTTCTCGAGATCTCTCTCCAGATCCGCGCGCTTCTTGACGGTAACTCGCGGGTCAGCCGCGACGGCTGGAAAGACGACGCTACCGTCCGCGAGACCTATAACTTTCCCTGGAGGAAGGTCGCTGACGACGCTCACCTGCGCAAGGTTGGCAAGAGCGCGTTCCCAATCCCGACCGTGGTCGCTGTCAAGCTTCACCGCGCCTCCCTTGGAGGGTGCACCTGGAATCGTCGTCCGATACGATCGGATCTCGTTGACAGTACCAATAAGGTGGCGGAATTCCGCATCGACAGTTGGGTCTGCATAGTGCGACAGGTTGGACGGCCATGACGACTGCATCAAGTAGCCTCGTTTGCCAGGCAACAGCGAAGACAGCTCTTCTGTGACAAACGGCATGAAAGGGTGCAGCAGCTTCAATAACGTCTCCAATACGTAAAGCGCAACCGAACTCGCCGAGGCATCGCCACCCTTTATTCGAGCCTTTATCGCTTCGAGGTACCAGTCGCAGTAGTCGTGCCATCCGAAGTCATAGGCAGCTTCCATCGAACCCTGGAAAACAAAGCCCTCGATGCCTTTGGTGATGCGCTCCTCAGCTCCTGCCAACCGGGACAGGATCCATCGGTCCTCTATCGGGGCGGATGTACCTATCGTCGGCTCAGAAGACCTGTTCTCGCTGTCGAGATCTCTCAGCACCAACCGGGTGGCGTTCCAAAGCTTGTTGCAAAACCGTTTGTAACCCTCGACGCGACTCTCGTCGAAGCGCACGTCCTGGCTCGACATCGCCACGGACGCAGCCCATGCCCGCACGGCATCTG
>DAITAT010000039.1:0-15648 GCA_036824145.1 Candidatus Dormiibacterota bacterium
AGCTAAGGGAGTTCCGGCCGACGCAGTTCAAGCCGGAGGAGTCGGAGCCCTAGCCGATCCAGGATGCCGTACTAGCCCTTTGTACGGCATCCCGTACGGCAACCGGGTGCGTATAAGTGCCTACGTATGACACCTATTTGTATTCAAAAGGCGGTTAAGGCCCTGAGATCAAACTGGGCGAGCAGCGAACTCAAAAACCGATGCTCGCAAGGGCATGAGGGTTCGACTCCCTCCTTCCGCACCAGCTTTTGCCGCCATTTGCCCGAGGAATGCGTCAACTTGACGTCGCGACCCAGGCGGGGCTAGGGTAAGGTCTCGGTGCCGCGGGCACCCCCACCGCGGCTATCCACGAGCGGAGGACGTTTCAATGGCATCACTGCGCGGAGTCAGCTGGCTCAGGCCCACCCTTGGAATGGTCGCGGCATTGGTGCTGGGGGCATCGATCGCCGCCCCGGCCGCCGCCAAATCGCCAGAAGACAACCACTCCGACCGCTCCCTGACGGTGATGACGCGTAACCTGGACGCGGGGACGGACTTCGGCTACATCTTTAGTGCGGGGTCCGTGCCGGACCTGCTGGCCGGTGCCGCAAAGACCTATACGGAGGTCCTGGCAAGCAATCCCGCCGCTCGTGCGGCCAGGGTCGCCGACGAGATCGCCACCAGCAAGCCGGACCTCGTCGCGCTCCAAGAGGTGTCGGTCTGGCGGACGGGGCCGCTGTTCGACCCGGCGCCCGCGGTGACGAAGACCATCGACCAGCTCCAGCTGCTCCTGGACGCCCTGGCCGCGCGGCACCTTGGCTACTCTGCGGTCGTGGTTGTTCAGAACCTCGACGCGGAGATCCCAGCGCCAGCGCTGGGGTTCGACGTCCGCTTTACCGACAATGACGCGATCCTGGTTCGCACTGACGAGTCCCCGGGACACCTGCGGGTTTCGACCCCGCAGTCCGGGCACTTCGCGAATTTCCTGACGGTCCCGACGGCGGTGGGCCCTGTGGCAGTGCCGCGCAGCTGGGAGTCTGTTGATGTCACCGCCCGCGGTCGTAGCGCCAGGTTCATCGGGACGCACCTCGAGGCCTTCGATGTGGGAGTCCAAGCGGCCCAGGCCCACGAGATTTTCACCGCGCCTGCCAACACCAGGATGCCGGTGATCCTTGCCGGCGACATGAACAGCGGACCAGGCACGACCATGGCGGCTTACAGCACGCTCCTCGCAGACGGATTCTCCGACACCTGGACAGCAACTCACGAAGCGCCTGGTTTCACCTGGCCGCTGTTCCTGGAGGATCCGACGGTGCCGTTTCCGGCGGGACCCTTCCAGCGTATCGACATGGTGCTGACGCGCGGTGACGTGGTGCCCGAAGAGGATTCCCGGGTCGGTCTGTCGCCCTCGAGGTCAGGCCTGTTCGGATCTGACCACGTGGGCGTGGTCTCCGAGCTGAGGGTCTCGTCCAGGTAGGAGGCCTCTACCTACGGGCAGCTCCAGGCGCTGCCCGTAATCGGAACGTAACAGTCTGAGTTCGACCGCGGCCGGCCGGACAACCGGCCGCGATAATCGATGCGTACAGCATGCGTCGCGGTTCAGTTCTCGTCCTCATGCTCCTGGTCGCCGGTGCCGGTGTCGGCTATGCGCTCCGCTCCGGCGTGCAGGTCGGTCCGACCACGGTCCTGCTCGACGGGGTTCCGCTTGACTCCGGCTCCCAGCAGGTTCCACCTCATCCGGTCTTGACGCTGGCGCTCGCGAGCGGGTCGCAGAGCTCGGACTATCGGGCTTCGATTGACGGCACCCCGGTCGCCGTCGAATCCCGAGGCGGCGCCGCGACCGTCAGGTTGCCGGCGATGCCGCAGGCCAGCCGGCATCGCCTGACGGTCTGGCGGGCAGGCCTGCTGGGGAGCCGGCTTAACACCAGCGACGTCTCCTTCCGCACCGCCGAACCGCTGCGACTGGCCGCGGCTTGGCTCGTGGGGGCGACCTCGGCCCGGGTGGATGTCAGCTGGTCCCGGCCGCTACAGGACCCGGCGACGCTGGAGTCAGCCCTCCGCACGGCCGGGGCGACGGTCGAACGCGCTGAGACCAGCATCGTGGGACGCTGGCCGGCCTCTGCCACCGGCGCGAAACTCGCGTTCCGGGTCCCGTCCGGATTCAGCTCCAGCACCGGCTCGTACCTCACCGCCGCGTTCACACCGGCGCTCACGTTGCCCGCCGGCCGCCCCTACTCCGCGGTGCAGCTCTCTGAACAGCCGGTGGCGAACGCGACCGGCTTGAAGCTACAGGCGTACTACGTCGGCACCCCCACCGGGCGGGCCGACCTCGCCGCTCACGCCAATCGAATCGACGTGCTGACGCCGGACTTCTACGACCTCGGCGGGGACGGCCAACTCGACTCGAAGGTGGACGACGCCGCCCTGGTGATCGCTTCGGCGGCCGGGATTGAGGTCCAACCCCTGGTGACCAACCTCGATTTCGATGCCGACAAAGCCCACGCCGTCATCACCAACCCAACAGGCGCGGCCACCGTCGCCGCCAACCTCGTAGCCGAGGCCCGCCGCCGCGGGTACAAGGGGTATCAGCTCGACTTCGAGAACCTCCACACCAGCGACCGCGACGGTTTCACCCGGTTCTCGGCGTCCCTCGGCCAGGACCTGGCGGCCGCGGGACTCAAATACACGGCGGCGGTGATCCCGCACAAATTGTCCGGCGTCGGCGGGATCCTGAGCATCGCGCCGCAGGCTTCAGGCGCATACGACTACCCGGCCCTCAGCCGGGACAGCCGCTGGCTGACCCTGATGGCCTACGACCAGCACACCACCGGTACGCCTCCTGGCCCCGTCGCCGCGATCGACTGGGTACGCGAGGTGCTGACCGGCGGCAGCGCCGGGGTTGACCACTCGCGGCTCTTCCTGGGCGTGCCGCTCTACTACCGCGACTGGACTCTGGGTGGCGACACCACGGTGGGGCCGTACAGCGAGGGGCTGCAGAACGCGGTCGACACCGGCGCCGGGATCGGCTGGGACTTCCAGGCGGAGTCGGCCTTCGTGCGCTACCGGCGGGCGGGCGCCGAGCATATCCTCTGGATGGATAATGGTGCCAGCCTGGCCGCCAAGATCGCGGTCGCCAGGGAGATGGGCTTCGGCGGCATCTCGACCTGGCGGCTGGGATTCGAAGACCCCGCCTTCTGGGATCTCTGGCCGAGCCACTGAGATGGGAGTGTGGGAGAGGTTGAGGTGAGGATGCTTCACTCTCACACCGCGGCCCTGGTCAGGCTCCGCTTGGAAACTAGCGAACACGCTGAACCGATGGTGGACCGGGCGGCCAGCGGCGTAGGCGAGCCTCACGGTCGCGCTCGAATCTCAGCCCGAGAAGCTTCGGGTGGTGGAGCACGGGTGTTGTAGGGGCGATCGATCCGATTGGCAGCCAGGCCTATTTCGGGACCCGCGCGGCTGCAAGCTTCGACGATCACGGACTCTTGTCCGGGCTCGCATCGAGTCCCTCGCCCACCCGCCGAACGGGACTTGTCCCTTTTCTGTCGGTGGGTCGTTTAAACCATCAGTATGGTGATGAGCACACCGGAGGCAGCGTTGACCGTGGAGACGGAGGCCACCTTCTACAGCCTTTATCACCGCGAGTCCCCAGTGGTCTTGCGTTACCTCTACGCTCGCGTTCGGGACATAACTACGGCGGAGGACCTGTGCTCCGACACCTTCTGCCGGGCATGGGACAGCTGGAGCCGCTTCGGCGGCGACGACAGCGCGGCCGGGGCCTGGGTGATGAGGATCGCGCGCAATCGATTGATTGACCACCTGCGCCACAACCGGCGATTGACTTTTGAGGAGCTGGATGAGAGTCACGCCGCCAGCGGCGGGCCCGAAAAGGCCGCGACGGGACGCATCTATCTGCGCCGTGCGCTGGCGGGCCTAAGCACTGAGGAGCGTGACCTGATGGCGATGCGGATAGCGGGGATGTCACACGCGGAAATCGGCAAGGTCCAGGGGAGGTCCGAAGAAGCCGTCAAGAAGGCCTGGCAGCGGGCGCTGCTCAAGGCCAGGTCCAACCTGGAGGCAGACGCATGAACGATGACATCGACAACAACCACGACTTGATTCAGCTTGAGGAGCAGCTACGGGCGGCGACGCTCGCAGGATTGGACCCTACCACCGGCCAGATCTTCCACCGCGTCCGCGACCACGTGCAGGCGTTCCCGAAGGGCCGCAGCCGGTTCGGCCGCGACTGGAAGCAGCGCGTCCTGGCGGTGGCCCCCTTCGTGTTCCCGGCGGCGGCGGCGGCGGCGATCGCCATCGTTGTCATCACTAACCAAGCGCAGAAGGCGCTCTTGCCGCTGCCGGCGGGTAGCCCCAGCACGCTCACCAGCCCTGCGGTATCTCCGAGCCCGGTCACGTCCCCAAGCCCGGCCAAGGCGCCGGAACCAGTGCTGCCGGCCGACGTGGCCGGCGCGCAGCGAGCCGCCTTCGGATTGTTCGTGGCCGATACGTCCCTCCCGGGCCATTGGGACTCCTGTTCAAACGTTGATAATTGGGCCGCCTGTCCGCTGTCCGTCACAGTCAAAGCGCGTCTCGCCGAACTCACCAGCAGAGGTTATTTCAGCGACGCTGGGGGGTGCGGCGAAGACTACATCAGCGGTACGCAGAACGGCCTGTTCAACGCCCCAAAGGTGTTGTCTGCCGATGCAGCAGGGAATGGCAGGGTCACGGTCGTTATCCAGCGGGCACCCTCGCGGCCTGACCTCAGCGCCGTCATGACCAAAGAAAACGGCACGTGGCTCGCCTCCGATCTGGCCTCTGGCACCGGACCAGCCGCGTCCATCTTCTCGACAAAGCCAAACTGCTGACAATCGCCAGGCAGTTCAAGAATGCCCCTTGCTGCCCATGGGAGTGTGATCTCTCTAGAGTTGGCTGACCCGCGGACACGCCCACTCGAAAATGGCTCCCATGTGTTGGAGCCCGCGCGTGGTGAGGAAGGCGGCTACACCCTCGGTGCCGGATCGGCCTGCCCGGGGAGCCGTGTGAAGAATGAATCCACCCCTAACGTGCCCGTCAGCATCGTGAGCCGCGGCCAGGAACCGTGATCCTGGCGCGTGGGGACCGGGGTTGAGCAAGCACGGCTCCCCGGGCGGGACGAGCCGGCTCCATGGCCTTGCAAGCCCTTCCTCACGCCGGGTGGCTCCCTATTCCGTCTTGACTCCCGCGATCACCGAACGCAGCGCCGCCGCCGCCCCCAGGAAGGCAGCCGACTCGACCGGGATGATGATCTTCTCGTTGTCGCTGTCGGCGAAGCGGCCCAGCGTGTCCAGCTGCAGGATCGCCAGCAGCTCGGGCGTGGGGCCGGCGGCGTTGATGGCGTCGTAGACGGCCTTGACCGCCTGGGCGCGTCCCTCGGCGTTGAGGATCTGCGCCTGTCGCTGGCCCTCGGCCTGGAGGATGGTCGCCTGCCGAACGCCCTCGGCGGTCTTGATCTGCGCCTGCTTCTGACCCTCGGCGACGTTGATCTGCGACTGCTGCTGACCCTCTGACTGCAGGATCGCCGCCCGCTTCTCTTGGTCGGCCTGCTTTTGCAGTGCCATCGCCTGCAGGATTTGCTGCGGCGGCAGGATGTCGACGATCTCGATGCGGTTGATGCGGATGCCCCACTTGTCGGTCACCGACTCCATCTGCTGCTGCAGCTGGGCATTGATGTGCTCCCGCTGCGACAGCGCCTCATCGAGAGAGATGCCGCCAAAGACGGCCCGGAGGGTGGTCCGGCTCAGCTGGTCGATGGCGATGGCGTAGCTGCTCACCGAGAACAGCGCCATCTGGGCGTCGACGATCTGGCTGAAGATGGTGGCGTTGACCGTGACCGAGACGTTGTCGCGGGTGATCACGTCCTGGCGGTCCCCGGTGCGCGGCGTCTCACGCATGTCGACCAGCTCCATGGTGTCGATGAAGGGGATCAGGAAAACCACACCAGGGTTGCGAATGCTGTGGAATTGCCCCAGGCGCTTGACCACGCCGACGAACCCTTGCTGGATGACTCGCACGGCGCGGATGACAACGATCAGTGCGAACGCGATCAGCAGGACGATTACCAGGAAGCCTTCCATCTCTCTATCCCTCGGTGGTGGTTTCTGCTGATGTTGGACTGGTTTCTGCCGGCGCCGCCGATGCCGTCGGCGCGGGTGCGGGGCCGCCGACCAGGCTCACCACCAGGGTGGCCTGGTGCAGGCTGTCGACGTGGACGGTGCTGCCCACCGGGATGGTGCTACCGTCGCCGGAGATCGCCGGCCAGCTCTCGCCGGCGACGCGAACGTGGCCTGGTTGGTGAGCCTGGATCTCGTCGATCACCGGCACTTCCTGGCCGATCATGGCTTGCGCCCCGGAGCGTGTCCCTGGCGGGCGATTGCGGTTGAGGTAGCCCACCATTGCAGGCCGCGCCGCCAGCACGCCGGCGATCGAGACCACGCAGAAGACGATGACCTGGCCGACCTCGGGAACGCCCAGCTGGGCGGCGATCGCTGCGGCAAGTCCGCCGATGACGATGAAGACGGCGTAGAAGGCCAGCGTCAGCATCTCCGCGACACCGAAGGCCAGGGCCACCGCCAGCCAGACGAACGTCATGGCCGTATCGTACCCACGCCGGGGCCGCTGAAACGCAAGCGCGCCAACGCCCGGATTTCGCCTGGCGCCAGGTCAGTCCTTCCCGGGGTCGCGACCGAAGATGTCGGGGTGATCCTCAGGGTTGTCGAGGTCGGGCAGCTCCATGCTGTTGACCAGCTCTTTGAAGATGGTGGGCTCGGCGTTGGGGAACTCGGAGTTCTCCTCGCTGTCGCCCTCGGGCGTGACGCCGGCCTTGCCGAGCACATCGTCGGAGACCAGGATCGGCACCGCCGCCCGCACCGCCAGAGCGATGGCGTCACTGGGGCGGGCGTCGACGTCGAGGGTGCGACCGTCGACGGCCATGAAAATCCGCGCGTAGAAGACGTCGCTGTCAAGCGAGCTGACCTCGACGCTGGTCAGCCGCGCGCCAAGGTCGCCGAAGATGTTGGTCATCAGGTCATGGGTAATGGGGCGTTCCGGCGTGATCCCCGTGATCTTCAGCGCGATGGCATTGGCCTCGTAGATGCCAATCCAGATCGGCAGGTAGCGCTCGGCGGCCTTGTCCTTGAGGATGACCACGTGCTGACCACTGGGCATATGGACACGAATGCTGTCCACCTGCATCTCGGTGAATCCGCTTTTCGTCACTCAGGACCTCCGATCTGATGATAGCTTGGCGCTCGTACGCCGGGAATTAGAATCGAGCCCGTGACTCAGCGCCTGCTGCTGGTCGACAGCCACTCGCTGATCTACCGCGCCTTCTTCGCTCTTCCCGCTCTCACCGACCGCAAGGGCCGCCTCACCAACGCTGCCTTCGGCTTCACTTCGATGCTGCTGAACGCCCTCCCCGGGCACGAGCTGGTGGCGGCGGCCTTCGACCATCCGTCCAAGACCTTCCGTCACAAGGAGTACGCCGAGTACAAGGCCCAGAGGCCCAAGGCTCCCGACGACCTCGTCAACCAGTTCCCCATCGTCCGCGAGGTGGTCAGTTCCCTGAACTTCGCAACTTACCAGGTCGAGGGTTACGAGGCCGACGACATCATCGGCACGCTGGCCATCCAGGCCGAGGCGCAGGGGCTGTTCGTCGACATCCTGACCGGCGACCTCGACGCGCTGCAGCTGGTCAGCCCCAACATCAACGCCCTGACCATGCGGCGGGGTATCTCCGACACCGTCCGCTATGACATCGCGGCCGTGATGGCCCGTTACGACGGGCTGGGGCCGCAGAAGATGACCGACCTCAAGGCACTTAAGGGCGACGCCTCCGACAACATCCCGGGGGTGCCTGGGGTGGGGGACAAGACCGCCATCAAGCTGATCAAGGCATACGGATCTGTGGAGGGGATCATCGACGCCCTCAACCAGATGCCGCCCGGCAAGGTGACCGACACGCTCCGCGCCAGCGCCGAACAGCTGCCGCTGTCCAAGCACCTCGCCACCATCGTGCGCGACGTGCCCGTGATCCTCGACCCCTCCGAGTGTGTCCTCAGGGAATACGACGACCTCAAGGTCAAGACGCTCTTCGAGGAGTACGACTTCCGCACCCTGCTGCCCCGCCTGCCGCGGCCGGTGGGCACCAACAAGAAGACGGCGCCCGATGTCGAGGGAACCCTGGCGGTGCCAGGTGGCAACGGCAAGGTCGCCGCCGGGGCCAGAGTCTCGGGGCCGGCGGGCTCCTCCCAGGTGACTTTTGATTTCGACCAGCCGGTCACGGTTGTCGGCGAGGCCGGGCCCCTGGAGGTCGCGACCGAGGTCGTGGACCAGCCATCGCGCCTGACCCAGCTTTTGAAGGATTGGGGCGATCGGCCGGTGGCGGTCTCGCTGGTCCTTGACGATCCCCAGCCCCGGCACTCGAAGCTGGCCGGCATCGCCCTGGCCCCCGCCGCCGGTGACGCCGCCGCCTACGTGCCGCTGCGGGCAGGCGGAGCCGACGCCGCCGATGCCGTGGCGATGCTGGCGACGCTCCGGGAAGCCTGGGGCGGCCTCCAACTCACGGCGTACTCGCTCAAGCAGGTGGAGCTGGCCCTGGGACCGCGGGATTTCCCGCCACCGACCGGGTTCGACGTGTCGCTGGCGTCCTACCTCTGCGACTCCCGCGCCAAAACTCCAACCCCCGCGGAGCTCTCCTACCAGTGGCTTGGGCGCAGCCTCCAGCCTGTTAGAGAGGTGCTTGGCAGCGGCAAGAAGGCGATCGCGGCGGGCGACGCCGAGGTCGATGTCGCCGCCCGGCTCTTCGGTCCCGAGGCGGCAGCCCTGGCGCGCCTCAAGACGCACCTTGCCCCTGAGCTGGAGCGGCAGAACCTGACCTGGCTCTACGAGCACGCCGAGGTGCCACTGGCGCCGATCCTGGCGGAGATGGAGCTGGCCGGCATCGGCCTCGACCTTCCGCTGCTCGAGAAACTGTCGGTGGAATTGGCCGAGCAGATCGCCAGGCTCGAAGGCGAGATCAACGAGGCCGCCGGCTACGGCCTCAACGTCAACTCGCCGATCCAGCTCCAGAAGTTGCTCTTCGATGAGCTCGGCCTGAGCAAGAGCCGACGGACGGCGACCGGCAAGGTCTCCACCGACTCGACCGTGCTGGAGTCGCTGCGCGACGCTCACCCGGTTGTCGGCAAAGTGCTCGAGTACCGACAGCTGACCAAGCTCAAGTCCACCTACATCGACGCCCTGCCCGGCCTGGTCGACGCCGAGAACCGCGTCCACACCAGCTTCAACCAGACCGTCGCCGCCACCGGCCGGCTCAGCAGCAGCGATCCCAACCTGCAGAACATCCCCATCCGCACCGAGCTGGGACGGCGCATCCGCCAGGCCTTCATCCCGTGGCCGGGCAATGTCCTGATCAGCGCCGACTACAGCCAGATCGAGCTGCGCGTGCTGGCCCATCTCTGCCAGGACCCGGCGCTGATCGAGGCCTTCGCCGCGGGCCAGGACATCCACGCCGTCACCGCATCAGTGGTCTTCAGCGTGCCCCTGGGGGCCGTCACAGCCGACCAGCGGCGCGCCGCCAAGGTGGCCAACTTCGGGGTCCTCTACGGTCTGTCGGCGTCGGGTCTGCAGCGCGACCTGGGCCTGCCCCAGGACCAGGCCAAGTCGTTCATCAACGCCTACTTCACGCGCTTCGCCAACGTGCGGGCGTACCTCGAGCAGATCAAGCAGGACGCCTATAGGAACGGCTACGTGGAGACCGTGCTGGGGCGCCGGCGCTACCTGCAGGACCTGCGCGCCGCCAACCCAATGCTGCGATCGGCGGCCGAGCGGATGGCGGTGAACATGCCATTCCAGGGCTCCAACGCCGACATCATGAAGCTGGCGATGGTCAACATCCGTCGCCGGATGGGAGAGGCGAAGCTGCGGTCGCAGTTGGTGCTGCAGGTCCACGACGAGCTCGTCTTCGACGTCGTGCCCGCGGAGTTGGAGACGATGAAGCCCCTGATCAAGAAAGAGATGCAGGACGCCTACGAGCTCAGCGTTCCCCTCGGGGTCGACGTCAAGGTCGGCCCCAACTGGAACGCGGTCAAACCGGTCGAGGTCGCCCTTCCTGCCTGAGCTGCCCGAGGTAGAGACGATCGTCCGGGACCTGCGCCCGCAGCTGGAAGGTCGAACCGTGCAAGACGCCCATGTCGCCGAGCCCGGCGTGCTCCGCTATCCCGACGCGCCCAGTTTTCGTCGTCGCATATTGGGCCGCCGGCTGGAGAAGGTCGGCCGGCATGGCAAGTTCATGCTGGTGGAGCTGGATGGTCCGGGGGAGATGGCGCCCAACGCCGGGCCTGAGTTTTTGGTCATTCACCTCGGCATGACCGGCCGCCTGGGACTGGCCGAGCCCGAGGCAGAGATGCCGCCTCACACGCACCTGCGCTTGCCGCTGTCGTCGGGCGTCGAGCTTCGGATGACTGACTACCGGCGCTTCGGCCGGGTCCTGCTCGGCTCCGCCGCCGAGCTGGCCCGCAGCCGCGCGATGCCGTCGCTGGGTCCCGAGCCGGCGACCGACTCCGAGCCCAATCCCGAAAGCTGGACCGGGCTTGGCGGCACCCTGACGCTGGGCAGCTTCGAGGCGATCCTCCAGCGCAGCCGGCGGCCGGTGAAGGCGCTGCTGCTGGACCAGGGCATGGTCGCTGGGCTCGGCAACATCTACTGCGACGAGGCGTGTTTTCGCGCCGGGATCAGGCCGACCGCGGCGGCCAACAGGCTCAGCGTGGCGCGTCGCCGGAGGCTGTTCCGCGGGATCGCCGAAGCGCTGGGGTCGGCGGTCGATCTGCGGGGCAGCAGCATTGACGACTACCGCGACGGCTTCGGCGAGCAGGGCCGGAACCAGCATCAGCTGCTGGTCTACGGCCGGGCCGGTCTGCCGTGTGTCCGTTGTGGTCGGGCGCTGCTCAAGACCGTGGTTGCCGGCCGCACGACGGTGTCCTGCTACTCCTGCCAGCGATGAGATTGCCTCGTACTGTCGCGCTTGGGCGAGGGCAACGGGCGGCGACGATTGGGGCGGTTGTCCTGCTGGTGGTGCTCGGGCTGCTGTCGGGGGTGGTCAACGCCCGCCTGCTGGCGGTCTCCGACAGCCGGCTACTGACGATCGCTCAGACCCCGGCCTCGCTGCCGCTGGACTTTGTGATGGTGGTGATCTCGCTTCTCGGCTCGGTGGAGGTCACGAGTGGCGTGATGGCCGCGCTGGTCGCGACCGCGTTGCTGCGGCACCGCCGTTTTTCCATCGACTTGCTCGCGCCGGTGGCGTTCCTGCTGGTCGCCAGCATCATCGAAGTCGCCGGCAAGCTGATCATCCACCAACCGTCCCCGCCGGCAACGCTGGTCCGCGGACCCAGGTTCGGCGTCGGGGTGTCGCCTCCGTACTCCTTTCCCAGCGGCCACATGGTGCGCGCGACCTTTGTCTACGGGCTGGTGGCTTTGCGCCTGGACGGTCGCTTCCGGAGCGCGTGGTGGCCATGGCTGTGCGTGCTGCTGGTCTCGACCATCGGCTTCAGCCGGGTGTACCTGGGCAATCATTGGCCCGCCGACGTCGCGGGGGGCATCCTCCTTGGTGGCGCCGCCCTCGGTCTGACCCTGGCCTTGGCACCGCGCGCCAGCCTTGGCGAGGACATCGACACTTAAGCTTTCGGCATGCCCCCGTTCAAGCTCCAGAGCGCCTTCGAACCCACCGGCGACCAGCCCCAGGCAATCGTTAAGCTGGTCGATGGGCTGCAGCAGGGGATGAGGGAGCAGACCTTGATGGGCGTGACCGGCAGTGGCAAGACGTTCTCGGTCGCCAACGTTATCCAGCAGGTGCAACGGCCGACGCTGGTGATGTCGCCGAACAAGACCCTGGCGGCGCAGCTGTGCTCGGAGTTCCGCGAGTTCTTTCCCAACAACGCGGTCGAGTACTTCGTCAGCTTCTACGACTACTACCAGCCCGAGGCGTACATCCCCCGCACCGACACCTACATCGAGAAGGACTCCACCCGCAACGACGAAATCGACAGGCTGCGCACCAGCGCGATGCGGGCGCTGCTGACACGGCGCGACGTCATCGTCGTCGCCAGCGTCTCGTGCATCTACGGCATCGGGGCGCCGGAGGACTGGCTGGGCGAATCGCTGGAGCTGAAGAAGGGCGATGCCATCCGCCGCGACATCCTTCAGCGCAAGCTGATTCAGCTCCAGTACGAGCGCCACGACATGGACTTCGGCCGCTCGCGGTTCCGCGTCCGTGGCGACGTCGTCGACGTCCACCCGGCCTACGAGGAGGTTGCCACCCGGCTCGAGTTCTTCGGCGACGAGGTCGAACGGATCCTTGAGTTCGACCCGCTGACCGGTGAGATCCTGGGCGAGCGCGAGGTCCTGCGCCTCTTCCCGGCGACCCAGTACATCACGACCGGCGAGAAGATGCGCGAGGCCTTCGGCGCCATCGAAGCCGAGATGGAGGACCGCTGCGCCTACTTTGACGCCCAGGGCAAGCTGCTGGAGTCGCAGCGGCTTCGGCAGCGCACTCTCTTCGACCTCGAGATGATGCGGGAGACCGGCAGCTGCGCCGGGATCGAGAACTACTCGCGCCACCTCTCCGGCCGCGAGCCGGGCGAGGCGCCTTTCACGCTGATGGACTACCTGCCGACCGACGCCCTGATCGTGGTCGATGAGAGCCACGTCGCGGTGCCTCAGATCGGCGGCATGTATGGCGGCGACCGCTCCCGCAAGATACCGCTGGTGGAGTACGGGTTCCGGCTGCCCTCGGCGCTGGACAACCGGCCGCTCGACTTCAACGAGTGGGACCAGCGGGTCACGCAGCTGATCTACGCCTCGGCGACCCCCGGCGACTACGAGGAACGTCGCTCCGGCCAGATGGTCGAGCAGATCGTCCGGCCCACGGGACTCGTCGACCCGCAAGTGGAAGTACGCCCAACCAAGGACCAGATCGACGACCTCGTTGGCGAGCTGCGCCAGGAGATCGCGGCGGGCAACCGCACCCTGATCACGACCCTGACCAAGCGCATGGCCGAGGACCTCACCGAGTACCTCAAGGAGATGGACTTCAAGGTCAACTACCTGCACTCCGACATCGACACCATGGAGCGCATCGAGATCCTGCGCGACCTGCGCCTGGGCTCGTTCGACGTGCTGGTCGGGATCAACCTCCTGCGCGAGGGGCTGGACCTGCCCGAAGTCGCCTTCATCGCGATCCTGGACGCCGACAAGGAGGGCTACCTGCGCGGCTACCGCTCCCTGATCCAGACCATCGGCCGGGCCGCGCGCCACCTAGAGGGGCGCGTGATCATGTACGCCGACAAGCGCAGCGACGCGATGGGGAAGGCGATCTACGAGACCGAGCGCCGCCGAGCGATGCAGATCGCCTACAACGCCGAGCACGACATCACGGCGGAGTCGATCCACAAGGCGATCTACAACATCGAGACCCACAAGCAGCAGGTGGCCGAAGAGGTCGCCGAGTACGAGGCGATCGCCGGGATGCCGCCCGACGAGGTCGTCAAGCTGGGCAAGCGGTTGGAGCGCGAGATGGCCAAGGCCGCCCGTGACCTCCAGTTCGAGCGCGCGGCCCAACTGCGCGACCAGCTGATTGGCCTCCGCAAGGCCATGACCGACAGCCGCGCCGTCGCGGAGGAGCAGCCGGTCGGGGCGGCGCCGGGTCCGGCGCGAGAGCCCGGCCGTCGGGGCGGGGGGCGCTGGCGCCGCGGGCGCTGAGCCGATACCGCCGCCACCCACCCGGCGGTCCAGCAATGTTTGATGGATAGAGGCTTGGAGCAACGACTCACGGATCGAGTACCGGCGGCCACGGTCGCCGTCGTTGGCGTGGTGGCGCTGTGCTTAGTGGCGTATTTCGACCTGGCCACCAACCTCGCTTTCGGCGATGAATGGATGTTCCGCTGGTCCGCGCAACGGATGGCGGCGGGGCACGGCCTGCAGTTATGGCCCCAGGTTGTACCCGTCTCGCTGGTGCAGACACTGGCGTCGATGCCGATCGCGATCCTTCGTGCCGAGCCACGCTTCCTCCGTCTCGCCGTCCTGCCGTTCATGGTGCTGTGGAGCGTGATGAGCGGGCTCATCGCCAAACGCCTTGGGGCTGGCCGGTTTTGGTCGATGGTCGCCGCGGTGGTGGTGCCGGCGGCGCCGTTGACGCTCGGGGTGTCGGCGTCGTTCATGTCGGACATCGCCTACGTCGCGCTGTTGATGACCGCGGCCTGGATCGCACTGCGCTGGATCGAGTCGGGCGAGAGCGGCTGGTGGCTCGTCCCGCTGGCCACGCTCGCCACCCTCCAGCGTCAGCAAGGCTTGGCCCTGGCGGTTGCCGTGACCGCCGTCGTCCTGTTCCGTCGCCGGCCGGTGAACAGAGGCGACAGGCTGATGCTGCTGGCAACCTGGCTGGGAACCGCCGCGGCCCTGGTGTTCCCGTTCGTGTCGGCTATCTCGAGCGACCAGATGACGACCATTCTGCACAATCAGGGCAAGCAGCACCTGACGCTTGGCGCTGCGGTCGGTTCTGTGGTCGAGCTTGGTCCGATGCTGGGGCTGCTGTTGCTCCCGCTGGTGCTGGGCCTGCGACGCCGCACCGAAGCCGAACGGCGGGCGGCGGGGCGATGGGAACTGATTCCGCTGGCTCTTGCGATGGCCGGGTTGGCCGCGGCGGTAATGTTCGCGGCATACTTCGGAAACAGCATCTGGCCCGGCAATGTCTGGGGCTTCAGCGGACTTGGAATGCTGACCATCGGCGGCGACAAGCCCGCCATCTTCACGCTCTGGGCTTTTGTGCTCCTGGAAGTCTTCTGCGTGATCGTCTTCGTTGTGCTGCTGGGCTGGCGCAGTCGCCTCTGGACCCCACGCCTGCTGGGCTGGAGCGGCACCTTCCTGGTGCTCTTGGCGCTCGCTCACCTACCGCCGATGGCGCTGGCGAGCCCTCTCGACCGTTACTACATCCCGGTTGCGGCCGCGCTCGCACCATTTGTCGCGGCGCAGGTGTCTCGCGCTGAGGCGCCGGGTCACGGTGCCACCGCGGCTCGGGTTTGGGCGATCGCGACCCTGGCCGCGGGGCTCGGATTTTTCGTCGTGGGTCAACAGGACTACCTGGCCTGGCGGGGGCCCGGGCCCAGGCCCAGGCTAGGGCGTATGCGATCGCCGGGGCTGCGGGCGTTGACGCCGGGTACGAGGCCAACGGCTCTGACGTTGCCATTCCCCGCTATGAACAGACTGGCGAGCTGGTCGACCCCGTCCACCTGGCCGGCCTCCACCCGCCTCTTGGGCTCCGGTTCGCCCCGCCCGGTGACCCGCGCCCGGGCGCCGGATACAGCTCGCTGGCGCCTGGCAAAATCGTGATCGTGTGCCTCGGAGCCCAGGACAGCTGCCCCTTGACAGCCCGCCGCTAAACTTGGTGGGTGCCCCTCGACCCCTCTCTTGGCCCTCGCTAATTGCCCTCAGAACCCATCGTGAAAGGCGCGGGCCAAAGAGCTCGCACTCCGCCGTCCCAGGCTTCGATCGTCATCCGGGGCGCCCGCGAGCACAACCTCAAGGACGTTACGCTGGAGATTCCACGTGACCGGCTGGTCGTATTCACCGGCCTCTCGGGCTCCG
>DAITAT010000040.1:0-2203 GCA_036824145.1 Candidatus Dormiibacterota bacterium
GCGTCAGATCGAGAAGCGTGCGCTGGAGAAGCTCCGCAAAGACGCCGCCTAGGTGGTAACCCTTCCGCCGGAGCAGCGCAAGCTGTTCGAGGAGCCGAACCTGGCCGCGGTCTCGACGCTGGGCGCCGACGGCGGCTCGCACGTGACCATGGCTTGGGTCGACGCGGAGGACGACGAGCTCGTCTTCAACTCCGCCGAACACCGGGGATGGCCCAAGAACCTCCGGAATGACCCGCGGGTGGCGGTCTGCGTCTTCGATCGCAACAACTGGGTTCGCAACGTCGCCGTCACCGGGCGGGTGACTTCGATGAGCACCGAAGGCGCCTGGGATCACATCCAGCGCCTGGCTCGCAAATACGGCCAGAGTGAGTACAAAGGCGCCACCGACCGGGTCATCATCCGGGTGGCGGTCGAGAGCTCTTTCGGCTACAGCCTCTAGTTGGGGTTCAGGCTGGCGGCAAACTGCGCCAGCGACTCGCGACCGTCGACCCGCACCCGTGGCATGAGTGGCATCTGCTGGACGTCGTGCCATCCGCCGGCGCGAGTGGTGACGCCGCTCCAGTAGCCCGCCTGGTGCACCAGCTGTACGGTGCTGTAGCTGTAGCCGCCGTACGGGTACGCCCAATCGACGACCTCGTGGCCGAGATGGTTCTCGAGGTCTGACTTGGCCCCGAAGATCTCGATCTCGGCCCGACTCGCTGACACCTTCGAGACGTCGACGTGGAACTGGCTGTGGGCGGCCATCTCGAAGCCCTGGGCATCAAGGTTCTCAACCTGGCTCCAGGTCATGTAGTCGATGCCGTCGATCAGCATCGTGGGGACGTAGTTGGTGGCCGTCATCCCGAGGCTTTGCAGCACTGGCGCAGCGACGGTGTAGAAGTCGGCATGGCCGTCGTCGAAGGTGAGCGCCACCGGCTTCGGCGGCAGGCTGGCCCCCGAGAGCAGCGCCCGGTCGAGATCGCTCATGGTCACGGTGTTGTAGCCGTGGTCCTTGAGGTACTGCATCTGGGCCTCGAAGTCGGCCGGCAACACCGACAGCCCGATCCCGGCGCGGTCGGGGGACTGGCGGATGTAGTGGTACATCAGGATCGGGACCCAGAGCCCGCTGTGCAGAGCCGGCCGAGAGATGATGGTGGGGGATGGGGAGAGGATCGGCGGGGGTAGCAGCGTCGGTGAGAGACCGGGGGAGGGCGACACGATCGGCGCCACCACCACGACGGGGTTGTCGGTGGGATCCAGCAGGCCGGCCTCGGCGAGGGCGGCGGCACTCGGCTTGGGGGTTTCGCCTGCAAGGCCGGGAATCGTGATCGGGCGCAGGAAGTCAGCTCCAACCAGGCCGAAATGGCGCCCAAGTTGGGCGCTTGAGATGATGATCACCGCTAAACACAGGGCGACAACCGCGAGCATGCCGACCCGGTTGAGGAGCGATCTGACGCCGCCCGTCCCCCGGCGCCGACTCGGGATCATTGCGGGACTCATGTCGAACTCAGACTGTATCGTACGAGGTGCCCAAATTCGACCCCTTCAGGTTAACGTTCTCTAAATATCGCAGCGCCAGAAGGGGTCTCCAGATTTGATCTACGCCATACTCCAGGTCCTCATCCGGGTGATCCTGCGGGTCTTCCTTCGAGTCGAGGTCGAGGGCCGCACAAACGTCCCGGAAGGCGGATTTTTGGTGGTCAGCAACCACCTCAGCTGGACCGACGCGGTGTTCATCATGTACGCGCTGCCGCGCAAGCCCCCACTGCACACAATGGCCAACGAGTCGACCGTGTTCAACACCCGCTTCAAGCGCTGGTTGATGCCCAGAGTTGCTGTCTTCCCGATCCGGCGGAACAAGGGCATGCTCGACGAGGCGGCCGTCGAGGGCGTGTACGAACTCCTCAATGCCGGCGAGCGGGTCCTCATCTTCCCCGAGGGAGGCTATGGCAAAGACGGCCAGCTGCGCCCGCTGAAGGACGGGGTCGGTTATTTCGCGATCAACAGCGGCAAGCCTCTGCTGCCGGTGTCGTTGTCTGGCACCGGTCACCTGCGGCCGTTCGGTCGCGTTCGCGTGGTCATCGGGAAGCCGTTCATTCCCGACTCGCCGAGGACCTGGCAGATCAAGCAGCAAGTCGCCGCCGCGGTGGCGGCGGTGCGGACTTCGCTCTCCCGGTTGGGCCGGCGCTCTCCGGGGCGCCGGCGTGGGTGCCTGCCCTGGCGG
>DAITAT010000040.1:2303-15591 GCA_036824145.1 Candidatus Dormiibacterota bacterium
CCTGGCGGGTCAGCCTGGGCTGATTCGCCCCAGGTGGCCGGCGTAGAAAGCGCTGAGGCCGTAGTAGAAGGCCAGCAGGCCCAGCCCCAGCAGGAGTAAGCCGAGCGCCAGCCCGCCCAGGGGTCGGAGGGCCCGCACCCGATAGCCGCCGAAGTGGCGGAAGGAGGACCAGAACACCCCGCCGAAGGCGCCCGACCGGCGCAGCCGGCCGGTGGCGC
Organism: Candidatus Dormiibacterota bacterium; assembly: GCA_036824145.1. Lineage (GTDB taxonomy): Bacteria > Chloroflexota > Dormibacteria > DASZGP01 > DASZGP01 > DATMMS01. The sequence continues at coordinate 2,522 of DAITAT010000040.1, forward strand.
GGGTGACGGTCAGGCCGCCCACGATGGCCAGGACGACGCCGGTGGGCATCGCCAGGATCTCCATCAGCCGGCCTTGCCGCTTGCGCCGGCGGGCAGTTCCGCCTCGCCAAGCGATGCCACCTCCGACTCCCAGGCGCGGTAGAGCTCGGCGACCTCGGCTGTCAGCCGCTGGTGCTCACGGCCGAGGATGTCGGCCTCCAGCGGGAAGCGGTAGAGGTCGGGGTCGGCGAGCTTGGCCTCGATCTCGCGCAGCCGGGCCTCGCCGGTGCCGGCGCGTTTCTCCAGGTCGGCCACCCGCCTGGTGGCGGCGGCCGCCAGCTTGCGCTCGGCGGCGGCCCCGGCTCGGCTTCGGGCGCGATCCGCTGTTGTTGGGCTGGGCGGCGCGCCGGTGGCGGGCTGACCGGGCGCTCGGACGGCTGCCGCGCGGGCGGCTGCCGCGGGGCGGACGTGGATGGGGGCGCCGCCCCCGCTGTGGTGCTGGCGATAGCCGCCGGTCTCCATCTTCACCGTGGCGATGACCCCAGCCGTCTGATCCTCGGGTGGCTCCAGCCACCAACTGTGCGTGGCCAACCCGTCGATCAGCTCGCGGTCGTGGCTGACGAATACGATGGTGCCGGGGAAATCCGACAGCGCATCCTGGAGGACCTCCTGCGAGGGCAGGTCGAGGTGGTTGGTGGGCTCGTCGAGAAAGAGCAGGTTGCCCTGGTCGAGCATCAGCCGCGCCAGCGACAACCGGCTGCGTTCGCCGCCGGAAAGCTGGCGCACCCGCTTGAAGACGTCATCGCCACGGAAGAGCAGGCGCGCCAAATGGCTCCGAGCGCTCTCCTCGGACAGCGGTTGCGCCGCCTGTAGCACCTCGACCAGGGTGCTGCCATGGGGCAGGTCGCCGAGGTGCTGGTCGTAGTAGCTGCTCTGGACCCGGGTGCCGTAGCTGACGCTGCCAGAGAGGGGGTCGAGGGAGCCCTGGAGGGTCCGTAGCAGGGTGGTCTTGCCCGAGCCGTTGGGCCCGATGATGGCCACCCGCGCGCCAGACTCGACCTCAAACGGTGGCAGCTCTAGCAACCGCGACGCGGCGGCCCCGCCCTGGGAGGGGTAGCCCGCGACCAGGCCCTTGCTCCGCACCGCCAGCGCCGCCGACGGCGGGCCGCCAAAGCGGATCTGGATCTCCTTGTCGGTGGTCGGCGCCGCCACCCGCTCCATCCGCTCCAGTCGGGTCTGGCGCCCGCGCGCCTCGCGAGCGCGCTGGCCGGCTTTGTAGCGCTGGATGAAGGCCTCCTGGTGGGCGATGTATTCCTGCTGCGTCTCGTACTGGCGCAGCTGCTCGCGGCGCCGCTGGGCGCGCAGCTTGACGAACTTGGAGTAGGTCCCCGGGTAGGAGTAGCCGCGCCCCGCCTCCAGCTCCAGGATCGAATCGGCGACGTCGTCCAGCAGCCGGCGGTCGTGGCTTACGACCAGCATCGCCTGGGGGGCGGCTTTCAGGTAGTCCTCCAGCCATTCGATCGATCCCAGGTCGAGGTGGTTGGTGGGCTCGTCGAGGAGGAAGACCTCGGTGTCGAGCAGCAGCAGCTGGGCCAGCTGGACCCGGCGCCGCTGGCCGCCGGAGAGCTCGGAGCAGGGATGGTCGAGGGCATCGTCGAGGAACCCCAGCCCGCCCAGGACCTCGCGTGCGCGCGCCTCAAGGGTGTAGCCGCCACCGTGCTCGTACTTCTCCTGGACGGTGCCGTATTCGGCCAGGACCGCCGGCCCGTGCTCGCCGGCGCCCAGGCGCTGCTCCAGGCGGTGGAGCCGGTGGCGAAGACCGAGCAGGTCTGCCCGCGCGGAGATCGTTTGCTCCAGCACGCTGGCGGTGGTGAGCTCGGCATCGAACTGGTCCAGCATCCCGATCCGGGCTCCCCGTTCGCGCGTGATCTTGCCGGCCGCGGGCGTCGACTCGCCGCTGATCAGCCTGAGCATGGTCGACTTGCCGGCGCCGTTGGGACCGACGACGCCGAGCCGCTGTCCCGGCTGCAGGCTGAACGTCAGGTCGGTGAAGACGGTGGTGGCGCCGTATTCAGCGCTCACACCGTCAAAGCTGAGTAGGGGCATCGCCTACAACTCTACGGACCTGATCTGGAGGTGATCTCAGGGTCGAGATTCGCACAGGTTATGAACAGGGTTTTGGACAACTTGTCCACTAGATATGGTGCCTTCATGTGCTTGTGTACGCTAGATGTTGACTTTCGGATAAGGCAGAGTTAACGTGGCGGAACGCTACTCCGTGTCCCTCGCGGACGCGGCCGGCGGGGTAAGAATCAGGACTTTGTAGAGCTTCAAATGCGTTCTAGGTGTATGTCCGATGGGAGGTTTCCAGGTGGCCAAGAGTCGCAGCATCTCCAATAACCCCACCGCTTCGACCCAGGGTCTGCAGATCGAACGCAGGTTCACCAAGCCTGGGGTTCATCCGTTCGACGAAGTGGAGTGGGAGCTGCGCACGGCGGCCATCACCAACGAGAAGGGCGAGGTCGTTTTCGAGCAGACCGACGTCGAGATCCCCAAGAACTGGTCCCAGATGGCCACCAACGTGGTTGTCAGCAAGTACTTCCGCGGCCAGATCGGCAAGCCTGAGCGTGAGCGCAGTGTCAAGCAGCTGATCGGACGCGTCGTCGACACCATCACCGGTTGGGGCAGGGAGCAGGGCTACTTCGCCAGCCCCGACGATGCCGAGGCTTTTGAGCACGAGCTCGCCTACCTGCTGGTGACCCAGCGGATGGCCTTCAACTCGCCGGTTTGGTTCAACGTCGGCGTCGAGGAGCGCCCGCAAGGCTCTGCGTGCTTCATTAACTCGATCGACGACACCATGGAGTCGATCCTTGGCCTGGCCAAGACCGAGGGCATGCTCTTCAAGTACGGCTCCGGCGCGGGGGTAAACCTGAGCCCATTGCGCGGGTCGATGGAGCGCCTCAAGCACGGCGGCACCGCCAGCGGCCCGGTCAGCTTCATGAAGGGCTTCGACGCCTTCGCGGGCGCCATCAAGAGCGGCGGCGCCACCCGGCGCGCGGCCAAGATGGTGATTCTCAACGTCGACCACCCCGACATCGAGGAGTTCATCAACTGCAAGGTCAACGAGGAGAAGAAGGCCTGGGCCCTGATCGACGCCGGCTACGACGGCGCCTACACCGGCGAGGCCTACGGCTCGGTGTTCTTCCAGAACTCCAACAACTCCATCCGCGTCCCCGACGAGTTCATGAAGGCGGTCGAGAACGACGGTTCGTGGACTACCAAGATGGTCAAGGACGGCAGCGCCCACCGCGACTACAGGGCCCGCGACCTGATGCGGCAGATCTCCGACGCCGCCTGGATCTGCGGCGATCCTGGGATGCAGTACGACACCACCATCCAGGACTGGAACTGCGTCGCCAACACCGCCAAGATCAACGCCACCAACCCCTGCTCAGAATTTGTCTTCATCGATGACACCGCCTGCAACCTGGCCAGCCTCAACCTGCTGACCTTCATCGACGAGGGCGGCCGCTTCAACGTCGAGGATTACAAGCACGCGGTGCGAATCACGATCACGGCCCAGGAGATGATCGTCCCCAACGCCAGCTACCCCACTCCAAAGATCGAGGAGAACTCCCACAAGCTCCGACCGCTGGGACTTGGCTACGCCAACCTCGGCGCACTGCTGATGTCAGAGGGCCTGGCTTACGACTCCGACGAGGGTCGCGCCTACGCCGCCGCGCTGACGTCGCTGATGACCGGCGAGGCGTATGCCCAGTCGGCGCGCATCGCCGCCACCAACGGTGGTCCCTTCGAGCGCTTCGAGACCAACCGTGAGCCGATGCTACGCGTCATGAACAAGCACAAGGACGCCTCCTACGCGATCGACCGCAACCTCGGCGACCCGGAGATCACCGAAGCCGCCTGCCACGCTTGGGACGAGGCCGTCGCGCTTGGCGTCAAGCACGGCTATCGCAACGCCCAGTCGACCGTGCTGGCGCCGACCGGAACGATCGCTTTCATGATGGATTGCGACACCACCGGGGTGGAGCCCGACATCGCCCTGGTCAAGTACAAGAAGCTGGTCGGTGGCGGGTTGCTCAAGATCGTCAACAACACCGTGCCGCGGGCCCTGCGCAAGCTCGGCTACAGCGATGCCGCGATCAAGAAGATCACCGACTTCATCGCCGAGCACGACACCATCGAGGGCGCGTCCGGGCTCAAGGCCGAGCACCTGCCCGTCTTCGACTGCGCCTTCAAGGCCAACAAAGGCGAACGCTCAATCCACTACATGGGCCACCTGAAGATGGTGGCGGCGACCCAGCCCTTCATCTCGGGGTCGATCAGCAAGACCATCAACCTGCCCGAGCTGGCCTCGGTTGAGGACATCGAGCAGGCGTACGTCGACGGCTGGAAGATGGGCCTCAAGTGCATCTCCGTCTACCGCGACAACTGCAAGCGCTCGCAGCCGCTCAACACTTCGCTGGACAAGGCGAAGGACAGCGATCCCGAGGTGGTGGCGCCGGTCTCCGCGACGCCCACCCCGGCGCGGCGCAAGCTCCCCGATGAGCGCAAGTCGATCACCCACAAGTTCGACATCCAGGGCCACGAGGGCTACATCACCGTCAGCATGTTCGATGACGAAACCCCTGGCGAGATCTTCGTGAAGATGGCCAAGGAAGGCTCGACGCTGTCGGGGATGATGGACAGCTTCGCCATCATGGTCTCGCTGGCGCTGCAGTACGGCGTGCCCCTGCCGGCGCTGGTCGGCAAGTTCTCGCACGTGCGCTTCGAGCCCAGCGGCTACACCAGCAACCCCGAGATCCCGCTCGCCAAGTCGATCGTGGACTACATCTTCCGGTGGCTGGCGTCGAAGTTCTACAGCGACGAGGACAAGGACGCGATCGGCATCATCCGCCGCGAGCCCAAGCCGGTGGCGGAAGCCCCCGGCGCCGCCCCCGCCAAGGAGTCGAAGACTTCGAAGCCCAAGCCCAAGCCCGACCAGTCCTCAGGCAGCGACAGCGCGCCCGAGGAGCTTCGGGTCGTGGCCGGCGTCGGCGGGGTCCAGGCCAAGGTCACCGTCAACCTGACCGACTCCATGACCTGCTCCGACTGTGGCGCGATCATGGTCCGCGCCGGTGCTTGCTACAAGTGCCTGAACTGCGGGTCCACCAGCGGCTGCGGATAAAGCTTGAATTGGCCGCGCTGCTAAAGCGCGGCCGACGAGTCAGCTGATCCCGGCGAAGAGGTCCGTCTCCGGGACCGGGGCGCCGGTGCGATCGAAGCGGCGCACGAAATGCTCCGTCCCGAACGCTCCTCTGATCAGCTCCTCGTCCATCTTCAGGAAATCGAAGTTCGCCATCTGGCTCTGGTGCGCGAAGATTGACGCCTTCTTGGCATCCCAGACCGACGAGACGTCGATTGTGGTCGTGATCAGCTCGTCGGGGGTGCCCATGGTGCCGGCGTCCTCCTCGATGGTTGGCTGTTCTACTCCTGCCTGGCGCTGCATCTCCGCAAAGGCCTTCATGAGCGACAGCGGAAAGGCGATCTCGTAGATCTTTTGCGGGATCCCGGTCTTCTCAGCCGCGCCGATGGTGGCACGGTGGGCCTGGATGTGGTCGGGGTGGCCATAGAGGCCTTTGCCGTCGTAGGTGATGACCACGTCGGGGCGGTGGCGCTCCAGCAGTTCGGCGACGCGGCCGGTGGCCTCTTCCAGGGGAGTGTGCCAGAAACACGTGGGGTCGTCGTTCTGGGGCCAACCCATCATCCCCGAGTCGCGGTAACCGAGCAGCTCCAGGTCGGCGATCGATAGCGCTTCGCACGCCTTGCGGAGCTCGCGGAGCCGCAGCTCTGCGGTCGAGGCGGTGTCATGGCCGTCTGACTCTGGCTTCAGCCCGTCCGGCGAATCGCCCATTTCGCCGTTGGTGCACGTCACCAGAACGGTCTTGAATCCGCGCTGAGCGGCCAGGGCCAGGACCCCGCCGGTCTGGATCCCCTCATCGTCGGGGTGGGCGTGGACGGCCATCAATGTAGGCATGGCTGAGTCTACGGCCTACGATATGCAGCCATGGCGAGTATCACCCGCGAAGAGGCGCTGGCGACACTCGAGGACGGCCAGGCGCAGGTCGAAGTGCTGGTGGCCCAACTCTCGGACGAAGAGGCCGCGCGACCCGCAACCATGGGCGGGGGCGACTGGTCTGCGAAGGACCTCATGGGCCACATCGCGCGCTGGAACGAGATCGCGATCGAAGCCCTCGGCTCCTGGCGAGAGGGTGAGCGGCCGGGGATCGAAGACGTCTGGGGCGATGGCGTCGACAAGCTCAACGCCGAGAACTACGAGCGCAGCAAGGCCGACTCGCCCGAGCAGGCGCGCTCCCGTCTCCGGCGATCCCACGACGCCCTGGTCGGCGCCATCCGCGATATGGACAACGCCGAGTGGCACTCAAAGGCGCCGTACCAGACCGAGAGGCGCAGCTGGCTCGGCATGATGCTGGGCAGCATCACCGGCGCTCCCAAGCGCGCCTACGGACACGCCTTCGCCCACCTACCCGACCTCGAGAAGTACGCCTCGGAGTTGCGCCAATAGCCGAGGCCGCCGCCGAGCAGGTGGTGAGGCGGGTCTGACTAGCAGCTCAGAACTTGCGCCCGACCACGTAATCGAGGGTCATGTTCTTCTGGACTCGGCGCGCCAGCTTCAAGTAGATGCGCCAGTTCTTGTAGCCCTCGTCGCCCAGCAGCTGCTTGATGCGCTCGCGGTGCTGGTACATGTTGCTCTGCCAGTGATCGATGGTGGACTCGTAGTTGCGGCGGGGGATGTGGTGCACCGTCATCTCGAAGCCGGCCTCGTATCCCAGCTCCAATTCCTCGGCCAGGGTGCGGTAGTTCCCGGTGTCGCCATAGATCTGGCTGATGAACTCCCCGCCCCGCTCCAGGACCGCGTGCCTCGGATGCAGGTGATGGAGCTCCTTGTTGACCATGACGCCGTCTGGCTTGAGCAGCTGGTGGCATTTCTTGAAGAAGCCGCCGAGGTCGAAGAAATGGACGATGACCTCGTCGGTGACGATGGCATCGAAGGGCTGGTCGTCCTCGTAGTCCTGCCAGTGGCAGATCTTCACCTCGGCGTCGACGCCGTGCTGGGCGATACGTTCGTCGGCGGCCTGCTCCTGGGTCGGCGACAGGGTGAGCCCGACCCCGGTCACACCATATTTCTTGCAGAGATAGGTCAGCGGCCCGGCCCAGCCGGAGCCCACGTCGAGGATGCGCATCCCCGGCTGAAGCCGGGCCAGCTCAGCGGTGCGATCGAGCTTCGCCTCCTGCGACTCGGTGTCGGTGGTGGCGGTGTCCCACAGGTTGCACGAATAGACGTTCCACTCGCCCCCGGTGAAGAGGTAGAAGAACTCGGGCGGCTGCTCGTAGTGAACGTTGGTGCGCTGCTGGTCCTCCTCGACCGAGTACTCGTGGTAGAGCTGATGCTCGGGCGTGGGCGAAGCAGAAGTTGTTCGTGCCATGGGCGGTTCCTCCCTTCGTGGGCCGCGGTCGACCCGTCGCAGTTAGGGTAAAGGTTAGATGCGCTTAGCCTTGAGTTCAAGCGCCGGGGCCGGGCTGCGGGTCAGGCGGGAGCCTTCTCCATCGCAGTCGTCTCCGCCGTCAGGAGGTCGCCGGAGCGGTCGGAGCGTCGAGAATAGCGGTTCAGCGAGCGCCAGCCAAAGGCCGCCGCCAGCAGCGCCGCCACGCCGCCCACGGCCAGTGCGGCGCGACCTCCAAGGGCCTGGCCGATGTACCCGACGATGGGACCGCCGATGGGGGTGGTGCCCATGAAGGCCACGGTGTAGAGCGCCATCACCCGGCCGCGCATCTCGTTCGATGCCGTCAGCTGGATGGTGGTGTTGCACATCGCGGCGAAAAAGATGCTGGCAGCGCCGGTGCCCAACAGCAGGAGCAAGGCCAGGGGAAGGGTGGGGGCGGCAGCGGTGGCCAGGATCATGACCCCGAACACGGCGCAGGCGATGCCCAACCGGCGGGCGCTCGGCCGAGCCCGGGCGGCGGTGACCAGCCCGCCCAGCACCGAGCCGCCGGCCATGAACGATGTCATCAGTCCGAAGATCTCGGGACCGCTGTGGAAGGTGAACTTGGTGAAGATCGGCAGGGTCACCGAGAACTCGTAGGCGAAGGTCCCCACCAGCGCCATCATCAACAGCGGGGTGCGCAGCGCCGGGGTGCTCCAGACGTAGCGCAGGCCCTCGACCAGCTGGCCCTTGGCGCGAGCCACGGGGCGCCCCCGGAAGAGCTCGTTGCTCTTGATCAGGAGCAGCCCGGCGATCACGGCGACGTACGAGCCGGCGTTGATCAGGAAGCAGGGGGCGATGCCGACGGTGGCGATCAGGATCCCCGCCACCGCGGGGCCGACCAGGCGCCCGCCGTTCATGGTCACGCCGTTAAGGGTGATGGCGTTGACCATGTGCTCGCGGCCCACCATCTCGGTGACGAACGCCTGCCGGGTGGGAACGTCGACGACGTTGACCATGCCGAGGCCGAAGGCGACCGCCGCCACCATCCAGACGCTGACCACGCCGGTGAGGGTGAGCATCCCCAGCAGCACTGCGAGGCCGGCCGCCGCAACCTGGGTGCAGACCAGCACCTTGCGCTTGTCAAAGCGGTCGGCGACCAGGCCGCCCCAGGCCCCGACCAGCATCACCGGGAGCATCTGCAGGGCGATGACCACGCCCAGGATGGCGCCGCTGTCGGACAGCTTGAGCACCAGCCAGGCCTGCGCTACGCTCTGCATCCAGGTGCCGCTGACCGAGACGATCTGGCCGAAGAAGAAGAACCGATAGTTCCTCACCGCCAGCGCGCGGAAAGGGCTACCGGCGAGGGCTTTGAAGCGGCTCACTCGCGACTCTCCGCGAGGCGCTCCAGCGCCGCGATCCCCCGTTCGAGGGCGCGGACGTCGCTGGCCTCGAGTTCGGCCACGCGCTCGGCAATCCAGGCCGTGCGCTGAGCCCGGATCGTCTGCATCAGACGCCGTGCCCTGGGTGTCAGCCGGAGACGGACCGAGCGCCGGTCGTCGCTGACGACCTTGCGCTCCACCAGCTCTTTCTCTTCGAGCGCCACCGCGGTGCGCGTCATCGAGGGCGGCGCCACCGACTCGGCGGCGGCCAGCTCACCGAGCGTGAGCGGGCCGAGCCGGTTGAGGGTGCCCAGTACCGCCAGCTGCGAGGGGGTGATCCCGGCGTTGGCCTGCAGGCGCATCCGTCGTTGCAGGCGGGCGATCGCCAGCCGCAGGCGGTCGGCGTCCTCGAGGGAGAGTTGAGGGGCCGTCGCGGTGGCAGAAGCAGCTAGCATTACTTAACAATGTTAACAAATGCGTCATAATTACATTCCATGTGCTACAGCGACGACGCTCGACCCCCGGACCACGGCCTCGGCGGAGCCGTGGGCAGCTCTGAGGACCTGGTCTTGGCCGCCTCCGACGGCAATAAGTTCGCTGCCCGCCTGGCTCGACCTGAGAAGCCGAACGGCACCGGGATGGTGATCCTTCCCGACATCCGTGGGCTCCATAACTTCTACAAGGACATGGCGTGTCGTTTCGCCGAGGCGGGCATCGACGCTTTGGCGATCGACTACTTCGGCCGCACCGCCGGCATCGGCGACCGCGGCGACGACTTCGACTGGCAGACGCACATCCCTCAAACCACGGCCGCCGGAGTGGCCATGGACGTGGCTGCCGGCCTTGATCATCTCCGCTCCCTTGGCGACGAGCGCCTCTTCACGATGGGCTTCTGCTTCGGCGGCGGCAACTCCTGGCGTCAGTCAGCGGACCAGCCGGGCCTGACCGGCGCGATCGGGTTCTACGGCAACCCCGCCGCGTCGATTGAGGTCCTCGACGATATGAAGGCGCCGGTGCTGATGCTGGTGGCCGGCGCCGATCACCGGCCGCTCACCGATTTCGAGGAGATGGAGCGGCGTCTAGGCGAGGTGGGCCTGCCTCATCAGATGGTTGTCTACGAGGGCGCGCCCCACTCCTTCTTCGACCGGGGCCAGGAATTCTGGGCCGACGCCTGCGCCGACGCCTGGAAGCAGATGCTGTCCTTCATCAAGGGCCCGGCAGCAGCTTAGTTCCGGGACACCACCACGCCTGTTATGTCGCGGCTTTGGCGCCCCTGCCGGGTGGCATCGCCGGGGGTTCTCCACCCGCGGGTGGCGATGGCGGCGGGAGGTTCGGCGGGACTGCCGGGGCGACAAGATCGGCGCGCCGCTGCAGGAACTCGTCGCGCCCGATCTCGCCCCTGGCGTAGCGCATCTCGAGCTCGCGGATGGCGGCGGAGTGCAAGCCCAAGCCGCCGGATGGATGCCGCAGGAGGCGGTAGAGCAGGAAGAACAGGAGGGTGAGGACCAGCATCACCAGCACCAGGAACACGATGCTGGCGATGACGTGTTGGCCGTTGAGCATGCGATGAGCCACGGGCGCTCCGCCCCCTGGCGGGCCGTTGAATCTCTGATTCATTTCGTCACTCCTGTGCTCCCAGTGGTTGGCGGCACGAACGGCGCACGTCGGTGCCAGCTTCCATACTGTCCCTTCCGGGTTAGAGCACGATGATCGTTCTCTAAGAGTTCCATTATCAATCTGGAGGCCGGCCGGAGCCGTCAGACTTGGGGGAGTGACCGGTCAGCTCTTCCCTGACATGGCGAACGCGCCCGACACCATCGACCGCGGCGCGCCTCTGGCGGCCCGGATGCGGCCGCGGTCCCTCGGCGAGTTTGTCGGCCAGGAGCATCTCATCGGTCCGGGGAGCCCGCTGCGCGCGCTGATCGAGACCGACAGGCTGTCGTCGGTGATCCTCTGGGGGCCGCCCGGGACCGGCAAGACTTCGCTGGCGTCGATCATCGCCCAGGCCACTCGCGCCCACTACATCGAGGTCAGCGCCGTGAGTGCCGGCGTGGCCGATGTCCGCAAGGCGATCGAGCAGGGCAAGGAGATGCTCAAGGCCAATCGCCGCACCATCCTCTTCATCGACGAAATCCATCGCTTCAACAAATCGCAGCAGGACGCCCTCCTCAAGGCGGTCGAGAGCGGCTGGGTGGTGCTTATCGGCGCCACCACCGAGAACCCCTTCTTCGAGGTCAACTCGCCGTTGCTGTCCCGCAGCCTGCTCTTCCGCCTCGAGTCGCTGGCGCCGGCGCAGGTCCACGCCGTGGTCGACCGAGCGCTCGCGGACAGCGATCGCGGCGTGGCTGCCTCAGGGGTGCAGTTCGAGCCCGAGGCGCTCGATCGCATCGTCGACATGGCCGGTGGCGACGCGCGATTCGCCCTCAACGCCGTCGAGGTCTGCCTGTCGGCGGCGACCGCGGTGGGCGCCTCGACGGTCCGGGCCGACGACGTCAACGCAGCCTTGCAGCGCCGTGTTCTCCGATACGACAAGGCCGGCGACGCCCACTACGACGTGGTCAGCGCCTTCATCAAGAGCATGCGCGGCACCGACCCGGACGCCGCGGTCTTCTGGCTGGCCCAGATGCTCGAGGCTGGGGAGGACCCCGAGTTCATCGCCCGGCGGATGGTCATCTTCGCGTCGGAGGACGTGGGCAACGCCGACCCCATGGCGCTGGTGGTGGCGGTGGCGGCGTTCGACGCGCTGCGGGTGGTGGGCCTCCCCGAGGCGTCCCTCAACCTGGCCCAGGCCGCCACCTACCTGGCGTCCGCGGTCAAGTCAAACGCGTCGATGGTGGCCCTGGGGCGAGCCAGGGGCGACCTCGCCGAGGCCGGTCAGCAGACGCCGCCGGTCGATCTCCGCGACGTCAGCTACATGGGGGCCAAGCAGCTGGGCCACGGCAGGGGCTACCGGTACCCGCACGACTTCCCCGGCGCCTGGATCGACCAGGACTACCTGCCCGATGCCATGCCGGGCCAGCCTTACTACGACCCCACCGATCGTGGTGTCGAGGCGGAGATCGGCGAGCGCCTGCGCACGATCCGTGACCGCAGGCGCAAAAAGCCCGAAAAGTAGAGAAGAGCCCCCTGCCGCAGCAGCGGCGAGCTCCGCGGCCGCTACCATCGCTGGATGCCCCAGATCCTCGTCGACCTCTTCAGCGATACCCTGACCAGGCCGTCGCCGGCGATGCGCCAGGCGATGGTCGAGGCGGAGGTGGGGGACGAGCAGAAGTTCGAAGACCCCACCACCAATCGCCTCCAGGAGATGGTGGCGGGTCTGCTGGGCCAGGAGACCGCCGTCTTCCTACCCTCGGGGACGATGTGCAACGAGATCGCGTTCGCCGTCCACTGCGGCGCCGGCGACGAGATCATCCTCGACCAGACCGCCCACCCCCTGACCTCAGAGGCCGGCGGGCCGGCGGTGATCAGCCGGGCTCTGCTGCGGCCGCTGGCCGGGGAGCGCGGCATCTTCAGCGCCGAGCAGGTGGCCGCGGCGCTGCGCCCGGCGATGCGGCACGCGCCGGTCTCGCGGCTGGTGTCGATCGAGCAGACCTCCAACTTCGGCGGCGGCAGCTGCTGGACGCTGGAGCAGGTCCGGTCGGTTTCCGAGCTGGCCCACAATCACGGCCTCAGCACCCACTGCGACGGTGCTCGGATCATGAACGCCGCGGTCGCCACGAGTACCTCGGCGGCGGACTTCGGGCGCCTCTTCGACTCCATCTGGCTGGACTTGAGCAAGGGCCTTGGGGCCCCGTTTGGCGCGGTGCTGGCGGGGCCTGGGGACTTCATCGAGCGCGCATGGATGTGGAAGCAGCGGCTGGGTGGCGCGATGCGGCAGTCCGGGGTCATCGCCGCCGCCGGGATCTACGCCCTGGAGAACAACGTCGAGCGGCTGGCCGACGACCACGCCAACGCCCGCGTCCTGGCTGGGGGCATCGCTGGGCTTCCCGGGGTCGGCCTCGACCCGGGGTCAGTGGACACCAACATCGTCATCTTCGACGTCGCGGCCGCCGGCCAGTCCGCGACCGCCATCGCCGATCGCACCCTGGCGGAGCACGGCGTCCGCCTCTGCCCGCTGTCGCCGACCGTGATCCGCGCCGTCACCCACCTCGACGTCGGGCGCGCCGATATCGATGCCGCGATCGAGGCGCTGGGCTCGGTGCTG
>DAITAT010000041.1:0-15082 GCA_036824145.1 Candidatus Dormiibacterota bacterium
ACGGTGAGCCCGTACCTCGGCGGCGACAGCTTGGAGCCGTTCACGCGGCGCGCCAGCAAGGGTGTCTTCGTCCTCTGCCGCACCTCCAACCCGCGATCCGGCGAGCTGCAGGAACTTCGCACCGGCGACCGCCCGCTGTTCCTCGAGGTCGCCGCCCGCTGCCGGGATTGGAACGTCAACGGCAACGTCGGCCTGGTCGCCGGCGCCACCTACCCTGTCGACCTGGCTGCGATCCGGGCCGAATGCCCGGGCATGCCGATCCTGGTCCCCGGAGTCGGTGCCCAGCAGGGCGACCTCGCCGGCGCGGTCGCGGCGGCCGCGGGGGAGGGGAGAGACCAGCCCTTCCTGGTGGCTGCCTCGCGGTCGATCATGTTGGCGAGCAGTGGCCCCGACCATCAGCACGCCGCCGCCGCAGCCGCCCGCCAGCTGCGGGACCAAATTCAAAGCGCAATCTAGAATCGGCTGATGCATCACGCCGCGGTGGCTCTTGAGGGCCATATCATCGACAGCCTCGCGCTGCCCAAGGTCTGGGACACGATCATGGACATGGGCGGGAACTTCGAGGTCGAGGAATTCCGCGTCGGCAAGCACAAGGACGAAAAGTCCTACATGAGGCTCTCGGTGCAGGCTGCCAGCGAGGAGCTCCTCGGCGAGATCCTCACCGCGATCCAGCAGTACGGCGCGGCGCCGCTCGACCACGTCAGCGCGGAGCTCCAGCCGGTCATCCAGGACGGCGTCTTCCCCCAGGCCTTCTACTCCACAAGCAACCAGCCCACCTCGGTGCGAGTGGGCGAGAAATGGCTTGAGGTCGAGAACATCGAGATGGACTGCGGCATCGCCGTCGATGGTGGTCGAGCCTTCTGCATGCCGGTTGATGAGGCACGCGTCGGCCACCAGGTCGTCACCGGCTACCAGGGCATCCGGGTGCAGCCCCTGGAGCGCTCCCGCGACCGCGAGATCTTTGGTTTCATGCAGTCACAGGTCTCAGCCGAGAAGCCCAAGAAGCTGCTCATCCGAGAGATCGCAGCCGATATGCGGCAGATCCGCGCCGACGGCGGCGCCATCCTGTTCGTCGGCGGACCGGCAGTCATCCATACCGGCGCCGGGCGCTACCTGTCCGCGCTCATCCGGGGCGGGTTCGTGCAGGTCCTGTTCGCCGGTAACGCCCTGGCCGCCCACGACATCGAGTGGGCGCTGTATGGCACGTCCTTGGGGATCAGCCTCGACTCCGGGCTGGGGATGGAGCACGGCCACGAGCACCACATCCGGGCCATCAACGAAATCCGCCGGGCCGGTTCGATCGCGGCCGCGGTGGACAGTGGCGTCCTCAAGGAGGGCGTGATGTTCGAGGCGACCAAAGCGGGGGTGAACGTGGTCCTGGCGGGCTCAATCCGCGACGACGGCCCGCTGCCGGACGTCATCACCGACGTCATCGTGGCGCAGAAACGGATGCGCCAGGTGATCCGCGAAAACAACATCGGGCTGGCGCTGATGGCGGGCACGATGCTGCACAGCATCGCCACCGGCAACCTCCTCCCGGCGACGGTGCGAACCGTGTGCGTGGACATGGAGCCATCGGTGGTCACCAAGCTGGCCGATCGGGGTTCCTTCCAGACCGTGGGCATCGTCACCGACGTGGAGTCGTTCCTGCGCGAGCTGGCGCTCGACCTCGAAGTGGCATGACTCCCAGCGGGTCGCCGCTGCTGCTGAGCCACCCTGCCTGCGAGTTCCACCAGGCGCCGGAGCACCCCGAACGACCGGAGCGTCTGGCCGCCATTTACGAAGCGCTGGCCGCCGACCCCCAGCTCCGCGATCTGCCGAAACGGCAACCAGCGCCCGCCGGCCAGGACCGCCTGGAGACACTGCACGATCCCGCTTACGTCGAGAGCATCTTCCATGCCGGCGCGCTCGCGGACGAACGGGGCCTGGGCAGTTGGCTCGACCCCGACACCTGGCTGGGCCCGGCCTCGCTGGACGCGGCCCTCGCTTCAGCTGGTGGGGCGGCCGCGGCGGTCCAGGCCATTCTTGCTGGCGAGCACTACTCCGCGTTCAGTCTCACGCGCCCGCCCGGGCACCACGCCACCAGGAAGCACGCGATGGGCTTCTGCCTCTTCAACAACATCGCGCTGGCGGCGCAGGCCGCGCTCGACAGTGGTCTCGAGCGGGTGGCAATCGTCGATTTCGACGTCCATCACGGGAACGGGACCCAGGACATCTTCTACGAACGCTCGGACGTGCTGTACATGTCGTGTCACCAGTCCCCGCTCTACCCCGGCACCGGCGCCGCCAGCGAACGGGGAAGAGGGGAGGGCGAGGGCTTCACTGTCAACGTCCCGATGTCCGCCGGCGGGGGTCAGGCCGAATACCTTGGCGTGTTCGATGAGGTCTTGGTGCCGGCGCTGCGCGAATATGAGCCCGAACTGCTGCTGCTGAGCGCCGGCTTTGACGCCCATCACAAGGATCCGCTGGCCCAAATGGAACTGACCGGAACCGACTACGGGCTCTTGGCGGGACGCCTACGTGCCTCGGCAGAGGAGCTTTGTGAGGGCCGAAGCGCCTGGGTCCTGGAGGGCGGATATGACCTCGACGGGCTCTCCGAGAGCGTGGTGGCGGTGCTGAAGGAACTCTCAGCCACCGCCTGAAGTCGCGCCAATAAGGGTTGACAGGCGCGGTGAGCGCCCCAAGAATGAATTCAGCCCCCATGCGTTTTCGCACTTCCTTGCTCACGTTTCTCTCGCTATGCCTGCTGATAGGCGCGATGCCCTCGCAGGTGGCGATGGCAGATCCCAGCCCCGATCAGCTTGCCGCGCTCAAGGCCCACGAGCAAAGCCAGCAGGCGGCCCTCAGCCAACTCGCCAGCCAGCAGCAATCAGCCCAGGCGGTCCTTGCTCAACTGCAGGCGGACTACAACTCCAAGCAGGCGGACTACCAGGGCGAGCTCGCCCAGGCCGAGAAGCTGAGTCAGCAGATCGCCGCCCTGGACTCCCGCGGCCAGGACATCCAAAAGAAGCACGACGCGCATATCGGCCTTTTCCGCAACCAGAGTCGCAGTCTGTACAAGGCGGGCCCGGCGGATGCTGTCGTCTTCCTCTTCGAGGCCAACAGTTTCGGCGACTTCCTCGATCGCCTCGTCTACATCACGCACCTAACTCGCGACAACTACGACCAGGCTCAGCGACTTCGCCAGGAACGCGAGGCGCTGGCCGCTGAGCGTGAGCGCAGCGCCAGGCTCAAGGCGGCCCTTGACCCGATGATCGCGGACCTCGCGGCCAGGGTCGCCGACGCCGCCGGCAAGCTCCAGGACCAGGCCGTGGTCGAATCCGGGCTCGAGGCCCAGCAGCGGGCCCAGCTGGGAGCGCTGAGGGGCACACAGCAACAGGAGAAGCAACTGGAACAGGCGCTGGCAGCAGCCGCGGCCGCCGCCGCCGCCGCGGGCCAGAAGGGTGCTGGCAAGGTGTACGGCTCGGTCTGCCCGGCGGCGCCCGCTGGAACGACCAGCTTCTGCGGGCATGGATGGGGGCACGGGGTGGGGCTGGGCCAATACGGTGCGCTCGGCATGGCCCAGGCCGGCATCGGATGGCAGCAGATCATCCACAACTTCTACAGCGGGGTCAGCATCGGCGCGATTCCCGACCAGACCGTGCGCGTCTACCTGACCCAGGCCGGCGGCAACATAACCCCCCGCTTCGGCGGCGCCACCATTGAGGACGTGGCAGGCAACACCCTGGGCTCGGTGAGCCAGGACCAGACGGCAACGTTCTCGCGCAACGGCGACGGCAGCATCAGTGCCAGTTGGGCCGGTGGCAGTGCCCACAGCTCGACCTTGCGCCTGGTGCCGGGCGGTGCGGGCGCCTTCCAGGTCAGCGGCAGCAACACCCGCTACCGTGGCGAGGCGTGGGTGGACGGCAGCAGCGGCCTCAAGGTGATCAACCACGTGGAGCTGGAGAGCTACCTGCAGGGCATCGCCGAGGTCCCCTCGAGCTGGCCGCTGAACGCCATCGCGGCCCAGATGGTGGCCGCCCGCACCTACGCGCTGTACCACCTCGGCGGCGGTCTGTATGACGTCGACGACACCACGAGCTCCCAGGTTTACGGCGGGCTCGACCGGGAGACAGCGGCCCAGAATGCCGCCGTCGCCGCCACTCACCTCCAGGGCATCACCGCCGGTGGGCAGCTGATCGACGCCGTCTTCTCGTCGAGTGACGGCGGCCATACGCAGTGCGCCAGCGCCGAATGGGGCAGCGGCGACCACCCCTGCACACCACCATACCTGTTGGGGGTCATCGACAATTACGACGTCAGTCCGCTGCACACCTGGTACACGCCACCCCACACCTTGGGCCAGATCCAGGGCTACCTCGGTTCGACCTACAATGCCGCTCAGTGCGGCACCCTGACGGCCTTCGATCTCTCCGACCGGGACGCCTCCGACCGCCTCAACCACGTCCGGATGATTGGTTCCAGCGGCGTCTGCACCGTGACGCCGGGTGCGTTCATACGCGCCATCAACGCGGGATCTCCGGCCGATTTCGTCGTCTATGGCGAAATGTTCGGCGTGACTCCGGGGAGCCATGCCTGGCCCTACTGGTGAGCCCTCCGCCGCCCTGACAGTCCCGGCTCGCTCAGGTCAAGCGTCCGACGTAGAGGTTGATCACCTCGTCGTTCTGCAGGAGCTCGGGCCCCGGCCCTTCCAATCGATTCTGGCCGAGCACGAGAACGTAGGCCCACTGCGCGTGGCGCAGGGTCTCGCGGGTGTTCTGTTCGACGATCACCACGGCGACATTCGTCGCCTTGACCTGCTCGATCCGCTCCCAGATCAGGCCCTGAAACTGGGGCGAGAGGCCGGCGCTCGGCTCGTCCAGGATCAGGACCGCCGGGTCGACCATCAGGCCGCGGGCCAGCGCCAGCATGGTCCGCTGGCCACCGCTGAGGGTGCTCGCATGCCGGCCGGCGGACGCGCGCAGATCGGGAAAGAGGGCATAGAGCTCCTCCATCCGTTCGGGCACGCCGGACTTCCGGCTGTAGCCGCCCATCTCGAGGTTCTCGCCGACAGTCAGATCCGGGAACACGTTGGCGACCTGCGGCACATAAGCGATCCCCTGGCGCACCAGCTTTTCGGCGGGGGAACCGGTCACCTCCCGACCTTCGACGAAGATCCGGCCCGCGGCCGGGCGGATCAACCCGGCCACCGCCTTGAGCAGGGTGGACTTGCCCGCTCCGTTGGGGCCGACGATGGCGGTGATCCCGCCGCGGCTCGCCTTCACCGAGACCCGGTCGATGATCGGTGGCCCGCCATAGCCCGCGGTCAACTCCCGGACCTCGAGCGTCGCCTCGGCAACGGCCGGCGTGCTAGTCATGGAGCGGCGCATCCCCGAGGTAGGCGTCGATCACGCCTTCGTGCTTGCGCAGTTCTTCGAAGGGGCCGGTGGCGATCACCGTGCCCTCGGCCATCACCACCACCTGGTCGGTCACCCGCTCGATGAAGGGCAGGTTGTGCTCGACGATGATGACCGATGTCCCGGCGGTGACGAATCCCTCGATCGCCTGCGCCATCCGCTCGCCCAGCACCGGGTTGACGCCCCCCATGGGCTCATCGAGGATCACCAGCTGGGGCTGCGCCATCCGGATCCGGGCGAACTCGAGCAGCCGCTTCTGTCCGCCACTCAAGTCGCCGGCCCGATCATTGCGCAGGTCGCCGAGGCCGAACTCGTCGAGGAGCTCGCGAGCCCGCACCACCTCGCCCTCGACCGCCATCTTTTGGGCCCGGCCAAGGCCGACGACGGCTCGCCAGACGCTCTCGCGCTCGCTGTCCCATCGCGCCATCAGGACGTTCTCCAGCACGGAGAGATTCGGCCACTCTCGCGGCGTTTGAAAGGTCCGGATGAGGCCGAGGCGCGAGATGCGATGCGGTGGCCGGCCCTGGATGGCCTGGCCCTCAAAGGTCACGGTGCCCGAGTCGGGCAGCTTGAATCCCGAGATGAGGTCGATGGCGGTGCTCTTGCCCGCCCCATTGGGTCCGATCAGCCCGGTCACCTTCCCCTTCAGCGCGGTGAAGGAACACCGGTCCACCGCCTTGATGCCGCCGAAGCTCTTGCTCAATCCATCGACCTCGAGGGCCGGCCCGGTGGCGGTGGCGATCACGTTGTGGCGGGCGGGCCCGGCGCTTTGTCGCGATACCGCCGCTCCGGGAGAAGGCCCTGGGGCCGGAAGCGGAGGAACAGCACCAGCACCGCACCGATGATGATGGCGCGTAACGCGGGGATGATGGTCGGATGCCCCGGGATCTCGGGCAGGAAGCGTGTCGACTCCTGGATGAGGACGATCATGACCAGCACGCCGAGCACCACACCGCGGATGTTGCCACGCCCTCCGACGAGGACCGCGGAGTACAGGATGATGACCTCGATCGGCTGCCACGCCGAGGGATTGAAGGCCGTCAGGTACCCGGCGAAGAGCGCCCCGCCGAGGCCGGCCAGGCCGGCCCCGAGCACGTACGCCTTGAGCTTCAGCCGGTAGATATCGCGCCCAAAGGCGGCCGACGCGAGCTCATCCTCGCGAAGGGTGCGCAGCGCCAGGCTGAACCGGCTCCCGGACACGCGGGACAGGAAGAGGTAGACGAGGACAAAGACCAGCACGCTGAAGCCCAGGAAGAAGTACTGATATTGCTTGAAGTCGAGACCGAGGACATCACCCATCGGGTCGATCAGGCCCGACAGCCCGTTGTAGCCGTCGAAAAGCGGCACGTACTGGCTCGCCAGCACGTACACGACGTAGACGGCGCCCAGGGTCACGATGGAGAAATAGATGCCGCGTAGGTGGCGCAGCGCGATCAGCCCGACGACGAGCCCCGCCAGCATCGATGAGAGGACCGCCAGGACCGCCGCCACGAGGTAGGGGAGCTGCAAGCCGATGATGTATTGGGCCGGCGGGAGCGGGTGACCGATGGTGAAGACCAGCGTCATGTAGGCACCCAGCGCGACGTAGCCGTAGTAGGCCAGGTCGAAGTCTCCGGACCATCCCCAGATCACGTTGAGGCCCAGCGCCATGATCCCGAAAATGGCGCCCTCGGTGAGGACGGAGGTCAGGTACGCGATCATTCGAAGACGGTCCGCCGGGCATTGGTGAAGAGGCCGCGGGGGCGGATGAGTATGACGACCGCGAGGATGAGGAAGGCAAACGCCAGCTCGTAACTGGCGCTGATGTAAGCGCCGGTGAACTCGAGGGCGATGCCCACGATGATCGCGCCGGCCAGCGTGCTGAACGGTTTGCCCAGGCCGCCGGCGACGGCCGCCGTCAGGGTGATGAGAAAGAAGCTGAAACCGAAGTAGGGATTGAAGCTCCCCACGCTCTCGGCGAGGACGAAGCCCGCATACCCGGCCAGGAGTCCGGCCAGAAACCAGGTGGCCGCGGCCACCAGGTGGGCGTTGATCCCGCTGACCGCGGCGAGATCGCGGTTCTGCGAGACCGCCCGCAACGCCTTGCCGAACTTCGTGCGCGAGATGATCAGGTAGAGGATGGCGGTGACCGCGAGGGCCGAGACGATGATCTTCCACTCGGTGCCGGTCCACAGGAAGGGGCCGACCTGGACCGGCGCGCCCTGCGGGATCGTGTACGCGACATTGGCGGCCCCAAAGATGAGGACGAGCACATTCTCGATGACAAAGGCCAGGCCGAGGGTCGCGATGAAGGTGGTGATCGCCGGGGTGCCGCGGCGAACGAAGCGGTCGATGACGGCGGTGTGCACCGCCAGGGCCATGGCGCCGCCCGCGAGGGCGGCGGCGATGGCCGCGACGAGCGCGCTGCCCGTCGCCCGGTGCGTGACGTAGGCGGCATAGGCGCCGACGGTCAGGATCTCGCCGTGCGAGAGGTTCGCCACGTTGGTCACGGCGTACTCGAGGGTGAACGCGACAGCGGACAGCGCCAGGATGGAGGCGGTCACCAGGCCAAAGCCGAGGGTCAGCAGCAGCTCATGCATCGGTCCACCTCCGCCCAGCTTGCCGAAACGACCAGCCGGCTACCGCACTGTAGCAACCGGCTGGCCGCCAGACGCTTAGGGGGTTGCCGCCGCCAGGTCGGCGGCCGTCAACAACTGCACCTGCTTTTCCTGGCCGCTGCTCGCGTCCACCTGGAAGGCGCCGTAGGGCCCGAACACGTTGTGGTACTTGTTGTAATTGAGGTCGCCGCTGGCACCCTCGTAGTTGACCTTGGTCCCAGCCTTGATCATGGTCTGACAGCTCGCGTATGTGAAGCAGGCCGTCCCCGGTGGATTGGTCACCTGCGTCATGTTGCTGTTGATGTCGGCGCCCGCAATGCTGTTGGCCTTGTCGATGGCGAGGGCGGCGCTGATCAGGGTGTCGTACGCATAGTTGGCATTGGCCAGCGGCTGCTGCGAGCTGCCGAAGACCACGGCAAACTGCTTGTTGAACTCATCGGCCGCCTGCCCGCTGACCGAGGTCCCATAGACCGAGATCAGGTGATCGTGCGCGACCGGGTAGGTCACGGCCTTCAGGTAGTCGTCGCCGCCGGTGATGTCCGTGCCGACGACCGGGATGGCCAGGTTGTTCGCCTCCTTGAAGTTCTGGAAGAGGACGGCTGCCGTGGCGGCATCGGTCTGGGTGAAGATCACGTCCGGCTTCGCGTCCACGATCTGTCGAACCTGCGGGCGGTAGGAGGTCTGGTCAGGCGCGACCGTGATGTCGGCGACGATGGAGTCGCCAAGCTTCTTGTTGGTGGCTTTGAGCGGCGCCGCAAACGTCTGCGCCGCGATGTCGGAGTAGAAGAGCAACGCTGCCTTGTGGTAGCCCTTCTTGTGAGCGTAGAGCGCCATCGCCACGCTCAGCTGGGAATCGGACGGGCTATCCCGCCAGAGCCAGGGATTGGTGTTGTGATCGAACAGGGTGCTCCCACCCTGGAACTCATCGTGGACTTTTGCCGACTGGACGATGGGCGCGACCGCCGCGATCTCCTGCGTCTCCGGCCCGATGATGGCCGCCAGGTTGCTGGACGCCAGCAGCTTCCGCAGCGCCGGCACCGAGTCGGCCTCGTCGCATTGCGTATCCGCGTGTTGGAGCTCCAATTGCTGGCCGAGAATGCCGCCCGCGGTGTTGATGGCTTTTTGCGCCACCTGCGATCCCTGGAGCATGGCCTGGCCAAGGCTGGCCAGGGTGCCGGTGAAGCACGAGAGGACGCCCATGGTCACCGGTCCGGTGGGTTTCTGGCCACCGCTCGACGCTGACGAGCCGCACGACGCCAAAACGACAGAGGCTGCGATCGAAACCAATAACAGCCGATACCGGCCTGCTGTGCTGCCGACGCTGACTCCGTGCATCCCCGCTCCCTCCAGGCTGGTGGCCGTTACCGCGCAACATTAGTTGAGGGTAGTTAGGTTGTCAATGGTAGGACCACCTGTCCTCTGGGCCTGCTAAACTCGGGCGATGGGCGGGACCTTTGCGGCGCTTCGCCCGCTCGCGCACAGCCGTATCTATGAGGATGTCGCGGCTCGCCTGAGCCAGTTCGTCCGGGAGTCGGCGATGGCGCCCGGGGACCGCTTTCCTTCGGAACGGGATCTCTCTCGGCAGTTGAGCGTGAGCCGGACATCGATCCGCCAGGCGCTGGTGGCGCTGCAGGCCCAGGGCTTTGTCGACGTTCGCCACGGCGAGGGGGCATTCCTGCGCCGGATTCGGGGCTTTGGTGAATCGCTGCCCAAGCTCCTCGAGCGCCGGCGCCGGCTCCCCGAGGTGCTCGAAGCGCGGGAAGCCCTCGAGGTCAAGCTTGCCGAGCTGGCTGCCGCCAGGCGCAGCCCCGAAGACCTCCATGCCATGCGGGGCGCGCTGCGGACCATGGAAGAGGAGATCAGGACCGGGGGCCTCGGTCTCGTCGGCGACGCCGACTTCCATCACGCCATCGCCGTGGCCGCCCACAACAAGGTGCTCGGGCACTTGATCGACGAGATCGCGCTGGCGATCCAGGAATCTCGGGTCGAGTCCCTGTCCGAACCCGGCCGGCCGCCCCGGTCGCTGGAGGCCCACGAGCGGATCCTGGCGGGCATCGATGCCAGGAGCCCCGCGCGCGCGGCGCAAGCGATGCGGACGCACCTCAAGGAAGTGGCTGACGTCGCCCTGTTGTGGTGGCAACCCAACGACCCTGGCGATGGCGACGCTGACGAGTAGTGAGCCGTCCGGGACGCCGGATGATCGGCTCGCACGCGATGTGACGGAGCAGCCACTGCCGCTGGAAGGCATCCGGATCCTCGACCTCAGCCAGGCGCTCGCCGGCCCCTATTGCACGATGCTTCTCGGCGACCTGGGGGCCGATGTCATCAAGATCGAGCCGCCCGGCACCGGCGACCATGCTCGCCAGTGGGGTCCCCCATTCGTGAATGGCGAATCCTCCTACTTCATGTCGGTCAATCGCAACAAGCGGAGCGTCGTACTCGATTTGAAGCGTGAGGCTGGCCAGGCGGCCGCGCAGGCGCTGGCCCGGACGTGCGATGTGGTCGTGGAAAACTTCAAGCCCGGCACGGCGGCGAAACTCGGACTGGACCCCGGGCAGCTGCGGGCGAGTAGGCCGGAGTTGATCTACGCGTCCATCAGCGGCTACGGGCAGGATCAGCCGACCCTGGCGGGCTACGACCAGATCGCGCAGGGGACGTCGGGATTGATGAGCTTGACCGGATCGCCGGATGGGCCGCCGTTCAAGGTGGGGGTGCCGGTCGGCGACATCACCGCGGGCATGTTCGCCGCCCATGCCATCCTCGCGGCACTGGTCGAGCGGCACCGGACGGGCACGGGTCGCTACATCGATGTCGCCCTCAATGACGCGTTGCTCGCGCTCCTCACCTACCAGGCCGGCCGGCTCTTCGCCACGGGCCAGGCGCCTATCCGAGAGGGCAACCTGCACGCGACCATCTCCCCCTACGGGACGTTCGCGGTCGAGGATGGGTTCATCAACGTGGCGGTGGGGTCAGACGCGCAATACCGCCGTTTCTGCGAGGCGCTGGACGCGCCCGAACTCGCGGACGATCCGCGCTTCACGACCAACGCGCTTCGGCAGGTGGCGCGGCCGGCGCTCACGGTCGAGATCGAGGGCCGCCTGCGGCGCCGCTCAGGGGCCGCCTGGCTGGATCGCCTGGCGACGTATGGCATTCCGGCGGGGCCGATCCTGGACATCGCGGAGGCCTTCGCCAGCCCGCTGGCCTCCGGCCATGCGATGCGGGTCGAGGTCGACCACCCGGTGGCGGGCCGCGTCGGCCAGGTCGGCGCCCCATGGAAGCTGGATGGGCAATCATCCGCCATCCGGCGGCCGCCTCCCCTGCTGGGCGAGCACACGGCCGAGATCCTCAGTGAGTTGCTCGGCTACGACGAGGCCCGACTGGAGGCGGTGAAGGCATGAGCGCGGCCCCACTCGAGGGCATCCGCGTGCTCGAGGTCGGCAACTACATGGCCGCCCCGTTTTGTGCCATGCAGCTCGCTGACCTGGGCGCCGAGGTGATCAAGGTGGAGAACCCGGAGGGGGGCGACACCGTCCGCCAGCTGGCGCCGTTGCTCGAGGGCGAAGGCTCCGCCTTCATCCGCCTCAACCGCAACAAGCGCTCGATCGCCCTTGACCTCAAGACTGAGGATGGGAAGGCAGTCTTCGTAGCCCTGGCCGGCAAGAGCGACGTGGTCGTCGAGAACCTCCGGCCGGGGACCATGCGGGAGCTCGGCCTCGACTACGATCGCCTCCGTGCGGACAACCCCGGGTTGATCTACGTGGCGGCTTCCGGCTGGGGCCAGGACGGACCGCTCAAGGACCAGCCTGGCATGGACATCATGGCCCAGGCGCGGTCGGGGTTGATGAGTATCACCGGGATGCCGGGCGGCGATCCGGTGAAGGTCGGCGTCCCCATCTGCGACCTGGTGTGCGCGCTGTATGGCGCGCTGGCCGCGGTGGCCGCGCTCTACGCGCGCCGCGAGACCGGGGTGGGCCAGTTCATCGACGTGTCGCTGCTCGAAGCCGGCGTGTCCTTCGCGGTCTGGGAGGCGGGCAAGTTCTTCGCCACCGGCGAAATTCCTGAGCCGCTGGGCTCGGCCCACCAGAGCAACGCGCCGTACCAGGCCATTCGCTCCGCCGACGGCTGGCTGACCGTCGGCGCCGCGACCCAGAAGACCTGGATCGCTTTTTGTGGCGCGTTGCGACTGGAAGGGATGATCGCCGACCCGCGCTACGCGGACATGAACGCGCGGCACCGAAACCGCACGACGTTGATCCCAGCGATCGAGGAGGTCACCATCAGCAAGCCGACCGCGCACTGGCTCACCGTCCTCGAGCACGCGGGGGTCCCCTGCGCGCCCATCGAGAACTTCGGCGAGGTCTTCACCGATCCCCACCTGCTTGCCCGCGAGTATTTCTGGGACGCGCCCCATCCGACTATCGGGACGGTGCGACAGCTGGGCTCGCCGATGCGCTTCTCCGGTACGCCGGTCCGACGCGATAAGGCCGGTCCGCGCCTCGGCGAGGACACGACCCCCATCCTCGAGGAGCTGGGCTACGCCCCGGCCGACATCCAGGACCTCCGAACGCGCGGCGTGGTCAAGGCGTCCGTCGAGGCGGGATCGCGATGAGCGACGAGCTGATCAGCGAACGCCGGGGCGCGGTGCAATGGGTCATCTTCAATCGACCCCAGGCACGCAATGCGGTCACCTGGCACATGTACGACCGGCTGGTCGAGGAGTGCGAGGCGGTCAACCGCGACCGCCAGGTGCGGGCGATGGTCCTGACGGGAGCCGGCGGAGAGGCCTTCGTGGCCGGGACCGACATCTCACAATTCCGGGCCTTCACGACGGAGCGGGATGCTCTCGAGTACGAGGCACAGGCCGACCAGGTGATGGCCACCCTGGAGTCCGTCCGGGTCCCGACCATCGCGGCCATCGCCGGCTCGTGCGCCGGGGCGGGCGCGGCGATTGCCGCCGCCGCTGACCTGCGCCTCGCATCGCCATCCGCCCGCTACGGGATTCCGATCGCCCGCACCCTCGGCAACTGCCTCTCAATGCCGAACTACGCGCGGGTCGCCGCGATCATTGGCACGGCCCGGCTCAAGGACCTGATCATGCGGGCGCGCCTGATGGACGCCGAGGAGATGCTCAGCTGCGGCCTGGTGGTGGAGGTGACCGCTGACGAGGAGTCCTTGCTGCCACGCGCCCAGGCGCTGGCCGAAGAGGTCGCCGCGCACGCGCCGTTGACGCTGTGGGCGACCAAGGAGGCGCTGCGGCGCATGCGCGACCAGCTCATCCCGGCGGACGCCGATTCGGACCTGATTCGCACCTGCTACATGTCGGCCGACTTCCGAGAGGGCGTGGACGCCTTCCTGAGCAAACGCAAGCCGCAATGGAAAGGCGAGTGACGGCGAGGAGCCGCAGGAGAAACCTAAGGCAGCTGGTGGGGGATCTGGACCACATACCAGGGGTCCGGAATGGGTCCTGGGGGCGCCCCAAGAGGGGGGTTTGCAGCCGTCGTGGCAGCGGAGTTATGGTAGGGCGGATCGACCGCAGACCCATGGAGTTGGGAGGTGCCAATGGGATTCGAGGACGTTACGCTGAGGTGTCGTGATTGCTCTGCCGACTTCGTCTGGACGGCGGGTGAGCAGAGCTTCTTCCAGGAGAAAGGTCTCCTGAACCAGCCTCAGCGCTGCCCGGAGTGCCGGTCCGCCAAACGACTGCAGCGTCAGGGATCGCGCCGCATGTTCGATGTCGTCTGTGCCGAGTGCGGCACCACCACCCAGGTTCCATTCGAGCCCCGTGAGTCGCGGCCTGTGTACTGCAACGACTGCTTCAGCAAGGTGCGCCTCCAGGTCCATTCGGCGGCCCAATAGCGCACTGACGCGACGGGGGAGGGGAGTCCCCTAGCCGGCCCGGCGGCGGTTGCCGCTGTGGAAGTCCCGGTGAACCGCCCTCAGTTGGGGGTTGGTCACGTGCGTGTACACCTGCGTGGTGGACAGGCTGGCGTGACCGAGCATCTCCTGCACGGAGCGCAGGTCGGCGCCGTTGAAGAGCAGGTCGGTGGCGAAGCTGTGCCGCAGCGTGTGTGGGGTGGCCTTGATGCCAAGGCCTGCCTGGCGTACGTACTTGGCGACCAGCCGTTCCACCGACCGGGCGCTGAGACGCCACGACGCGCCGTCCATCGCGGCACGCCCACCCGGAGTCTCTTGCTCGGCGGCATGGCCGCGGTAGCGGATGAAAAGCGGCTTGAACCGATCTTTGCGCATCAGCAGATACGCGCTGATGCTCTCGACGGCGGCATCAGTCACAAAGACAACCCGGACCTTGCGGCCCTTGCCGATCACCGAGAACTCGCGGCTTTCGAGGTTGACCTGTTGACGGTCCAACGCAACCAGCTCGGAGACGCGGAGGCCGGTCGAAAAGAGCAGCTCCAGGATGGCGCGATCGCGCATCCCGGGCTCATCAGTGGCGTCCACCGCGCCCAGCAGCCGGCCGACCTGGTGGGAGTCAAGGAACTTGAGGCTGCGGCCGCCGCTCTTGCCCAGCTCGACCCGGTCAGGCGCCATCGCCTCCTCGCCGGCACGGGTCAGGAATCGAAGCAGCGAGCGCAGCGCCACCAGGTACGACGTCTGGGTGCCGCGGGAGAGGTTGCGGCGGGTCTGGGCCGAGACCAAGCGATGTAGGTGGACGCGGTAGCGCCGGGCGATCTCGGGGTTGATCTGCTCCGCCCCGGTGACCCCTTCGGAGGCCGCCCAGGCACAGAACGCACGCAAGTACTGGGCGTACATGCGCACCGTCAGCGGCGAGAGGTTGCGATCGATTTCGCAGTGCTCGAGGAACGCCGAAACCTGGTCTTGAAGACGTGTAGAAGATGAGACCACTGGAGCCAGTGTAGACCGGGACGGAGCATTTTGCGACGTTTCCGCAACGACGTCAGGCAGATCGGGATCCAGGTGAGGAACTCAGTCGAACTCAGTCGAGATTTAGGTGGCGCTGCGCGAGCGGATGAGGAACTTGTTGACGGTGAGCCCGGACCAGATTCAGTTCCACGACGCCACACTCCATTAACGTCGCAAAAGATACAATTTACGACGCTACGGCTATGG
>DAITAT010000089.1:0-1510 GCA_036824145.1 Candidatus Dormiibacterota bacterium
CTTGAAGGTGGCGGCGACGTCGGCCGGGCCGAACGCTGAGCCGTCATTGAACTTCACGTTCTGGCGGATCGTGACCTGCAGGTCCTTGCCGCCGTTCTGGAACGCGTACGCGGTCGCCAGCCAGTAATGGGTGCCGGCGTCGGTCGCATCGAGCTGGTTGTACTCGACCAATGGTTCGTTGACCAGAGTCCTAGTGCCCATTTGGGACGTGACCGAGTTGTTGTCGTACGGGTTGAAGTCTTCCGAGAAGGTCACTCCTGTCGTCGGCTCGGCGATGAGTGCTTTGCCTACCGACCCTCCCCCGGAACTGGACGATTGTTGGCAACCGCTGGTCGCCACGGCCAAAGCCGCAGCCACGACCAGCCACAGATACGGTCTCCGATTCATCGCTTTGTCACCTCCATGACGAACAGCCCGCTGACGGGCGGTGCAATGTGGACGGGGTACCGGCACGGGGACACCACATCCCTCCCTCGCCTCCGATAGCCGGCGGCGACCGAAACACCAGGTCTAAATCCAACCTTCCTCACCTCTTTATTTCGTTCTCCATCGATGCGCTGGGGGTTGCAAGGACGCCGTTTTCGCTGCCGCCGCGCTCGGCAGGGTTGACGTGGAGCCAGCACGCTGCGATGTGGCCCGGCGAGACGGCGATGCTCGGCGGGACCTCGCGCTTGCAGATGTCCATCACGAACGGACATCGAGGGTGAAAGCGGCAGCCGCTCGGCGGGGCGCTCAGGCTGGGTGGCGCTCCGCGTCCCTCCAGGTGCGGCGGCGTCACGCGGTCGGGGTCGGGCGCGGCAGATAGCAGCAGCTGCGTATATGGGTGCGCCGGGCTGTCGGTCAGTGTGGCGCTGGGGGCCGACTCCACCAGCTGGCCCGCGTACATGACGACGATGGTGTCGGCCAGATAGCGCGCCGAAGCGATGTCGTGGGTCACATAAAGGATCGCGAGGCGCTCCTCGTTGCGAAGTTCGGCGAGCAGGTTGAGAACGCCAAGGCGGATCGATACGTCGAGCATCGACACCGGCTCGTCGGCGATCAGCACGCGCGGGCGGACCGCCAGCGCGCGGGCGATGGCCACCCGCTGCCGCTGGCCGCCGGAGAGCTCGTGCGGGAACTTGCCGGTGAAGCTTTCCGGGGGATTCAGAGCGACCCGGCGGAGCAACTCGGCCACCGCGACATCCAGGTTGCCGCCGGCCATGTGGTGGATCTCCAACGGCCGGACCAGGTGGTGGCGGATCCGGTGCACAGGATTCAACGAGGCGAACGGGTCCTGGAAGACCATCTGGACCTGCGCCGCGTACGAGCGTGGCCTTCCGCGCGGCGCTGGCCGGCCGTTGAGCAGAACTTCTCCCTCGTCGGGTTTGATGATCTTCGCGAGCAGGCGCGCCACCGTCGTCTTACCCGCTCCGCTCTCGCCCACCACCGCCGTGACCTTCCCCGCGTCGAGACGCACCGACACCCGGTCCACCGCGTGCACCGGCACGCGCCGCGCCAACGGCCCGCGGCC
>DAITAT010000089.1:1610-3289 GCA_036824145.1 Candidatus Dormiibacterota bacterium
GGCGCCAGCTGCGGCACGTCGTGCCGGCATTGCTCCATCGCCCACGCGCACCGCGGATGGAAAGCGCAGCCCTGCGGCAGGTCACTGAGGTCAGGCGGCGACCCCGGGATGCCCTGCATCCGCTCGCGCTTGCCGTGCATCGGAGGGAAGCAGTGGATGAGGCCGTGCGTGTACGGCAGTCGCGGAGCGTTGAACAGCGAGGCCGCGGGCGCACGCTCCATCAGCCTGCCCGCATACATGACCGCAATCTCGTCGGCGAGCTCCACCAGCAAGGACAGGTCGTGCGTGATGAACAGAGCGGCAAAGCCGAGCCGGTCGCGCAGGCCGATCAGCTCCTCGAGGATCTCCCGCTGGGTGACGACGTCGAGGGCGGTGGTCGGCTCGTCCAGGATCATGACCTGAGGCTCGAGCGCCAGCGCTATGGCGATCATCGCTCGCTGTCGCATGCCGCCGGACAGCTCGTGGGGATAGCTGCGCAGCCGGTCGGCGTTGATCCCCACCATGTCGAGCAGCTCTCCCGACCTCTCCAACCGCGCCGCTCGCGAGAGCTTTGGGCGGTGCACGCGAAGCAGGTCGTCGAACTGCGCGCCGATGGTGATCACGGGGTTGAGCGCGTTCATCGAGCTCTGCAGGACGACCGAGATCTCAGACCACCGGACAGAGCGCAGCTCCTCCTTGTCCGAAGCCAGCATGTCGATGGTCCCTTTGGGCCCGTCTCCACCGACCGGCTTGGAGTGGAACAGGACCTGCCCGCCGGTGATCACGGCCGGAGAGCGAAGGAGGCGGATCGCGGCGAGGGCCAGCGTGGTCTTGCCGCTGCCGCTTTCGCCCGCGAGGCCGAGCACCTTGCCACGCCGAAGGACGAGGTCGCAATCCACGACCGCGTGGACGGCCTCGTCGCCGTAGCCGTAATCGACGCTGAGCCCACGGATCTCGAGCACGGGGTCTCCCACGTTCTGCGAGCGGGCTGCCAGTGAGGGCACGGCGGGCCGGTTGCCCACGACCGGGGTCATGCCCAGCGTGGCATGCGAGGTGATTCCTGCCTTCTTGGCAGCCTTACGCGTCAGGCCTGCGACGCGCAGGCGCGGGTTGATGAATTCGTCGATGCCGAAGTTCACCAGCGCGAGGCCGGTGCCGAGGAGGGCGACGCACAGGCCGGGCGGCGCCCACCACCACCACCACCCGCCGCGAATGGCGTTGTTGGCGAATCCCTCGCGCAGCATCTCGCCCCAGTTCCACAGGCCGGGCGGAGACGAGGTGGGCGAACCGCCGAGCCCGAGGAACGCGATCGCCACGTATGCGTAGATGGCGTAGAGGGTGGTGAACAGAAAGGACGCGGCGACGATCGGGACGAGGTTGGGAAGGATTTCGGCGAGGATGATCCGGAGGCGGCTCTCGCCTGAGACCCGGGCGGCCTCGACGAAGTCGCGGTTGCGCAGGGACAGGGTTTGGGCGCGCAGCACGCGCGAGCTGTAGGCCCAGGCCGTCACCGCGATGATGAACGCGACGAGCAGGATGCTCGAGCCCGCGGCCGGCACGTAGTCGGCGAGCACGATCAGCAGCGGAAGGCCCGGGATCGCGAGGAAGACGTTGGAGATGAGCGACAGGACCTCGTCGGCGTTGCCACCGAAATAGCCCGCCGAGACTCCGAACAGGATGGAGAGGACCGTGGCGATCGC
>DAITAT010000042.1:0-14931 GCA_036824145.1 Candidatus Dormiibacterota bacterium
ATCGGCGGCATCGTATGCGACCCCTACAGCGCCGGCGGGCAGCGCCGCCGGTGTCACTGAACTCCGACACGAAACGCCGAGATCCTCAACTAGGCGCCGGCCAGCTGGTCCAAAACCTCGAAGAACCCCGGGTAAGAGACCGAGGCCGCCTCCGCTCCTTCGATCTCGCTTACGCCTGCAGCCAGCGACGCCGCCACCGCCAGGCTCATGGCCATCCGGTGGTCGCCGTGGGAGAACACCCGCGCACCTCGCAGGCCACGCCTGCCGGTGATGAGGAGGTCATCACCCTCAACCGCGATCGTCATTCCCATCAACCTGAGTTGGGTGGCCACCGCCTCCAGTCGGTCCGTCTCCTTCAGCCGGAGCTCACCTAGGCCACGGAAAGCGCTGCTGCCCTCGGCGCACGCCGCCGCCACGGCCAGGATCGGGATCTCATCGACGAGGGCCGAAACTTCCTCAGGCTCGATCTCGGTGGCCCGGAGTTGCGAGCTGCGCGCCGTCAACGTCGCGGTGGGCTCACCGGCGGCGGCGGCTTCATCGCCGACCTCGATCTCAGCCCCCATCCGGCGCAGGACCGCGAGGAAGGCGACGCGAGTGGGGTTGATGTCGACGCCGGTGACGGCCACCTCGGCATCGCCGTGCGCGGCCGCCAGGACCAGCCAGAACGCCGCCGAGGAAGGATCCCCAGGCACCTCGATCTCGAAGGCAGGGATGGCCGCCGGTGGTCGCATCCGGATGGCGTCCCCCGACTCGATGTCGACCCCCAGCATGCGCAGCATCCGTTCGGTGTGGTCGCGACCGGTGTCGCGCCCGACGATAAATGTTTGCTCGGAGGCGTTCAGCCCGGCCAGCAGGATCGCCGTCTTCACCTGCGCGCTGGCGATGGCGAGGTGATGGTCGGCGCCCCGCAGTTGCTGCCCGCGCACAGAGATTGGTGGCAGCCCCGACGGCGAGGTCCCGACGTCGGCTCCCATCCGCCGCAGGGGCTCGGCGACCCTGGCCATGGGGCGACGGCTCAGCGACGCGTCGCCGACAAGGGTGGCCTCGACGCCAGGGACGCCCGCCAGCAACCCGGTCAGGAATCGCATCGTGGCGCCAGAGTTGCCGCAGTCGAGCTCCGCCTCCGGCGATCGGAGGCCACGAAGTCCGACGCCGGATACCGCTGTCCGGGCGCCGTCGTCCTCGATACTCACCCCCAGGGCGCGGAGGCAGGCAAGCATCGAGTCCTGGTCCTCGCCAACCGCGCGCCCCGTGATCGTGCAGTGGCCGTCGGCAATCGCCGCGAGTACCAGTGCCCGGTGTGAGATCGACTTGTCGCCGGGAACCGCGACCCGGCCCCGGATCCTGGCCGCCGGCAGCAACTGCCGGGCTGATCTCACGCGTCCCAATTGGCGACACCGCCCTCTTCGGCGACACCGCCCTTTTGGCCGGCACTCCACTCCTGCCGGGTCTGGCGCGCCGCCAGCAGGAGGTCGAGCAGGGCGGCCCCATCAGTGCCCTCGATGGCACCCTCTATCTCCGCCAGCGCGGCTCGAAGTGCTGCCCATGCCCGCAGCACTTCCTCGCGGTTGGCGTCGGTGATGGCGGCGTACATCTCGGAGTCGCCGGCGCCGAGCCGGCTGACGTCGCGGAAGCCGGAGGAGGCCAGCTGCAAGGCGCGCTCCCAATCCGGCTCCCGGCCCACCGACAGCAGGTAGGCGGAGCTGACCAGGAAGGGCATGTGGCTGACCAGCGCCACGTAGCGATCGTGCTGCTCGGGCGAGAGGTTGAGCGGATGCGCGCCGATCGCGCGCACGGCGTCAAGGAAATCGGCGAAGGGCTCGGCGGCGGCGGCGGCGTGCGGCGTGAAGGCCCAGGGCCGGCCGCGGAAGAGGTCGGCCTCGGCGTTCTCGATGCCACTTACCTCTTTGCCTGCCATCGGGTGGCCGCCCAGGAAGGGGTTGCGCTCGGGGTCCAGGGCGGCCCGCGCGTGGGCCACAACCGACGCCTTGACCGACCCCACGTCGGTGACCCTGGCGCCCTCCGCCAGGTGCGGCTTGCAGTCTTGAAGGACGGCGGCCGTCACCGCCAGCGGGCAGGCCAGGACGACCAGGTCCGCTTCCGAAACCGCCGCCAGGTCGGCGCCCGCGCGACTCACCGCGCCCATTCGCCCAGCCAGCTCTGCTGTCTCCTGGCGCCGGGCCACGCCGATGACCTCGACTTCGGGCAGCGCCTGGCGCAGGGCGAGGCCGAGCGACCCGCCGATCAGGCCCAGGCCCACGATGGCTACACGTTGCATGGGCTGATTATCCGGTGCATGGAACCTTTCGGTCCCCAGCGCGTCTAATGAGCTGGTGGTCTCGATAATGCGGTCTCCGTGGCTCAACCGGCACGGCTCGAATCGACTATCGAGGGCCGCATTCGCCACTGTGCTGCTGGCTGGATGTGGCTCGGCCCAGGTGTCCAGCCCGCCGCAGCAGTCGCTCACAATCCCCGACCTGAAGTTCAAGGTGGCTGACGCCGAGGGCCCTGTCCGAGTTTGTGGACCGCCGGTCGCACGCGCCGCCGGCGACCAGGCAGACGCGGATGCCGGCTTTGCGCGGGTACAGGCGGATACAGCCAGCTACGCGGCCATCCTCCGCCATGAGCATCTGACCCAGGATCCGGCGAGCCCCCCGTTTAGGCTAGCCGTCTTCCACGCCTACCAGACCCTACAGGCGATCACCGTCGCGCCCAGCGGCGACTCCTATCGATTCGAGATCCCGACCACCAATCGGACGCTGATCTCCGGCACCATCGACCGCTTTGGCAGCATCACGCTCACCAGCTCGCACCCGCTCCTGGGCGGCTGCCCGATCTGCCTCGCCGTCGGGACCACAATCTCCACCCCGAATGGTCCGATCCCGGTGAGTCAGCTGCGAGTCGGAATGCCGATCTGGACCCTGGCGCCTGACGGAGGCCGTCAGCTGGCACGAGTGCAGTCGGTGGGACACGTGCCCATGCCCCTCGGGCATGACGCCGTTCGCCTGGTGCTGGCGGACGGTCGCCAGGTGACGGCGTCGGCGGGCCATCCGACACTGGACGGTCGCGCTCTGGGACAGCTGCAAGTGGGTGACATCCTCGACGGCAGCGAGGTGATCTCAGTCGAGATCATCCATCTGCATGACTCGGGAACATACGATCTGCTGCCCTCCGGCGCTTCCGGAGCCTACTGGGCGAACGGGATCCTGCTGCGGAGTACCCTGCTCCCCACCTAAACCGGGTACTGGTTGGGGCCTCGAGCGCGGCTCAGGCCAGCGACCGGCCCACCGCTTCCGACACCTTTTTCACCGAGCCCATCAGCTTGGCGAAGTTGTCGAACTTGAGCGACTGGGGGCCGTCGGAAAAGGCCTCGGCGGGGTTGGGGTGCACCTCGATCATCAGCCCGTGGGCCCCGGCGGCGACGCCGGCGCAGGCCATCGCCTCCACCCAGCGCCAGCTACCGGTGCCATGGCTGGGGTCGACCACTATGGGCAGGTGGGAGAGCTCCCGAACCACCGGCACGGCGTTGAGGTCGAGGGTGTTCCGGGTCATCGTCTCGTAGGTCCGGATGCCGCGTTCGCAGAGGATGACCTGGTAGTTGCCGCGGCTGAGGATGTACTCGGCGGCCAGCAGCCACTCTTCGATGGTCGCCGACAGGCCGCGCTTGAGCATCACCGGCTTGTGCACCTGGCCGACCTCGAAGAGCAGGCTGTAGTTCTGCATGTTGCGCGCGCCGACCTGGAGGATGTCGGCGGAGGCGGCGACGGCCTCGACGTCCTGTGGCGCGATCACCTCGGTGATCACCGGCAGGCCGGTGGCGGCGCGGGCCTCCTCGAGCAGCTTGAGCCCGTGCAAGCCCATCCCCTGGAAGGTGTAGGGCGAGGTCCGCGGTTTGAAGGCGCCCCCGCGAAGGAAGTGGGCGCCCGAGGCCTTGACCGCCTCCGCGGTCGACATCAGCTGCTCCCGGCTCTCCACGGCGCACGGGCCGGCCATCACGAAGACGCTGTCGCCGCCGATTTCGACGTCGCCGATCTTGTACACCGAGTCATCGGGGTGCCACTCACGGCCGGATAGCTTGAAGGGCTTGGTGATGGGAATGATCTGGGCCACCCCATCGAGGTGAACGAGGCTGTCTTTGATCTCGATGGCGTTGGGCCCGATCACCCCGATCACGGTCGCGGTCTCGCCCTCGGAGAGGTGGGCCTTGAAGTTGAGCGCCTCGATCTGGTGGACGACGCGCTCGACCTGCTCCGGAGTCGCCGTCTTGTTCATGACGACGATCAACTACTCGTCCCCATGACCCACTTTGAGGCGATCGAGGTCGGCTTTGATCTCAGCTGCGCCCCGCAGGTAGACGAACTTCATGCCCGATGCCGGCCGGTCGGTGTTGAGCAGGATCATCACGCGGATACATCTGGGGATGCTGCGTGGGTTGGAGTCGACGACGCTCATCTCGTGGCCGCAGAGCAGCGGCACCTCGGTCCAGCCCAGCTTGCGAGCCGCGATCGCGGGGAACTCAGAGGCCAGGTCCCGGGTGGTGGTGAACCAGGCCCCCGCGATGTCCGCCGGCTGGATGCCGTTGAGGTCGATCAGCTGGAGCAGCAGCTCGACGGTGGCCTCCTCGATCTCGGCGGCGGTGTCGTGCTCGACGGTGGTGGCGCCCCGGATGCCCCGGACCGCTGCCACCTAGCCGGCCCCCCGAATCCAGCGCACGAACTCGGCAGCGGCGGTGCTGGGGTCGTCTTCGGCTTTGCCGATGGCGTCCAGCAGGGCGCTGCCCACAATGGCGGCGTCGACCTTGCCGCGCAGGCTGAGCAGGTGCTCAGGCTTGGAGAGCCCAAACCCGAGTGCCAGCGGTGTCGACGTCATGGCGCGAATTCTCCCTAGCAAGCTGTCGACCTCAGCCCCGATCGTCTGCCGGCTACCGGTGACGCCGGTCACCGAGATGCAGTAGATGAAGCCGGTTGCCGCCTCCGCAACCAGGCGTATCCGCGCCTCGGTGCTGGTCGGAGCGAGGAAGAATATCAGGTCGAGGCCGGCGCCCTGGCATGCCGCGCGAAGTTCGCCGGTCTCTTCCAGCGAGAGGTCGGCGATGATCAGCCCATCGACACCGACGTCCGCCGCGTGCTCGGTGAAACGCTTCACCCCGTAGGCCAGGATGGGGTTGAGGTAGCCCATGAAAACCACCGGCACCTCGCTGCGCTGACGAATCGCCCCGGCAGTCTTTAGGCAGCCGGCGACGTTGACGCCGTTCTTAAGCGCCCGCTGCGATGTCGCCTGGATCGTCCTGCCCTCGGCCAGGGGGTCCGAGAATGGGATGCCCAGCTCGACCAGGTCGGCGCCCGCCTCCGCCATCGCCAGGGCGATCTCCGGGGTCGAATCCAGCTTTGGGTAGCCGACGGTGATGTACGTGAAGAGCCCGAGCCGGTCCTCGACGCGCAGGCGATCGAAGAGCGGGGAGATCCGGCTCATCGCGACGCCCTAGGTCTGGGATTTGTCCGCGGCGCGGACGACGTCGATGTCCTTGTCGCCGCGTCCCGAGAGGCAGACCAACACCGGCGCTTTGAGCCCGCCTTTGATCGCGCGGGCGATTGCGTGCGCGCTCTCCAGCGCGGGGATGATGCCCTCCAGCCGGCAGGTCAGGTGGAAGGCGTCGAGCGCCTCCTGGTCCGTGATCGAGTCGTAGGTGGCACGGCCGGTCTCGTGGAGCAGGCTGTGCTCGGGCCCCACCCCGGGGTAGTCCAGGCCTGCGCTGATGGAGTGCGTCTTTGCGACCTGGCCGTCGCTGTCCTGGAGCAGGTAGCTGAATGAGCCGTGCAGGACACCCGGCCTGCCGCCGACGATCGAGCCGGCATGCTTGGCCTCGACGCCCAGGAGATCGACCCCAGCGTCGTCGCGGAAGGCGTGGAAGATGCCGATGGCGTTGCTGCCGCCGCCGACACAGGCCACCACCGTGCCTGGCAGCCCAGCTTTGCGCTCTAGGAACTGGGTCCGAGCCTCGCTGCCGATGACCGATTGGAAGTCCCGCACCAGCTCCGGGTAGGGGTGCGGCCCGACCGCCGACCCGATGATGTAGTGGGTGTCGCGGACGTTGGTGACCCAGTCGCGGATGGCCTCGTTGGTGGCGTCCTTCAGGGTTTGGGAGCCAGTTTCGACAGGCTCCACCTCGGCGCCAAGGAGCTTCATCTTGTAGACGTTGAGGGCCTGGCGACGCATGTCCTCGACGCCCATGTAGACCAGGCAGGTCATGCCGAAGCGGGCACAGACGGTGGCCGTGGCGACCCCGTGTTGGCCGGCGCCGGTCTCGGCGATGATCCGGGTCTTGCCCATCCGCCGCGCCAGCAGGATCTGGCCCAGGGCGTTGTTGAGCTTGTGGGCTCCCGTGTGGAGCAGGTCCTCGCGCTTGAGCCAGACGTCCTCCCCCGCCTGCTCGGACATCCGCTCGGCCAGGTACAGCGGCGTCGGCCGGCCGCCGTAGTCACGGTTGAGCGCCGCCAGCTCTTCGGCGAAGGCGCTGTCGGCGCGCACCTCGGCGAGCGCCGCCTCGAGCTCCTCCAGGGCCGGCATCAGCGTCTCGGGGACGTACTGCCCCCCGAACTGCCCGAACCGCCCGGCGGCCGCCTTCGCCTCAGCCAACGCGAGCCAGCTCCATCTCCGCCGCCCGGGCGGCGCGGACATACTCGCGGACCCTCTCCGGATCTTTGACCCCTGGGCTGGACTCGAGGCGGCTGGAGGCGTCGACTCCCCACGGCCAGAGGTGCCGCACCGCATCGCCGACGTTGCCGGCGTGGAGACCGCCGCTGACCATCAGCCGGTAATGGAGGGCCAGGTCCTCGGCCCACTCCCAGGGAAAGACCTGGCCAGTTCCGCCGCGCAGGTCAGGGCGATGCGCGTCCACCAGGAGGAGGCCGCCGGGAGGCCAGCTCACCCGGGCCGCCGCCCCAGCCGACTCCAGCCGCCGGCCTTTGATCACGGGCAGGTCCAGCGCCGCGGCATCCTCCCAGGTCTCCTCACCGTGGAGCTGCACCACTGTGAATCCGACCTCAGCAGCGATCTCCGCCACGTCGCCGATCGGCCGGTCCGCGAAGACTCCCACCAGGTCCACGTCCGGTGGCATCTCGGCGGCAATCGTCCGCGCCCGCGCCGGCGTCACGGTGCGGGGGGTGCCCTCGACCATGATGAAGCCCAGCATGTCGGCGCCGGCGTCGACGGCCACCATCGCGGTCTCGACGGCGGTGTTGCCGCAGACCTTGATCCTCACCGGCTGGCGACCCCGGCGCCGAGGAGCTCGCGGATCTTGGCGGCGGGGTCCGCAGCGGTCATGAGCGCCTCTCCCACCAGGACCGCGCGCGCCCCGGCGGCAGCCGCGGCAAGGACTTCGTCGCGGGTGTGGAAGCCGCTCTCGGCGATCATCGGCATGCCGGCGGGAAGTTGGGGAGCCACCCTGGCGACCAGCCCCTGGTTGACCTCGAAGGTCTCCAGGTTCCGCTGGTTGACCCCGATCATGTCGGGCCGGGCCGCCAGCGCCGCCTCCAGCTCAGATTCGTGGTGAACCTCGACCAGCGTCTGGATCCCGAGGTCGCGGCAGTGAGACGTCATCTGCGCCAGCAAGCCCGGCTCCAGGATCCGCGCGATCAGGAGGACGGCATCGGCGCCGTGGGCCCGGGCCTCGAGGAGCTGCACCGGGTCGATGACGAAGTCCTTGCGCAGCACCGGCGCGCCGGCGGCGGCGCGGGCGCGGTCGAGATCGTCCAGCTCACCGTCGAAATCGGTGTTCGTCAGCACCGAGACCGCGGTAGCCCCGGCTTCGACGTAGGCGCGGGCTCGCGCCGCCACGTCGTACGAGGGATCGAGCAGACCGCGGACCGGGGAGCGCCTTTTGCACTCCGCGATCAGCGCCGGCTCGGGCCCGTCCTTGAGCGTCCCCACGAAGTCGAGGACCGGTGACGCGTCAGCTGCGGTTTCGTGCAGGCGCCCCTCGTCCGGCGGATTGGCGGCCAGCTGGCTGCGCTGGCGGTCGACGATTTCATCGAGGATCACGGCCAGTGCAGGGCTCAGGCGGGGACCGCGGCGCGCTGAAGGCAGAGGTCGATGAAATTGCGCAGGAGGTCGTGGCCGTTGTCGGTGAGGATCGACTCGGGGTGGAACTGCACGCCCTCCACGGGGTACTCCCGGTGCCGTATCCCCATCAGCACGCGGTCGTCGCCAGCGGCGATCGTCCAGGCCGTCGGCGTAAGCGCCGCCGGCAGGCTTCCCGGCTCCACAACCAGCGAGTGGTAACGGGTCGCGGTCAGCGGATTGGGCAGCCCGGCGAAGACGCCCAGGCCGTCGTGCTCCACCTGCGACAGCTTGCCGTGCATCACCCGCGCCGCACGGACAACCAGCCCGCCATACGCCTCGCCGATGCATTGGTGGCCTAGGCAGACCCCCAGGATCGGCGTCTCCCCGCCCAGCTCGCGGACCAGCTCGGTGCAGATGCCGGCCTCGGCCGGGGTGCAGGGGCCGGGCGAGAGGACGATCCCCAGCGGTCTCATGGCGGCGACCTCGGCGATGGTGGCGGCGTCGTTGCGGATCACCTCCGGCCCCTCCCCCAGCTCGCCCAGGTACTGCACCAGGTTGTAGGTGAAGGAGTCGTAGTTGTCGATGACCAGCAGGCGCCGGGTCACGGCAGCCGCGGCTGGTGAGCGAGCTCAACCGCGCGTTTTAGCGCGGCGATCTTGTTCTCGGTCTCGAGCAGCTCCTCCGCCGGCGAGGAGTCGGCGACGATGCCGCCCGCGGCCTGGAGATGGGCGTATTGGTCCTTCACCACCACGGTGCGGATGGCGATGGCAGTGTCGAGGTTGCCCCCAAACCCGATGTAGCCGACCGCCCCGGCGTAAACGCCCCGGGCCTCGGGCTCCATCTCGGCGATGATCTCCATGGCCCTGATTTTAGGAGCGCCGGTGACAGTGCCCGCCGGGAAGCAGGCGCGCAGGGCGTCGAAGCTGTTGCGACC
Organism: Candidatus Dormiibacterota bacterium; assembly: GCA_036824145.1. Lineage (GTDB taxonomy): Bacteria > Chloroflexota > Dormibacteria > DASZGP01 > DASZGP01 > DATMMS01. The sequence continues at coordinate 8,996 of DAITAT010000042.1, forward strand.
CTGGGCCAGCCTCGCCGTGACCCGGCTGACCAGGTGCATGACCGCCGAGTAGCGCTCCACCAACATCAGCTCGGGAACCTGCACGCTGCCGACCTCGGCGAACCGACCGACGTCGTTGCGGCCCAGGTCCACCAGCATCAGGTGCTCGGCGCGCTCCTTCTCGGAGCCCACCATCTCGGCCTCTAGGCGGGCGTCGTCCGCATCGTCGCGGCCGCGACGGCGGGTGCCGGCGATGGGGCGGTACTCGACCCGGCCGTCTTCGACCTGCACCAGCGTCTCTGGCGAGGTCCCCACGATGGCGGTCCCCCGACGGCGCTCGCCGGCGTGCCCGGGCAGCCTGAGGTAGTACATGTACGGCGACGGGTTTACGGTGCGGAGCACCCGGTAGAGGTAGAAGGGATGGGCGGTCATCGGCACCATCAGCCGCCGCGAGACCTGGACCTGGAAGATGTCTCCGGCCAGGATGTACTCCTTGCAGCGCTCCACCTTGGCTTTGAATTCGTCGGCCTCGACGTTCCAGGCGCCCCCGTCTGACTCGTTGGGGGCATAGTCCGGCCCCGGCGGGCTCTCCCCGCTGTCGAGCCGCTCGGCCATCTCCTCGATCCGCGTGACAGCCTCGGCGTAGGCCGCATCGATGTTCACCCCGGGGTCGGCGCGTACGTGGGCGATGATGGTGCGCCGGTGCAGAAGGTGGTCGAAGACGACCAGGTTGTCGCTGAGGAAGAAGACGGCGTCGGCGACATCGAGGCTGTTTTCGCGGGGCGCCGGTATGGTCTCGAAATATCGCGCCGCCTCGTAGGCCAGGTAGCCGACCAGCCCCCCAGAGAAGCGCCCGGCGAGGCTCTGGTCGGGAGCCTGGTGACAGTCGGCGAGGATCGTCTCGAGGTAGCTGATGGGGTCGGTGAAGCTGTCCTGGCGCACCTCCCCGCCCGCCTCAACGGTGGCCACGCCGTCCTTCATGGTCACCGCGGCGCGCGGCTCCCCGCCGATGAACGAAAAACGGCCGAGCCGCTCGCCCCCCTCGACAGATTCCAGCAGGAAACCAGGCCGGTCCTGGTTGAGGCGCCAGTACGCCGCCACCGGGGTCTCGGTGTCGGCGAGGTCGTGGCGATGGACGGCGATGAGGTTGTAATCCGCAGCCAGCCGGCGCACCTCGTCGAGGGAAGGCGAGATCAGGGGTGACTCCGCCCGGCGAGTGTCGGCCGGAGCGGTCAGGAGCCCGTGGCGACGGTGGCGGCCTGGCGCAGGCCGGCGGCGGCGTCGCCGGTGAGGAACTCGCCGATCTTCTCGACACCTCGCTCCAGCACCGGCACCGCCTGGGCGTAAGAGAGACGTAGGTACCCCGTGCCCATCGCCCCGAAGGCGGTCCCCGCCAGCACCGCCACCCCGGCGTCGGCCAGCAGGGCGTCGGCCAGGACCTTCTGGTCGATCCCCGTTTCGGTGATGTTGGGGAAGACGTAGAAGGCGCCCCCGGGGCGGTGACAGCTGAACCCCGGGATTGCGTTGAGGCCGTCGACGATGGCGTTGCGCCGTGCCCGGTACTCGTCGACCATGCGCTTGACCGAGACCGCGGAGTCGGGCGAGTCGAGGGCCGCCAGCGTTGCCACCTGGATGAAGGCGGTGGCGCAGGAGCTGCTGTTGATCATCAGCGTCTCCATGGCCTTGATCAGCTCCGCCGGGGCGACCCCGATCCCCATCCGCCAGCCGCACATGGCGTAGGCCTTGGAGAGGCCGTCCATGATGATGGTCCGTTCGCGCATCCCCGGAATCGAGGCGATCGACGGCACCTCGCCCTCGTAGACGATCTGGGAGTAGATCTCGTCCGATACCACCCACAGGTCGTGCTTTGCGGCCAGTTCGGCGACCGCCTCCAGGTCTTCCTGGAGGAGGATGCCCCCGGTGGGGTTCTGCGGCGAATTGAGGATGATCATCCGGGTCCGGTCGGTCACCAGCGAGGCCAGCTCGGCGGCATCGAACCGGAAGCCACTCGCCTCGCGCAGCGGCAGCGATACCGGCTTGGCGCCCATGAACGCGGCCAAAGACTGATAGATGGGGTAGCCGGGGTCGGGAATGATGACCTCGTCGCCGGCCTCGATCAGGGCCAGCATCGCGAAGAGGAGGATGTTCTTGCTCCCCGGGGTCAGGATCACCTCGCCCGCGGCCACCTCGTTGCCAATCCTGGCGGCGTAGTGGGCGGCCACGGCTTCGCGGACTTCGGGGATGCCCCCGGCGGGCGTGTAATGCGTGTAGCCGTCCTCGATGGCGGCCTCGGCCGCGGCCACGATGTGGGGCGGCGTGGCGAAGTCAGGCTCGCCGATCTCGAGGTGGACGACCTCGGTCCCCTGCTGTTCGAGGCGCTTGGCCCGGGCCAGGACCTCGAACGCAGATTCGGTGCCGAGTTGAGACATGCGCTGAGCCCACCGCATTGTCAGGCTGATTCTAATGGCTCCCCACGGGCGTATCCGAATACGGAGGGCTACTACACTCTTACTTGTACGGCGTTACAGAGGTAATCGATGCTCGCCCAAGAAGAAGAGAAGGCTGTCAGCGCAGCCAAGCCCATCGTCAACGACTTCACCTTCCAGGCCGCCACCATCAACGGGTCCGGCAGCCAGTCCTCAAACCTGGTCCTGACGCGAGCGCTCTTCTCGATGGGCATCCCGGTGGCCCCCAAAAACGTATTCCCCTCCAACATCGAGGGACTCCCGACGTGGTTCGACATCCGCGTCAGCCCCGAGGGCTACCAGTGCGTCAACGGTGAGGTCAACGTGCTGGTGGCGCTCAACCCCACCACCTGGCAGCGCGACATCCACGGCGTCAATGCCGGGGCCGCGGTGATCCACGAAGAGAGCTACCCGGTGGTCGGCAACATGAAGCGAGACGACGTCCACTACTACGCCGTCCCCTTCCACAAGCTCGGCCAGGAGCACATCGACAACCCCGACCTGCGCAAATACCTGACCAACATGATCTACGTGGGCGCGGTGGCATGGCTGCTGGACATCCCGGTAAAGCAGATCGAGGACGCCCTCAAGCAGCAGTTCAGTGCCAAACCCAAGGCTGTCGCGCTGAACATGAAATCGGTCCAGGTCGGCCTGGATTACTGCAAGGCCAACCACAAGAAGACCGACGCTTACAAGGTCGCGCCGATGACCGGCAAGGTCGAAGGCAAGATGCTGATCGAGGGCAACGAGTCGCTGGCGCTGGGGGCGATCATGGGCGGCTGCACGATCGCGGCGTGGTACCCGATCACCCCCTCATCGAGTGTCTGCGAGTACCTCGACAAGTACGCCGAGCGGTTCCGCAAGGACGAGAAGACCGGCGAGCGCAAGATCGCCATCCTCCAGGCCGAGGATGAGCTGGCGGCCATCGGCATGGTCATGGGCGCGGGCTGGGCCGGCGCCCGGGCGATGACCGCGACCTCCGGCCCGGGGCTCTCGCTGATGGCCGAATTCGCGGGCCTGGGCTACTACGCCGAAGTGCCCGCGGTGATCTGCGACATCCAGCGCATCGGCCCCTCCACCGGGCTGCCGACGCGGACCTCACAGGGCGACATCGAGTCGGCCCACCTGCTCTCCCACGGCGACACCAAGCACGTCCTCCTGATCCCCGGCACCGTGAACGAGTGCTACGAATTCGGCCAGCTGGCCTTCGACCTGGCCGACCGGCTGCAGACCGTGATCTTCGTCATGAGCGACCTCGACCTGGGCATGAACCTCTGGATGTCGGATCCTTTCAAGTACCCCGACAAGAAGTTCGACCGCGGCAAGGTGCTCCACGCCAAGGACCTGGAGCGGGTCGGCGAGTGGGCCCGCTACCGCGACGTGGACGACGACGGCATCCCCTGGCGGACCGTCCCCGGCACCAATCACCCCAACGCCGGCTACTTCACGCGCGGCTCCGGCCACGACGAGTACGCGTCCTATACCGAGCTGCCCGAGGTCTACGAGCGCGTCATGGACCGGCTCAAGAAGAAGTACCGCACCGCCCGGAAGTACATGCCGCCGGCGATCGTGGAGGACAAGGGCAACCCGGTGGGCATCATCGCCTACGGCAGCACCCAGCACGCCATGGTCGAGGCGCGCGAACAGCTCCTCCAGCAAGGCCTCCGCACCGACTACTGCCGCGTGCGGTCGATCCCCGTCCCCCAGGACGTGCTCCGCTTCATTGCCCGCCACGAACGGGTCTACGTCGTCGACCAGAACCGCGACGGCCAGATGTACGACCTGCTGCGGCTGACCATGAACGCGGCCCAGGACACCATGGTCTCGGTGCGGCACTACGACGGCACCCCGATCCCAGCGCGTTCCATCGTCGCCCCGATCCTGATCGACCAGGGGCTCGCCTCGCCCGCAGAGTTCGAACGACCGCGCCAGGTATACGCGCTGGCGGTCGAAGGAGCCAACACATGAGCAACGGCCGCAAGCAGACCGGCGACCCAGAAGCCCCGGAGAACACCCCGCGGGTCGACGCCAGCCAGATCCAGGCCGACGAGCGGCCGCCCGAGGAGGGCCGCCGGCGCCAGGAGTCGGCCTCCCGGGGGTCGACCAGCGGGACCACCCAGAATGCCGGCGACGACGCCCAGGCTGCCACCGCCGAAGCCGCCAAACCGTCTGCCGACGGCCGCAACCACATCAACCTGCTGCGGGACACCTACAGGGGGGCGCCGACCACGCTCTGCGCCGGCTGCGGCCACAACGCCATCACCAACCACATCATCAAGGCCTTCTACGAGTACGGCGTCGAGCCCTACAAGCTGGCCAAGATGAGCGGCATCGGCTGCTCCTCCAAGGCGCCGGCGTACTTCGTCAGCCAGGCCCACGGCTTCAACAGCGTCCACGGGCGGATGCCCTCGGTCGCCACCGGCGCCAAGCTGGCCGACGGCGAGCTGGTGGTGGTGGGGGTCAGTGGTGACGGCGACACCGCCTCGATCGGGCTGGGCCAGTTCTGCCACATGATCCGGCGCAACCTCGACATGGTCTACATCTGCGAGAACAACGGCGTCTACGGCCTCACCAAAGGCCAGTTCTCAGCCACCGCCGACATCGGCAGCAAGCAGAAGGGCGGCAAGCCCAACGAGTTCGAGATGATCGACATCTGCGGCCTGGCCGTGGAGCTGGGCTGCTCCTTCGTGGCGCGCAGCTTCTCGGGCGATGGCAAGCAGGTGGTGCCGCTGATCGAGGCGGCGCTGGCGCACCAGGGCACCGCGATCCTGGACATCATCAGCCCCTGCGTCACCTTCAACGACCACGAGGGCTCGACCAAGAGCTACAAGTACATCAAGGAACACGAGATCGCCCTCCAGGAGCTGGACTTCATCCCCTACTTCGAGAGCATCGAGGCCGACTACGCCGAGGGAACGACCACCGAGATCGAGCTGCATGACGGCTCGAAGATGGTGCTGCGGAAGCTGGGCGAGGGCGACCACGACCCGCGCAGCCGCATCGATGCCCTCAAGGTCATCCACGACGCCCGGGCCAAGGGCGAGGTGCTGACCGGGCTGCTGTACGTCAATCCCGAGATGCGCGACCTCAACACCCGCGAGAGCCTGCCCAGCAAGCCGCTCCGCGAATACAAGGAGGACGACCTCCGGCCCAGCCGCGCGGAGTTCGAGGCGCTCATGAAGGAATACGCCTGAAGCCTGGAGCCGGACCGGTCTTCTATGCCGCCCAGAGGACTCGAACCTCCACGAGCATGCGCTCACAACGCCCTGAACGTTGCGTGTCTACCAATTCCACCAGGGCGGCACTGGGGCCAAATCTTAGCGGCTGTCCCTGAAAGCCCTCCTTTCTACCTGAAGACTCGCCGCGTGTTCACGTACCAGCTGCTGACGAAGTCGTAGCGGCCGCTGGTCTCCATCGCGGGGTTGAGGCGGACGCCACTGACGCGGTTGTTGAAGGCGACCAGCAGGTCCGGTGAGTAGAGGAAGACCGCCG
>DAITAT010000090.1:0-3223 GCA_036824145.1 Candidatus Dormiibacterota bacterium
CCATGGCTGCCGATTCCGCACACCCATTGCCTGGTCCGCCGACCGACCTCCCGCTGAACGAGCGGGGACAGCAGTTCGAGGAGCTGTTGCGCGAGCGCATACTTGTGCTCGACGGCGCCCAGGGCACCTACCTCCAGGGCTGCGAGCTGACCGCCGATGACTTCGGCGGCGCCGAGCTGGAGGGGTGCAACGAGAACCTGGTGATAACCCGCCCCGACATCGTCAAGGGCATGCACCGCGCCTATTACGAGGCGGGGTCGGACGTCGTCGGCACCGACACGTTCGGCAGCACTCCGCTGGTGCTGGGCGAGTATGGCCTGCAGGACCAGGCCCACGAGATCAGCAGCACCGCGGCGCGGCTGGCCCGCGAGGTCGCGGCCGAGTTCGATGGGCCGCGCTTTGTCGCCGGCTCGATGGGGCCTACGACCAAGGCAATCAGCGTCACCGGCGGGATCACCTTCGACGAGCTGCGCCACCACTACCAGGTCCAGGCGCTCGGCTTGCTCAAGGGCGGCGCCGACACGCTCCTGCTGGAGACCTCGCAGGACACTCGCAACGTCAAGGCCGGGATCCTCGGGATCTGGGGGGCCTTCCGCGAGGTCGGCTTCAGGACCCCGCTGATGCTGTCGGGCACGATCGAGCCGATGGGCACGATGCTCGCCGGCCAGGGCGTCGACGCCTTCTGCGCCTCGGTGGAGCACGCCCACATGACCTCGATCGGGCTCAACTGTGCCACCGGTCCCGAGTTCATGACCGACCACATCCGCACCCTGGCCGGGATGGCCAGCTGCTTCGTCTCGGTCTATCCCAACGCCGGCCTTCCGGACGAGCTGGGCCAGTACTCCGAGACACCAGAGATGATGGCCGAGACGCTGGGGCGCTTCGCCGAGCAGGGTTGGCTCAACCTCGTCGGCGGCTGCTGCGGCACCACCCCGGAGTTCATTCGCGCCATCGGCGCCGCCGCCCGCGCCCACAAGCCCCGGCAGCTGCCGACCACCCGGCAGATCACCCACGTCAGCGGCATCGAGTACGTCGAGTGCGAGGAGTCGAGCCGGCCGCTGATCATCGGCGAGCGCTCCAACGTCATCGGCAGCCGCAAGTTCAAGCGGCTGATCGTCGACAAGCAGTGGGAGGAGGCGGCTGAGGTCGCCCGGGCCCAGGTCAAGGCGGGCGCCAACCTCATCGATGTCTGCCTCAGCAACCCCGACGCCGACGAGATCAGCGACATGGAGAACTTCCTGGAGGTCGCGGTCAAGCTGGTGAAGGTGCCGCTGGTGATCGACGCCACCGACATCACGGTGTTCGAGACCGCCCTCCCTTATTCGCAGGGCAAGGTCATCCTCAACTCCGTCAACCTCGAGGACGGTGAGACCAGGTTCGCGGCGGTGGCGCCGCTGGCGCACCAGTACGGCGCCGCCCTGGTGGTCGGCTGCATCGACGAGAAGGGACAGGCGATAACCACCGAGGCCAAGGTCAAGGTCGCCGAGCGCAGCTTCCAGCTGCTGACCGAGAAGTACGGCATTGCAGCCGAGGACATCATCTGGGACCCGCTGGTCTTCCCCTGCGGCACGGGCGACGACAACTACCGGGGCTCGGCGCCCGAGACCATCAACGCCATCACCGAGCTGAAGAAACGCTTCCCCGGGACCCGCACCGTGCTGGGCATCTCCAACGTCTCCTTCGGGCTTCCCGAGGCCGGGCGCGAGGTGCTCAACAGCGTCTACCTCTACCACGCCACCAAAGCGGGCCTCGACTTTGCCATCGTCAGCTCCGAGAAGCTGGTCCGCTACGGCACCATCCCCGAGGACGAGAAGGCGCTCTGCGACAAGCTGCTCTTCGAGGGCAGCGACGACGACATCGGCGTCTTCACCGCCAAGTTCCGCGAGCGCAAGCCCCAGCAGGGCGTGCAGATCGACCTGCTGCCCATCGACCAGCGCATCGCCAGCTACATCATCCAGGGCACCAAGGAAGGCCTGATCCCCGACCTCGAGGAGAAGCGCGTCAAGGAGGGGATGTCCTCGCTGGAGATCATCAACGGGCCGCTGATGGCGGGCATGGACGAGGTCGGGCGGCTCTTCGGGGCCAACGAGCTGATCGTTGCCGAGGTACTGCAGAGCGCGGAGGTGATGAAGGCCGCCGTCGCCCACCTCGAGCAGTTCATGGAGAAGACCGAGTCCTCGAGCAAGGGCAAGCTGCTGCTGGCCACCGTCAAGGGCGACGTCCACGACATCGGCAAGAACCTGGTCGAGATCATCCTCGGCAACAACGGCTACAACGTCATCAACCTCGGCATCAAGGTCGCGCCCGAGACGTTGATCGCCGCCGTCAAAGAGCACCAGCCCGACTTCATCGGGCTCAGCGGCCTGCTGGTGAAATCCGCCCAGCAGATGGTGATCACCGCCGAGGACCTGCGCGCCGCCGGGATCTCGCTGCCGCTGCTGGTGGGCGGCGCGGCGCTGACGCCCAACTTCACCTACCGGCGGATCCTGCCGACCTACCAGACACTGGTGCTTTACGCCAAGGACGCGATGGAGGGCCTCGAGCTGGCCAACCGGCTGGCCAGGCCTGAGGGGCGAGCCGAGCTCCAGAAGCTCGTCGATGAGCGGGTCGCGAAGCTTGGAAAGGCGCCCGAGAAGGCGCCGAGACCGGCAGCGCCGGTGAGCACGGTGCGATCGCCAACAGTCGACGTCGCACCGGCGCGCCAAGCGCCGGACCTCGAGCGTCACGAGCTGGCACTGAGGCTCCACGAGCTGTGGCCGTACCTCAACCCGCAGATGCTCTATGGCAAGCACCTCGGACTCCAGGGCAACGTCCACCGGCTGATCGAAAGCGGCGACCCCAAGCTCCTCAAGCTGCAGGACATCGTGGATGACGCCAAGCGCCGCGCCGAGGGTGGCTGGATGCGCGCTCGCGGCGTCTATCAGTACTTCCTCGCCGGCAGCGAGGGTAACGACGTCGTGATCTTTGCGCCGCCCGGGAACGGCTTGAGCGCGCTCGGCCCGGAGCTGGCACGATTCAGCTTCCCGCGCCAGCCCGCGGGCGACAAGCTCTGCCTCGCCGACTTCGTCGCACCCCTGGCTTCGGGCGATGTCGACAGCGTGGCGATGTTCGTCACCAGCTGTGGCGCCGGCATCCGCAAGCTCAGCCAGGAGCTCAAGGACAAGGGTGAGTACGTCCTTTCCCAGACCATCCAGGCGCTGGCGATCGAGACCGCCGAGGCCTT
>DAITAT010000091.1:0-3214 GCA_036824145.1 Candidatus Dormiibacterota bacterium
TTGGCGTGTCGAGGCAGCCGAGGATGTTCATGAGAGTCGATTTGCCGGAGCCCGACGGCCCCATCACCGCCAGCAGCTCACCTGCCGCGACGCTGAGCGAGAAGTCGTCAAGCGCCACGACGGTGCCGTCGCCAGACCCGTAAATCTTGGTGATCGATTCGAGACGGATCAGGTGGTCGGTTTGAGGGGGGATGTCCCCCCCAGGCGCGGCGGGCCTGGCGGAGCCAGATCCCGGCGCACCCCCCTGTGAGCCGGCCTCGATCACCCGCCGCCTCGAGTCACGCCGCCGCCCGCGCCACCTCTACCGCCTCCGCCGCCCAGAACCGTTCCCGCGCCGCCGCTGCTCGGCACCGAGCTGGTGACCACCGCGATGACCACGACCTGGTTGAGCTTGAGACCCGACAGGATCTCGGTCCGGATGGGGTCCGATGCTCCGACCTGCACCGGCACGGACTGGGGCGCACCGTTGACGAGCACTTGAACGGTGCTCCCCGCGGCCGTTGTGTGAACCGCGCTCGTGGGCACTGTGAGCACGTGCACCACCTGCTTGACCACGATGCTCGCGGTAGCCGAGATGCCGGGCTTGATCGAGTTGCTCGTGTCGGTCAGCTGAGCGGTCACCCCGAACGTGGCCACGCCAGAGGTGACCGTCGCTGCGGGTGAGATCGCGGTGACCTTGCCCAGAAGAGCCTGCGTCGAGCCCGCCGGGGTCACCTGCACCGTCTGGCCTTCAGCCACCAGGTTGACCTGGGCGTCGCTCACGGTCCCGGTCACCTGGTAGGCGCCTGGCGTGTACACGACGATTGCGTAGGTGGTGCCGGCGCCGGTGACCGACTGTCCGGCCTTGATGTTGACCTGGGACACGATGCCGTCGATGGGGGAGACCAGCACGGCGCCGGCCAGCTGGTGCTTGAGGGTGTGCACGTTGACCTGCTCGATCTGGACCTGGGCTGCGTCGATCTGAATCGTCTGCGGCGAGGTGCTGGCCAGCAGGGCGGCGAGGGAGCTCTTGGCCGCCGATAGCTGCTGCTTGGCCGACGCCAGTTGGGCGGCGGCCTGGTCATTGCTCTGGGTGGCCTTCACCTTTACCGATGCCAGGGTCTGCTGATCGGTTGCGAGCTTCGCCTGGTCCTGCGCGCACGCGGGCTGCGAGGGGCAGTCCGCTGCGACGTTCAGGTTGTCCTGGTCGACCACGCTTTGGGCGGCCGCGACTGACTGGGCATTTATCGCTTTCGTGTCGGCCAGGCTGGTCGTGGCGCTGTTGACGGAGACCTGGGCCTGCGCTACGGGGTTCTGCGCGGAGGCCAGGTTCTGAGCGGTCGGGCCGGCCTGGTCTTGCGTCAGCTTCGCTACCGCAGAGGCGAGAGTCGCCTTGGCCTGTGACAGCTGTGCGGCCAGGAGAGTGGAGTCCTGCGCCGCCAGCGTCTCGCCCTTGACGACGGTTTCACCGACGGTTGCCGTCACAGATTGGACGGTGCCCGCAGCAGCGAAGTTGAGGTCGGCTTCGGTGACCGGAGCGATGTTGCCGGCCATACCGATCGTCTGGGTGATGGTGCCGTAGGCGACGGGCGCTGTCCGGTACGTCGTGGTCACCTTCCCGGCCTGTACGTAAACTGCGGTGCCGCCGAGGACGGCGAAGACCAGGACCAGCGCGGCAAGGACCCTTCGCTTCAAGAGATTGGAAATCACCCGCGCCCTCATCGGCGCTCCGACGAAGGACGCGAAGCGTGCTGTGGCCATGTGGCCAAGATCGCGGTCGGGACTGTGACTATGTTGGGAGAAGCCTGAGAAATTCCTGAGTCTTTGGTCGCTTTGTAACGTTTATGTAACGTTTCGCGATCAGGCCCCGGCGAGGTGCTCGGCGACCACCAGCAGCGCGGCCAGTATCAAAAGGAGGCCGGCGACTGGGCCGGCAGCCTGTCGCGCATCTTCAGCGAGCCTCGATCCGAGTCGCATCCCGAGCTGCGCGGCAAGGAAGGCCTGCAGAGCAATCAGCCCGATCAATAGAAGGAGAGGCAGGCGCAGCAGCCCGACGCCAAACCCGACGGCGAGCTCGTCTACGCTGATCCCAACACCGAGGACCACGACCGACCATCCGCGTGCCGTCTCGAGGAGGCGGAGCTTTTGCTCGTCGTCCTTATCGCCGTCACCGGACCGGATCATCAAGACCCCGATCACCGCCAGCACGACTGCCGCGAGGTAGTTGGCCCAGCCGCCCAGGGCTGCGCCGATCGCGGCGCCGCCGAGGAATCCGATCAGCGGCATGCCGGCTTCAAACGCGGTGAGGATGAGGCTCGTCCTCAACCGCTCCCGTTTGGGGATTCCGGCCGCGCCCAGGGCCGTGCCCAGCACGAAAGTGTCGATCGCGAGCGGCAAGATGAGGCCGGCGATCGTGAGGATCCGGAGCACTTCCGGAGAAAGTTAGCGCGTGTGGTGGCGGGCGATCGCCTGCTCGAGCGTCTCCACGACTCGACTCAAGTGCTCCCTCATGGCGGCTTCGCTGCGGTCAGGATCGCGGGAGGCAAGCGCTTCGACGATTTCTGCATGCTCGCGCAGCGAGCGGTCGGGCCGGCCTGGCTGGAGGATCGTGCGGTACTGGAACCTGATGCTCTGAGACTTGAGGTTGGCGACCAGCGTCGAGGCCACGGCCTGATCGGCGATGGCCCAGATCATCTCGTGGAATCGGGAGTTGAGCTCCGAATAGCCGAGCGGGTCGCCGGCCTCGACCCGGGCGGTCATCTCTTCCAGGATCTGGCGAAGTTTCCGCACGTCGCTTGGGGAGATCCTCGTGGCGGCGTGCCTGGCAAGCATCTGCTCCAGCGCCACCCGCACCTCTTCGATCTCGAGCGCTTCCCGGTCCGAAACGAGGCGCACGCGCGCTCCGCGATTCGGCTGGCGCTCGACCAGGCCTTCCTGGTCCAGCCTGACCAGCGCCGCCCTGATAGCTGTGCGCCCGGCGCCGAAGGTGCGCGCGAGGTCCGCCTCGACCAATCGTTCGTTGGGCTGGAAGCGGCCGTCGACTATCGCCTCTCGGAGCTTCAGGTATGCGCTCGACCCGCCCCGCGCCTCTTTCTCGGCTGCCGGGACCGGGACTTCAGTCACTGCTGACGACGTGGTGGCCATGCTCCGATTTCCTTGCCGGTAAGAATATGCGGCAGTCCAGCCGGATTGTGCATAGAATTGTCGACAATCGATTGTCCAGCTCAGTCTCTTA
>DAITAT010000043.1:0-14631 GCA_036824145.1 Candidatus Dormiibacterota bacterium
GGAGCCGGCTGATGACTCTCATCGGCGAGGCTCATGAGGTCCTGACCGACCACGACCGCCGCCGGGCGTACGACGTCGTCTGGCGGGCTCGGAGCGACAAGGTCGCCGCCGAGAACCTCCGCAAGGGCGACCTGCGTGGCGATTGGGAGACCCGCTACCGGTGGGAGATGGCCGAGCTGGCCGAGCTTGAGGACGACATCGCCGAACTGCTCGAGGAGATCAAGAGCGCCGCCGGCGCCGGCACGCCGACCGGCGACGCCGGGTCGCGGCTGGCGACGGCGATGGACAACTACGAGGCCGAGATCCTCGAGCTCAGGGCTCAAACCCACGGCCTGCCTCCGCAGCTCCTGCGATTCGGTGACACCGTCCGCTACGAGATGCAGCGCAAAGAGCACCTGATCTCCGGTACGCAGCAACTGATCGCCTGGCTACCGCAAGCCTCGCGTCCCGACGCCGCCGAGGAGGCTGCCAAACGCATTGCGGCGATCGAGCAGGTGATGGAGGCAGTCCGGGCCGCTCAGAACCAGTTCGACCTCTCCGGTCTGGGCTGAGGTCGACGCCGAGCTCTAGGGAGACGCCGCGACCCGGGCCGACGGCCGGGATCCGTGGGGAATCGTGATCAGGGCCACCCCCGCTGCGGCGAAGGTGACGAGCACGCTGACCAATAGCGCGAAGCTCAATCCAAAGTGGAGGAGGGGACCGGTCAGGGCGGAGCCAATCGGGTTGCCGGAGTAGTTGAGGCTCATCGATACCGCCATCGCCCGCCCAAACCAGGCCACCTCGGTGGCCCGCTGGCGCAGCGAGAAGATGGCCACGTCGACGGGCCCCATCGAGAGCCCCAGGATCAGCGACGCGGCGTAGACAACCCAGAGGTTGGTCGCCAACAGCAGCAGCGCTGTCCCGGCGGCCGCCACCACCGTGACCGCGGCGATCACGGGACGTTCCCTGCCCTCGGAGTCGATGCGCCCGAAGAGCAGCGCGGAGACGACCCCGCCGGCGCCCTGCAGCCCCCACATCACGCCGACCTCGGCGGCGCTGCCGTGGAGGTGGTCCAAGATCAGGACCGGGAGTGCCACGATCAGGATCCCGGTGCCGATGTTGAGCACGAAGAGGCACAGCGCCAGGCCCCGGAGGGTGACGTTGTGGACGACGTAGCCGATGGCGGCGACCGCGTCGCGCAGCAGGGTAGCCTCTGACGCCGCCGCCGTTCCGGGCTCAATCATGCCGATCATCACCACGCCACCGGCAGCGAAGACGAACGCGGTCATCATCAGGGCCACCTCCGCCCCGAGCGTTCCGACCAGCGTCCCGGCGATCGCCGGTCCGGCGATCGTGACCGCCGTATAGCCGACGCTGTCGGCGGCATTGCCACGATCCCAGAGATGACGCGGCAGCAGCAATGGCACCATGGTGCGAAGGCCGGCGGCGCTGAGGAGCCCGGTGACCGAGCCCAAGGTGACCAGGGGAAGCAGGGTCAACGGCGTCAGCTGGTGCAGCGCCGAGAGGGTGACGATCAGGAGGAGCGAGGTGGCAGCGACGAAATAGTCGAAGGTGATGAAGCGCACCCGGCCGTAGCGGTCCAGCAGGGCTCCGGCCAGCGGGCTGGCCAACAGTGCCGGGAAGACTCCGAGGAACACCACCACCCCCGCCAGTCCAGGCGAATGGAACTTCTCCAGCACGAAGAGCACCATCGCGACCACCCACATCGTCTGCGCCATGCGTCCCAGCAGGGTGGTCGCAGCGAAGCGGCCGAAGCCCGGCACGCGGAACAGCGAGATGTAGCTGACGTCGTCGCTGGGGCCGCGTTCCATGCGAGTGAGGCTACCGTGACACCTGATGACGCAGCGCGCCAGCAGGTACAATCTGCGCGGCCCAGACGGCTCGTCGTTTCTGCCTGTCGGTGTGGCCCCTACCAATCTTGAGGATCTCTGCGTGAACGTTTTCGTGACCGTGAAGCAGACCCCCGACCCGAACGCCACGCCCAAGCTCGGCGAGAACCACCGGCTTGTCCGTGACGGGGTTGAGCTGGTCATGGACCAGGGCGACGAGTACGGCGTCGAAGAGGGTCTCCAGCTTGCTGAGAAGACCGGCGGACAGGTAACGGTGGTGTCGATGGGTCCGGAGAAGGCCAACGACGCCATCCGCAAAGCGCTCTCGATGGGCGCCGAGAGCGGAATCCTGATCACCGACCCGGCGCTCGCGGGATCCGATGCGCTGGGCACGGCCCGGGCCATCGCCGCCGCCGTCAAGGACAAGGGCTTCGACATCCTCATCTGTGGCACCGAGTCTTTCGACGGCTCGACCGGCATGGTTCCCCCGCAGGTCGCCGAAATCCTGGGCGTGCCTCACCTCTCCTTCGCCAAGAAGCTGGACGTCGAGGGCAACAAGGTCACGGTGCAGCGACAGACCGCCGACGGCTACGTGACCCTGGAGGCCGAAACCCCCGTCGTGGTGACGGTGACCGGGGGGCTGAACGAGCCTCGCTACCCAACCTTGAAAGGCATCATGGGCGCCAAGAGCAAGACTGTCGAGACGCTTGATGCTGCTGCGCTGGGCCTGGATGCCGGCAGCGTCGGTGAGGCCGGTGCCCTGGTCAAGGTGGAGAGTGTCGAGGCGGCGCCGGAGCGCCAGGCCGGCGAGGTCATCACGGATGAAGGTCAGTCCGGCGAGCGCGTGGCAGCGCTGCTGGTCGAATTGAAGGTGCTCTGATGGCTGAGATCTGGGTCCACGTAGAAGAAGACGAGGGCAAAGTCGCCCCCATCACCCTGGAGATACTGACCAAGGCGCGCACCCTGGGTGTCGACGTCGTGGCCGTCGCGCTGGGCTCAGCGGCCAACCAGGTCGACCAGCTGGGCGAGTACGGGGCGACCAAGGTCCTGGCCGACGCTCGCGGCGACTACAGCGAGTACTTCTCGCTGCCCGCGGTCGAGGCATTTGTGTCGCTGGCCCAGGAGCGCAAGCCCCTGGCCATCGTCTTTGGGGGGAGCAATGACGGCCGCGACATCGGTTGCCGGGTTGCCGCCCGCCTTGGCGTCGGCATGGCCGCCCTTGCCACCGATCTGAGCGTCGAGGGCGAATCGATCAAGGTCGAGGTGCCGATATTCGGCGCCAGTCAGATCTCGCGCAAGTCCTTCAGTGGGAGCGGGCCGTACGTGGTCACAATCCGGCCCAAGGCCTTTGCTGCCGAGCCGGGCGCCGCCGGGGCGCCGGCCGTCGAGCAGGTCAGCCCGGAGCTGCCCGAGTCCACCAAGCGAGTGCGCATCCTCGACCGCAGCGTGGAGGCCAGTGAGGGCCCCAAGCTCGAAGAGGCCACCGTCGTGGTCACCGGTGGGCGTGGCATGGGCGGCCCCGAGAAATTCGTCATCCTCCAGGAGCTGGCCGGGCTGCTGGGCGGCGCTGTCGGCGCCACTCGCGCCGTCGTCGACGCCGGCTGGATGCCCTACGGGATGCAGGTTGGCCAGACCGGTAAGACCGTCAAGCCCAACGTCTACATCGCCTGCGGCGTGTCCGGGGCGATGCAGCACACCGTGGGCATGAAGGGGAGCAAGAACATCATCTCCGTCAACAAGGACGAGGAAGCTCCAATCTTCAAGCTCAGCGACCTCGGCATCGTAGGCGACGTCCACAAGGTCGTGCCCCAGATCATCGAGGCGGTCAAAGCCAAGAAGGGCTAGGTGTGCCAAGATCGATCCTTCGGTCTACCACCAAGGGAGCTGTGAGGAGAAACTGATGGCAGAGAGCATTTACCGGGTTACCGAGATCGTGGGCACCAGTTCGGAGTCGTGGGAGACTGCGGCGCGCAACGCCGTCGAAACCGCGAGCAAGTCGCTTCGGGACCTGCGCGTGGCCGAGATCGTGAAGCTCGACATCACCGTGAAGAACGGCAAGGTCGAGTTTTATCGCGCTCGCGTCAACGTCTCGTTCAAGTTCGACGGCAAGTAACTCCAACCGGAGCCGATGAGGCTCTGATCTCAGCGGGGCAGTTCGAGGCCCTTCTGCGCGCCCAGGAGCACGCCCAGGTGGAGGCTTTGGGCGAGGCGAACTCCTGGTTGATCACCATGGAGGGGCGCGTCCGGCAGCGCGTAAACGTCGCCGTGGTGCTGCGGGCCGATCGCGTGTCCTTCTACTTGTTCATGGTCCGCGCCCCGCGGGAGAACCACGCCGACTTCTATCACCTGCTGCTGCGAAAGAACATGCGCACCTTCGCGATGAAGTACTGCCTCGATGCCGACAGCGACGTCTGGCTGATGGCAGAGCTGCCCCGCAACGGCTTCGACGCCGGTGAGCTGGACCGCATCCTCGGCGTCTTCTACCTGGAGAGCGAGTCAGCCTTCGAGGCCCTGGTCCACCTCGGCTACCCGGGGGTGTTCCCGGCGCTGAGCACCATGCCAGCGCCGGGAAAGGAGTTACCCAGCGACAGCTAGGTCGATGACCAGCCGGGTCGGGCCTGTCAGTTCACTGACCCGGTAGCACGCCGGGCCCTGGATGCCAAGACCCCAGGTCAAGACCCTCTCGAAGTCGCCCAGCTGGTAGACCTCCTTGAGGGCATCGAGGTTGGCCTTGAGGTCGGTGCTTCCCGCGTACGAGCCCTGTCCAGTGCTCATCGGGAGATGGATCCGCATGCCAGTGGTACCGGCGAGGGTCACCGGCATGCCGCTGGCGTCGGTGGTGAAGTTCGTATTCGGCTGCAGGGTCAGGTCGTATTGCGGCATGGAGGCCGAGGAGAACTCGAAGGTGACGCGGTCGAAGCCAGTCTGATGGGCGGCGCGGACGGCCACCAGCTGACCAACGACTCCACTGTTTCCGCCCGTCGTCGCGGTGGAGCAGGCGAATGGCGGCTGCGGCGTGGCGGCCGCCGACGGTTCGGGCGACGCCGGTTCGGGCGAGGCCGGTTCCGCGGTCGCCGATGCCGTGGAGGCAGGACCTACGGGTCCCTTGGCCTTCCCCGGGCCGAGCTGGTAGGCGTTGTAGCCCAGGATCGCGACCAGGGCCAAGGGCACGGCGACGGCGGCCAGTCGGACCGCCATCAACGAGCGCCCGCCAATTCGAGATTGAATTCCAGCGGTGACTGTTCCGGGCACGTTCCTTACCTCCTGTGCCTCCGAACGGAGGGTCTCCCTCAGGTTGCGTTCGAAGTCGTCTGTCATGTGTCTTCCTCTGGTGACCCGGTGAGCTCGCGGAGGCGACGAAGCGCCACCTTGAGCCGGGACTTGGCTGCGTCGACGCTCAGGCCGAGGTTGGCAGCGGTCTCCTCGACGGTGAGGTCCTGGTAGTAGTGCAGGACGATGACGGCTCGCGACCTGGCGTCGAGCCGGCCCAGGGCTGCGGCGAGATCGATCCTGGATTCATCTGGGGCCGATGCCGACCGCTGGGTGAGCCGGCCCGCGGCGGCGACGAGAGCATCGAACCGATGCCGCCGCCGATAGGCGGAGATGCTCTCGTTGGCGGCGATCCGGTTGAGCCAGGGACCGGGGTCGTCGCTGCGCAGAGAGCCGATTTGACGCCAGGCCTTGATGAAGGTCTCCTGGGTCACGTCCTCGGCCAACGAAGGGTCCCGCAGGATCAACCGCGCCGTCCGCAGCACCTGGAGTCCGTATTGGTTCACCAGGACCCCAAAGGCGTCCCGATCCCCGGACTGGCATTGTGCCACGAGCGTCTGGAGCGTAGGTTCCATCAGCATCTCACCCCTCTAGACGCCCCTGGTGCCCAAAACGGGTGAAGGGCATCATATAGGTCCTCGGGAAGCTTCCCGCCAAGTATGTAGTTCTCAGGTTTGGCTGCCATCGGGTCGGGTATACCGACAGAACTAACGCCGCAAGACACAGGAGCCGCCAGTGACATTCTCTCCCCGTCCCAAGTCAGAAACCCCCGAAACTCGCCCCCGCAGCCGACGGGCCAGCGCCGCCGCGCCTGAGAACTCGGGCGGGGAGCAGATCAAGATGCGCGGGCGCAAGTCACTGCCCCTGATCCCGCTTCGGGAAGCGGTGCTGTTCCCGCAGGCGCTGGCGCCGCTTTCTGTCGGTCGCGAGACCTCGCTGACGGCGCTGGAGGAGGCGACCAAGCGCGGGCGCCACATCCTGGTGGCAGCCCAGCGCGAGCCAACCCTGGACGACATTGGCGCCGGCGACATCTACGAATGGGGCACCCTGGCCGAGATTGAGGGGGTTCGGCGCGTCATGGGATCGGCCCAGCTGGTCCTCCGCGGCCTGAACCGCGTGCGCCTTGACCGCTTCGTCAAGGAGCGTCCCTACCTGGAGGTCGAGTACACCGAGGTCCCGGATGAGACGGAGCCCGGCCTCAACCTCGATGCCCTGGTGGCGTCGCTCCGGGAGACCTTCGAGGCCTATGTCATGGCCGGAGCTCCGATCCCCCAGGAGGCGGCCCAGGCTGTTCTGCGCGCCGAGGATGCTGGGGTCTTTGCCGACCTCGTCGCCGCCGCCCCTGATCTCACCGTCGCCCAGAAGCAGCACCTGCTGGAGACCCCCAAGGTCGCCGAGCGACTCCGATTCCTGGTTGTCGAGATGGCGCGCCAGAAGGAGGTCCTGGGCCTCAAATCCAAGATCCAATCCGAGGTCGAAGGCACCTTCGGGCAGGCTCAAAAGGAGCAGATCCTGCGCGAGCAGATGAAGGCCATCCGCAAGGAGCTGGGCGAGCCCGAAGAGGGCGGCGAGCTCGAGGAGCTGCGCGAAAAGATCGAGACCAGCGGTATGCCCGAAAAGGTGCTCGAGAAGGCCAAACGGGAGATGAACCGGCTCGAGGCGATGCCCACCATCTCGCCCGAGCACGGCATGCTCCAGGGCTACCTGGACTGGCTGGTAGCCGTACCCTGGAAGGACCCCGAGCCCGACCCCGACAAGCCGGCTGAGACCTGGAACACCAGGAAGGCGAAGGCGATCCTCGATGAGGACCACTATGGCCTCGACAAGATCAAGGACCGCATCGTCGAGTACATGGCTGTTCGTGAGCGCGTCGCCACCATCGCCAAGGAGAGCAAGGACGACAATGCGACCAAACGGCCTGCTCGATCGCCGATCCTCTGCTTGGTGGGTCCGCCCGGGGTGGGCAAGACCTCGCTGGGCAAGTCGATCGCGCGCGCCCTCGGCCGCGAGGTCGTCCGCATCAGCCTGGGCGGCATCCGCGACGAGGCCGAGATCCGCGGCCACCGCCGGACCTACATCGGCGCCCTCCCGGGTCGAATCATCCAGGGCATGCGCCAGGCCGGTACCCGCAACCCGGTCTTCATGCTCGACGAGATCGACAAGGTCGGCGCTGACTTCCGCGGCGACCCAGCTTCAGCCCTCCTGGAAGTGCTCGACCCGGAGCAGAACCGCGAGTTCAGCGACCATTACCTGGAGGTCGCCTACGACCTCAGCCATGTGCTCTTCATCACCACCGCCAACATCGCCGACACCATCCACCCGGCGCTGCTGGACCGCATGGAGCTGATCCGCATTCCCGGATACACCGAGGACGAGAAGCTGCACATCGCTCAGCGGTTCCTGGTGCCACGGCAGATGGAAGAGCACGCCATCACCGAGAAGCACCTCAAGCTGAGCGACGCCACCGTGCGCCGGCTGGTCCGCGAGTACACCCACGAGGCCGGGGTGCGAAACCTCGAGCGCGAGATCGCCAACATCGCCCGCAAAGTGCCACGCCGGCTGTCGGAAGGGGAGAACGCCAAGTGGTCGCCCAAGCCGGCCGACCTCGAGGTCATCCTCGGCCCGCCGCGGTTCGAGTTCGGCCTGGCTGAGACTGAGGACCAGGTCGGTGCGGTCACCGGCGTGGCCGTCAGCGAATACGGCGGCGACGTGATGACGGTGGAGGCCATCGTGGTTCCCGGCAAGGGCGATTTCACCCTGACCGGCCAGCTGGGCAAGGTCATGGAAGAGTCGGCACGGGCCGCCTGGTCGTATGCGAGGGCGCACGCCGCCCAATACGACGTGGCGCTGGCCCGAATTGAGGACAACTCGGTCCACATCCACGTTCCGGCCGGCGCCATCCCCAAGGACGGCCCTTCGGCCGGGGTCACGATGACCACCGCGATCGTGTCCGCCCTCACGGGACGGGCGGTTCGGAAGGACGTCGCCATGACCGGTGAGATCACCCTTAGAGGCAGGGTCCTACCGATCGGCGGCCTGAAGGAGAAGATGCTGGCTGCCCACCGGGCGGGCATCAAGACCTTCGTGGCACCGCGGAAAAACAAGAAGGACCTTGTGGAAGTGCCCCAGGAGGTGCTTTCCGAGATCAACGTGGTCCTCGTGGACCACGTTGAAGAGGTGCTTTCGGCGGCGCTGACGCGCCGCCTTGCCCCCGCCGGCGTAGCCACTATTTCGGCCTAGCCCGCTCCCCGGACCCCCCCAATTGGGCCGAGTTCGGTCTGGACCCCTGGTGCCAGCCGCTCTTTTCCGATTGCGTTCGTATTGGATGCGCCCCATAATCGGCCCCATACATTTTGCCTTCATACAAACTACCGACCCGGGAGCCGTGGGATTAGCACTAGCAGCCACCCCAGACTCGGCCAACTAGTCTTGCCTTCGTGAATACGGTCGCGCCTCGGCACAGCCGGTGACGGAACCGCCATGACCAGCGGCAACGCCACCCACGGCACGGTGGGGCAGTACACCGGGCGAAGTAGGCGCGGTCCTCCTTGATGTGCTCGATGACGTCCATGAGCAGGAAGATGTCGCCGTTGCCGCCTTTGTCGCCCAGGTCATCGGGTGCATCGCCGGCGATGAATGTGAGGCTCGGGAAACGCCGCCGGGCCGCGGCGATGAGGTCCTCGGAGACGTCGATCCCAACACATTTGTAGTCCCCGGCGAATGCGGCCACGTTGGCGCCGGCGCCACAACCCACGTCAACGATGGTGCCGCCGTTGCCCGGGGGTACCAGGCTGTGAACCAGTGGAGTGATGATTCGCCGACGGGCCACGTACCACCAGTGACGGTCCTCGAAGGTCTCGTAGACATCGACCGGGTTGGGCTGCGGGCCCTTGTCGAGGGGCTCCTGGGAGAGAACCTCAGCCATCACGCCGCTAGTCTGCCATACGGCATCAGCTGGCCCCGGGAGGGCCGTCGGCGGGACCGGTGTTGTCCTTGGGCGTCAAATTCGGCAGGCCGGTCCCACACACAGGCCTAAGATCAAATCGATGGAAGTTGTCAAGATCACCCCGCGCGGTTACTGCCATGGCGTCGTGGACGCCATCAAGATCGCGCGCAAGCTCGGCGCCGAGGCCGGATCGGAGGGTGTGCCGCAGCCCATCCACATGCTCGGCTACCTGGTCCACAACGAGCACGTCACCGACGAGCTGAAGGAGCACGGCGTCGACCTCGTCGACGAGGACGACCGCTTCGCCGGCCTCCAGAGGATCGATGAGGGCACCGTGATCTTCACCGCCCATGGCGTCTCGCCCCAGGTCAAGCAGCAGGCCGAGGCGATGGGGCTGCAGGCAGTCGACGCCACCTGCTCGGACGTGGTGCGCACCCACGACCTCGTCAAGGAGCTGGCGGCGCGCGACTTCCACATCTTCTACATCGGCCAGCTCAAGCACCCCGAGCCCGAGGGAGTGATCGGCGAGGCGCCCGATCGAGTTCACCTGCTCGAGCCCCTGGACTTCGAGGCCCTCGATCACGTGGAGTTCCCCACCCAGAAGATCGCGGTCACCTGCCAGACCACCCTGAGCCAGTGGGACACGGTCTCAACGATCGAGGAGATCCAGCGCCGCTGGCCGCACGTCGAGGTCTACAACGAGATCTGCAAGGCCACCCAGGAGCGGCAGGAGGCCGCGGTTGCGGCCGCCGCGGAGGTCGACATGGTGATCGTGGTCGGCTCCAGCCGCAGCTCCAACTCCAAGCGCCTGGTCCAGGTTGTCGAAGAGCTGGGACACAAGCCGGCGCACCTCGTCGACAGCCCGGCCGATATCGACAACACCTGGTTTGAAGGCGTGGACCGCGTAGGTGTCACCTCGGGCGCGTCGACGCCGACCTGGATGACGCGCAAGGTGATCGAGCACCTCGAGAAGCTCGGCGCCGGCGACCCCGTCGCCGCTGAGTAGGCGCCCCCGGCTCACTCCCTCAGCTTGTAGGCGGTCTCGGGGCCGCTGCTCACGATCTCGAGGCGGCCGTCAGCAGCCAGCTTCTCCAGGTGCGCCACCAGGCTGCGAGTGGCGATCGGGTACATCGCCTCAGGAGTGTCGTCGTAGGCCACTGGCAGCAGCTGGGGGATGATCCGCGGGTCCTGACCAAGAGCGCCGAGGACCTTGGCCTCTCGTTCGAGACGGTGCGCGATGTAGCTCTCAAGGTAGGCGCTGGGCGCCTCGATCTTGGGGCCGTGGCCGGGCCTGATGACGGCCGGGTCAAGGTCGCGCGCGCGGCGCAGCGAGTCGAGGTACTGGGACATGTCGCCGTCGGGCGGGTCGATGACGATGTAGCCCTCACCGGCGACCAGGTCGCCGGCGAAGAGCGTCCGGTCCTCGGCGAGCCAGAAGCAGAGGTGGCCGCGGGTGTGTCCCGGGGTGTGCACGACTTCGAGGCTACCGCCGCCGAAGGGCAACTCGTCGCCGTCGGCAAGCTCGCGGTCGAGGACCGGCGCCTCGGGATGGCGAAAGGCTGCCAGCGGCACTCCCAGGAGCCGCGCGAAGGCAACCGCACCTTCGCTGTGGTCGACGTGATGATGGGTCAGCAGCACCGCCGTCGCCTGGCCCTGGTGGCGGACTGCGTCCTCGATCCTCCCCAGGTGGCCCGCATCGTGTGGTCCGGGGTCGATCACCAGCACCTCGCCCTCGCCCACGACGTAGGTGTTGGTACCCCTGCCGGTGAGCGCCGAGGGGTTGGGCGCGAGGACGACCTGGACTTTCGGCTCGGTGGTCATCCGCCGGCGTCCAGTTCGTAGCCGGGCTCTCCGGGCAGGACCACCCTGATCTCGGGGCTGGGGCCCACGCCGCTGACAATGCGGGGCAGGATCGGAGTCAGGTCCCGGCCGGCGGGCAGGCCCACCAGGGCCCCGGCGACATCAGGGAACTCGGCCAGCGAGGTCAGCGCGGCGCGGGTCGGGGGCAGGGTGTAGGCCTCATTGGTGTCGGCGCGCTCCAGGGCGGCGGCGGGGGTGATCCACTCCAGCGACTCCACCTCGCCGACGGCGGCCACCGCCTCCTGGCCCGTGGGCATGGCCGCGGCATAGAACCTGGTGTCGTAACGCTTGGGAAGCTCCTCGGGCGTTACCCAGCGGGCGAAGTAAGCGATCGCCCCGGGATGGAGCCGGAGGCCGCCCGCCCGGACGGTGGCGGCGAAGCTTTCAGCGTCGCTGTGGACCCGCGCCCGCGCCTCCGCCGCCCAGCCCGGGTGGGGGAGCTCGCCGGCGTCGGTGCCCAGAAGCACGGTGGTCTCCTCGAAGACCTCGCGGATGGCGCCGATCCGGAAGGCCAGCGCCGGCGGCAGACCTTCGCCATCACCATCCGCGGCGATGCGGGCGGCCTGGTCTGGGTCGATGTTGGTGAGCCCCTGCCAGCCGGGGTCGGCGTCGGCCTCGTCGATGCGGCCCCCCGGGAAGACCTGGGCCCGGGGCGCGAACTCCGCCTCCACCGGGCGGAGCATCAGCAGGGTCTCGAGCCCGGCCGGGCCGTCACGAAGGACGGCGACCGTCGCGGCGGGCCGGGACGGGACGATCAGGCTGGGCTGGGGGTCTGGCCGAAGCGCGGCTCGCGCTTCTCCAGGAAAGCGCTGACGCCTTCCGTGAAGTCGTCAGTGACGATGCATTCCGCTTGCAGGTCGGCCTCCAGGTCCAGGATCTCGGACAGGCTGGCGCTGGTGGCTTTGATCATCGCAGCCTTGGTCAGGGCGATCGCCTTGACCGGGCCTCGCGCCAGCGAGGCCGCCAGCTCCTGGGCCGCGCCGGCCAGGTCATCGGCGGGCACCACGCGGTTTACGAGCCCTATGTCGAGCGCCTCGTCGATGCCCACCCGGCGGGCGGTCCAGGCCATCTCCAGGGCCCGCGGCAGACCCACCAGCTGGACCAGGAGGTAATTGCTGCCGGCGTCGGGGACCAGGCCCACCCGCGAGAACGCCTGCATGAACGATGCCTTGTCGGAGGCGACCCGGATATCGGTGGCCAGGGCGAGGCTCATCCCAGCGCCTGCCGCGATGCCGTTGATGGCGCCCACGATCGGTTTGGGCAGCTCTCGCATCGCCATGATCAGGGGCGCGTAGCGGCGCCGCAAGACCTCCTTGACTGAGGCGGCCGGGTCGGCTCCGTCGGTTTCGATGCTGCGCAGGTCCTGTCCGGCGCTGAACGCTCGACCCTCACCGGTCAGCACCACCGCCCGGATGCCGCCGTCCGCGGCGATGGCGCGGAAAGCATCCTGCAGCTCGAAGCAGAGCGTCTCGTCGAGAGCGTTGAAGCTGTCCGGCCGGTTGAGGCTGATGGTGGCCACCGCCTCGGCCTCACCGTAGATAAGGGTCTCGAAGTCCTTCATCCCGATGCCGCCAGTATGGCAGGAGCCTCAATTCAGTGAGCCCGGTGGCGGTGTTTGCGACGGCGCCGGCTACGGAGGCGTCGCGACTCGCCCGACCTCTCGGCTGGGGTGGTGTCGGCGCCCGTCTCGCCGGTCACGCCCGCAGACCCCGAAGCGTTCTCGGGGACGGCTTTCGGGGCCGCCTCGAGGGCTCGCGTCTCCGCCTCGGTCGGGGCGTACAGGGACGGCGATGTCTCTGCCGGCGAGCGCCTCAACCCCGCAGCCCGCTCTTCGACCACGCGAAGAGCGCCGGTGGCCGCCTCATCTGGATGGTTGGCGAGCCGTTCCTCGAACTCAGCCAGGAACTCAGCCAGGGGCTTCTTGGCCGGCGCTTTGCCGGCTACGCGGAGCTCCGGCTCCTGGTCCTCGGCATCATGCCTGACGTCCGGGCTCATGATCTCGAATCCTAGTCTTCTGGCCATCGCCTTGAGCTCAGGGCACGCTGTCCGGATAGCGCAACGACGGTGCTTGGCCAACTGGAGAAGGCAGCTTGCCTTGCGGAAACCCTATACTTTCCTCTTTAGAGTATAGGGTTTATAGCATTCCATGAAGAGTTTCGTTGATCTCGATCGCACGCTCTCGCGCCAGCCCCCGCGGCTCGGCTCGTCTCTAGCGCGTGTCGACCAAGGGCGCGGCCAAGAAGCGCTCTTCGAGGACCAGGTGCCGGAGCTGCTGCAGCGGCTCGCGAACGACGCCAGGGTCGAGTCGGTCACCGCGTCGAACGCCATCGAGGGGGTCGTGGTCGAGGACGCCGCGCGGCGGGCACGCGTCATCGAGGCCGAGGGTTCCGTGCACCTTCGCAACCGTAGTGAGAAAGAAGTTCGTGGGTACCGCGACGCGCTGGACTATCTGATTCAGCGTGGTGGTGAGGAGAAGCCCAGCCTACCTCTCGTCCTGTATCTGCACCGTGTGCTCTATGCCCACACCGGCAGCCAGGGAGGGGGAGAGTTGAAGACCGCCGACCACCAGATCATTTCCAACGATGTCGAGCTCGGACGCCGCGTGGTCTTCGAGCCGCCGCCCAATCAGCAGACCGAGTTCCTACTGCGTGAGCTGGTGGATCGGTACAGCACGGCAGTGGATGAGCATGCCGGTCATCCACTCGCGATGATTGGCGCGTTTGCCGTGGATTTCCTCGCGATCCACCCGTTCGGGGACGGAAACGGACGAGTGTCGCGCCTGCTGACCAATCACCTCTTGCTTCGAGCTGGCTACGGCGTTGTCAGATACGTCAGCCTCGAGCAACGTGTTCTCGAGCACAAGTCTCGCTATTACGGCAGCCTCCAGGACTCGCAGACCGGATGGCATGGGGCCGAGCACTCGGTCTGGCCATTCGTCACTTTCCTCACCGATATGCTGGCCGAGTCATACGACAGGTTCGAGCGCCGCGTGGCTGCCAGCCGACGTAGCACCAGCGGCACGAAGTTGGCACAGGTCCGCGCCTACGTTCTCGAGGAGGCCCCCGCTCGGGTGACGCTTGCCCAGATCCGAAGGCAGCTGCCTGGGGTCAGCGACATGACCATTGGGAACGCGTTACGACAACTTCAAGCCGAGGGGCTGATCGAACTAGACGGACTAGGACGCAGCGCGGGTTATCGCCGCCGTCAACCAGAGAGTTCGAAAAGCGTCCAGTGACCCCTCCGGCCGCTGGCGCCGGCCCCGATAAGATTGGGCGATGCCAGAAGCCATCGCTCAGCGTCGCGAGTTCGTCCGCTTCGCCTTCTATAAGGTCGACCCGGGCTGGCGGCGCCTCGACGAGGGTGCTCGCGAGAAGGGTCGCTCCGAGGTCGAGGGCCTGATTGGTCGCTACGCCGAAGGCATGATGATCCGGCCCTATTCGACCGTGGGGATGCGCGCCGACAGCGACCTCTGTTTTTGGACCGCGTCCCACGAGCTGAGTTCGATCCAGGATTTCGCCCGGGACTTCGACGCCACCGCGTTGGGCAAGCTCAGCCTCAACACCAACTCCTTCCTCGCCATGACCAAGCGTTCGATCTACCTCGACCAGCACACCCATCCCGGCCAGGAGCGCCTCCACATCAAGCCCAGCACGGCCAAGTACGTCTTCGTGTACCCCTTCGTCAAGACGCGCCAGTGGTACCTGCTGCCCAAGGAGGACCGCCAGC
>DAITAT010000044.1:0-13125 GCA_036824145.1 Candidatus Dormiibacterota bacterium
AGCATTTCGATTCGCGCAGCCACTGGGAGGAGAGATGCTGGACGAGCAACCGCAGGGGAATCCGTATGTAGCCCTCGCCATCATCTTGACGGCGACTTTCATGATCCTGCTCGACATCTCGATCGTGAACGTCGCGATCCCCTCGATCCAGCGGGACCTGCACGCCAGCTTCGCCCAGATCCAGTTCGTCATCGCCGGCTACCAGCTGGCCTATGGCGTGGTCCTGATCACGGCCGGGCGGCTGGGCGACATCGTCGGCCGCAAGCGCATGTTCATGATTGGTGTGGCCGGGTTCACCGTCGCATCGTTGCTGTGCGGACTCTCGCAGTCGGGGACCCAGATCGTGGCGGCCCGCGTGTTCCAGGGCCTGATGGCTTCGCTCATGTACCCGCAGATCTTCTCGATCATCCGCGTCACGTTCCCACCCCGCGAGTTGCCCAAGGCGCTGGGCATCCTGGGTGCCGTCATCGGGGTCGCCACCATCACCGGTCCCCTTGCCGGCGGGCTCATCATCCAGGGCAACTTCTTCGGGCTTGACTGGCGCCCGATCTTCCTGATCAATGTCCCCATCGGCGTCTTCGCGGTGCTTGCGGCGTCGCTGCGACTGCCGGAGTCGAAGTCCCCGGACGCCCCCCGGCTCGACCTCACAGGCGTCGCCATCGTCACTGTTGCCCTGTTCTTGCTGACCTACCCGCTGGTTGAGGGTCGCGACGCCGGTTGGCCCTGGTGGTCCTTCATGATGCTCGCCGCGTCAGCGGTGGTGATGGTGCTTTTCGTGGTGTTCGAACGGCGGCGCGAGGCGGGCGGCCTCGACCCCCTGGTGGTGTCCTCGCTGTTCCGCAATCGCGCCTTTGTGGTGGGGTTGCTTTTCTTCTTCGTCTTCTTCTCCGGCCTGCCGTCCTTCTTCCTGGTCCTCAACCTCTGGCTGCAGATCGGGCTGGGCTTCACGGCGTTGCACTCCGGCCTCACGATCATCCCCTTCGCCATCGGCAGCGGCACCGCCTCAGGCCTCTCGATCCGTCTGATCCCGCGTTTTGGCAAACGCATCCTCCTCATCGGCGCGGCCCTGGCCGCGATCGGGGTGGCGGTCACGATCTACTCGATCCACGTCATCGGGACCGACCTCCACAGCTGGCAGCTGATCCCCGCGATGTTGATCGGCGGGGTCGGACTCGGACTGCTGATAGCGCCGTCGCTGAACTTCGTCCTCGCCGGCATCGCCGGCAGGGACGTCGGCTCCGCGTCGGGAGTCCTGACCACGGTGCAACAGATCGGGGGAGCGCTAGGCGTGGCCGCGATCGGCGTGATCTTCTTTGGCCAGCTCGCAACCCATGCCGACACCGTCAGCGCCAACCAGATCCCGCAGATCCGCCAGCAGCTGAGCGCCGCGAGCCTTCCGTCCGACGTGGTCGACCACATCGTCGCCAGCTACAAGGTCTGCTTCCATGACCGGTCCGCCGCCAAGGACCCCACCGTCGAGCCGGACAGCTGCAGGCAGGCTCGGCAGTACCGGCCCGTCCTGCCTCCGCCGGCCGGCGTCGGGCAGATGACAGCGGCGCAGCGGTCGGCGGCGATCGCGGCCGAATATCAACACGCCGGTGAAGTCGTGCGCGGCACGGTGCTCCCCAGCGCGACGCAGGCAGTGGCGACCAACTTCAATGACTCGATCCAGGTAGCGCTCTTCTACAACGTCGCCGTGTTTGCGCTCACTTTCCTCCTGCTCTTCCTGCTGCCCAGCCCCAAAAAGCTGGACCACCCGCCGCCCGCGATCACCAGCGACTGAAGTCCTTACGTAAGACCAGAAGCCCCCGAACTGGCTAGAATCGGCGAGCGATGAAGGCTTGGGTGGTGCGCGAGTGGGGTGATCCCGACTCGATGACCTTCGAGGACATCCCGGAGCGCGATCCCCCGCCCGACATGCTCCGTCTCAAGATCGAGGCGGCGGCGATCAACTTCTTCGACTCGCTGATGATCGCCGGCACCTACCAGACCAAGCCCGACTTCCCCTTCACACCCGGGGGGGAGGTCTCCGGCACCGTGGTCTCGGCGCCGGCCGACTCCGGCTTCGCCCCCGGCGACCGCGTCTCCGCCGGCTTCGCCGTCAACAAGGTCCTCCAGGGCGGCTACGCCGAGTGTGCCGACACCCTGCCGATGCTGGCCCGCAAGGTCCCCGACTCGATGAGCTTCGAGGACGCCGCCGCCTTCTACATCGTCTACCAGACCGGCCACTTCGCCCTCCATCGGCGGGCCAAGCTCCAACCCGGCGAGGTCCTGCTGGTCCACGGTGGCGCAGGTGGCACTGGCACCGCCACGATCCAGTTGGGCAAGGCCGCCGGGGCCACCGTCATCGCCACCGCCGGCTCCGACGAGAAGGTCGCGCTCTGCAAGCAGCTCGGCGCCGACCACGCCATCAACTACAAGACCCAGGACTTCGCCGAGGAGGTCAACCGCATCACCGACCGGGCCGGCGCCGACGTCGTCTTCGACCCCGTGGGCGGCGATGTCTACGACCGCTCGACCAAGTGCGTCGCCTTCGAGGGCCGGATCATCATCATCGGCTTCACCTCCGGGCGCATCCCCGAGGCCAAGGCCAACCACGTCCTGGTCAAGAACTACAGCGTCGTCGGCCTGCACTGGGGCGCCTACATGTTCCGGAACCCGGCGCTGATCGAGGAGGCCACAGTCGAGCTCTACCGCCTCTACGAAGAGGGCAAGATCAAGCCTCACATTTCCGCCACCTACCCGCTGGCTGAGGCGCAAACGGCCCTCAAGGCGGTCGCCGGCGGCGGCACCACCGGCAAAGTCCTGCTAACCCCCTGAAGGCGAAGTTCGAGCCGAAATGTCCTACCTGGTAACTGGCGCCACCGGCTTCATCGGCCGCAACCTTGTCCACGAGCTCCTCAAGCGAGAAGGCGACATCTACGTCCTGGTGCGCTCGCAGTCGATGGCCCGGATCGACGAGATGATCGCCAGCACGCCGTCGGCGCAGGAGAGGGTCAAGCCGGTCGAGGGCGACATCACCAAGCCGGAGTGCGACGTTGCCGCTGACGCCCGGGGGGCGCTCAAGGGCGTCGAGGTCTATCACCTGGCCGCGGTCTACGACCTCGAAGCCTCCGAGGACAGCAACCGCCGGGCCAACGTCGATGGCACTCGCAACGTGGTGGAGCTGGCCAACGCCGTCGGCGCCGCCCGTCTCCATCACGTCAGCTCGATCGCCGTGGCCGGCGGCAAGTGGAGGGACGATTTCACCGAGGAGATGTTCGACGAAGGCCAGGAACTCGAGCATCCTTACTACGCCACCAAGTTCGAGTCCGAGAAGATCGTTCGGACCGAGTCCAAAGTGCCCTGGCGGGTGTACCGGCCGGGCATCGTAATCGGGCACTCCGAGACCGGCGAGGCCGACCGCATCGATGGGCCCTACTACTCCTTCAAGATCCTCCAGCGCCTGCGGGAGTCGCTGCCCAGCTGGGTGCCGCTGGTAGGCCCCGAGGGTTGGGCCCTCAACCTGGTGCCGGTGGACTTCGTCGCCCGCGCCATCGACCACATCGGGCACAAGCATGGGCTCGACGGTCGCTGCTTCCACATCGTCGACCCCAACCCGCTGAGCCTCGGCGACTCCCTCAACGAGTTCGCTCGCGCCGCCCACGCGCCCGAGTTCGCGCTGCGCTTCGACCGTCGCGCCACGTCGATGGTCCCCAGCGACGTGACCAAGGCGATGGGCAGCCTGCCCGCGATTCAGCGCATCCGCGACCAGCTCCTCGAGGGCGTCAACATACCCGGCCCCGCACTCGACTACATGGGCAACCGAGCCACCTTCACCGCCACCGAGTCGCAGCGCGCGCTCGAGGGCAGCGGCATCGCGGTGCCGCCGCTACGGACCTACGCCTGGCGGATCTGGGACTTCTGGGAGCGCCACCTCGACCCGCAGCTGCCCACGCAGGCCAACCTCCGCAAGGTCCTGGAGGGAAAGGTGGTCCTCATCACGGGCGCCTCATCGGGCATCGGCCGGGCCGCCGCGGGCGCGCTGGCGCGCAGCGGCGCTCACCTGATGCTGGTCTCGCGGACCGAGGCCAAGCTCAAGGAGATCCAGAAGGAGATCGAGGACGAAGGCGGCGAGGCCTGGGTCTATCCCACCGACCTTTCCGACCTCGACGCCATCGGCGGCATGCTGGACAAGGTGCTGGCGGACCACGGCCGCGTCGACATCCTGATCAACAACGCCGGCCGCTCCATCCGCCGCGCGGTGGCGGAATCCTTCGATCGCTTCCACGACTTCCAGCGCACCATGCAGCTGAACTACTTCGGCGCCATCAAGCTGATCATGGGCGTGCTCCCCGGGATGATCGAGCGAGGCCGGGGTCAGATCATCAACATCTCCTCGATCGGCGCCCAGGCCTTCCCGCCGCGGTTCGCCGCATACGTCGCCTCCAAGGGTGCCCTGGAGGGCTTCAGCCGCTGCCTGGCGTCCGAGGTCGCGCACCACGGCATCGTGGTCACCAACATCCACATGCCCCTGGTGCGCACGCCGATGATCGCGCCCACCAGCTTCTACTCCGCGTTCCCCATCATCGAGGCCGACGAGGCCGCCCAGATGGTGGTCGAGGCCATCCTCAAGCGCCCGCAGGACGTGAGTACGCGCCTGGGCAAGCTGGGCGAGATCGTCGACGTCACCGCGCCCGGGTTCTTGCACCTGATCATGACCGGCGCCTACCACCTCTTCCCCGAGACCGGTGGCAAGAAGAAGGACGGCGAAGAGGATGCCGCCGAGCAGGAGGTCGGCATCGAAGGGCTGGCGCTGGCCCAACTGATGCGGGGCATCCATTTCTAGGCGACTCGAGTGATCGGCATCCCCGTCTGGGGAGAGGCGCCTCGACAGCCGGAGGTTTCGCTGCCCTTCTATGCCGACATCGTTGTCGTCGGCGGCGGGATCACCGGTGTCAGCCTCGCCTACTGGCTGGGGCGTGGCGGCGCCGACGTCCTACTTTTGGAGCGCTCGCGACTGGCCGCCGGTGCCAGCGGGCGCAACGCCGGCTTCGTCCTGGCGGGGGTGGCCTCGAACTACGCCGAAGCGGTCGACAAATACGGTCGCTCGGTGGCTGCGGAGATCTGGTCCTTCACCCTCGAGAACCACGACCGCCTCGGCGAGGCGCTGGCGGGGAGGGCTGGTCACAAGCGCGCCGGCAGCTGGACCCTGGCGGCTTCAGCGGAGGAGGCGGCCGCGCTGCAGCGGTCGGCGGCGCTGCTCGCCGAGGACCGTCTGCCGGGGGCCTGGAGGCCCAACGGCGGCAGGCTGGGAGGGCTCCTCAACGCAGTCGACGGCGAGCTCCAGCCGGTCGAGGCGGTGGCGGCGATCGCATCGATGGCAACCTCCACCATCGCCGACGGCGTCGAGGTGACCGGCATCGAACCGGGGGCGTCCGGGGTCCGCGTCGACACCACTGCTGGTGAGCTCGCTGCCGGAGCCGTGGTACTGGCCACCAATGGCTACATGCGCCAGCTCTACCCCGGGATCCCCATCGATCCGGTGCGGGGGCAGATGCTGGCGACTGAGGCCGGCGCCGACCCGGTCGCGGGCCGCCCGGTGTACACCGACTCCGGCTTCGTCTACTGGCGCCAGCTGGCGGACCGGCGCGTGCTGGTGGGCGGCTTCCGGCACCGGGCGCTGGCCGACGAGGTCGGCTACGACGACACCCCGACCGCGGCGGTGCAGGCGCACCTCGATGCCCAGCTGGCGGGCCTCGACGTCGCCGCGGCGGTTAGTCATCGTTGGGCCGGCATCATGGGCTTCACCCCCGACAGCCTTCCCCTGGTCGGCCCGGTACCGGGCGCGCCCGGCGTCTACATCAGCGGGGGCTACTCGGGCCACGGCATGGGTTTCGCCTTCAACTGCGCGCGGCTGCTGGCCGGGTCGATGCTCAGCTCAGACGAGGTGCCCGGTTGGCTGAGCCCGGCGCGGCCGGGCGCCATGCGTCGAGCGCTTAGGCCGCTCGCCGAGCCCGGACCACCAGGAGCACCGCGGCCAGCAAGATCACGATCCCGGCCAGCCCCAGGCCGGCGGGGTTGAATCTCCGCGTGGTCGGCGACGGTGGCGTCTCGGCGGCTGGCGCCTGGCCCGGCTGGTTGGTCAGGAAGACGACGTGGCCCTCGATGTGGCCCGTGGGCGGGCCCGCGGCGATCAGGCGAAGCGAGCAGGTTGCGGCGCAGGTGACGTCCACCGTTGAGCCGCCTCCCTCAGTGGCCGTCACGAGGTCGCCCTCCAGAACTCCCGCAGCCGCAAGCTGGGCCGAGGTCAGGCGAAGGATGCTGTCGGTACCCGGGTGGGGATTGTTGGCGGTGCCCCGGTCGGCCAGGTAGGCAAAGCCGCCGTTCTTGAGGAAATCGCGCGGCACGAAGCCGCTGCTCTCGACGCCGAGGTCCCCGCCGGCGGGATGAGCCAGGTTCACAAGCGTAGAGGTCGCGCCGCTCGGCGCGATCCCGATGATGTCGCCGCTGATCTCATCGGTGGTGATCAGCTCCCCGGCGTGGGCGCCGAAGGTGTCAGGCGCGACGCTGATGCCGCCTTCCATTCGTGGTGCCTTGTCGGTGATTACGGTGACGGCCCCATGACAGTCGATCGCGGCGACCACCGTTAGGCCGCCGCCGGGGCCGGTCACCAGGAGCGGGTGGTCGCCGAAACTGCCACCGCTGTCGAAACTGATGCCGTTGAGCGAATCGACGCCGGGCACGGTGGCGAATAGCAGCGGCTGCCCGGTGTTGGGATCAACTTCCAATACCTGTCTTGACGCCCGGGGGTTGATGACGTAGATGCCTCCGGGCTGGAAGCGGCATGTCCCCGCGGCCGGCTCGCCCGCGGAGACCGCGAAATACGCTTCGAAGCCGGGGACACCCTGGTAGCTGCTGCCAGTGTTGATCGCGGCGATGGTGCCAGGCGGGCTGATTGTGAAGAGCAGCTCGGTGCCTTCGGCGATGAGTCCCGCCCCATCCCGCTGCAGGCCGAGGTCGAACACTCCCTGCAGGTGCTGCCACTTGGCCCAGTTGATCAGCTTCGGCGACGCCGACGTCGACGGGGTGGCGGCAGCCGTCCCCAGGGCGCCTCCGATCAGGGTGATCATCGCCCCCGCCAGGGCGAGGGCGCGCTTCACCGCCATGGCCTGACTATAGGGCCGGCCCGTGGGGCGGGCCAATGGCGAGTCTGAGCGACAATCCTCCGCATGAACCCCGACCTGGAGCTGGCCATGGAGCTCGCCGACGCCGCCGACGTCATCACCATGCGGCACTTCCTGGCGCGCGACCTGGTGGTGGAGAGCAAACCGGACATGACGCCGGTGACCGAGGCTGACCGCGCGGTAGAGAGGGTCGTGGCGGAGCGGCTGGCATTTGCCCGCCCTGAACACGCGCTTATCGGCGAGGAGTTCGGCGCCCGCGGCAGCGCCGCCGCCCAGACGCGCTGGATCGTGGACCCAATCGACGGCACCAAGAACTACATCCGTGGCATCCCTGTCTTCGCCACCCTGCTGGCCGTGGAGGCCGATGGAGACATAGCGGTGGGGGTGGCTTCGGCCCCGGCGCTGGGGCGGCGCTGGTATGCGGCTCGTGGCGAGGGTGCCTTCGCCGACGGCGAGCGGATCGCGGTCTCTAAGATCGCCGACCTGGCCGAGGCCAAGCTGTCTCACTCCGGCCTCGAGGGGTGGGAGACCGCCGGCCGCATGGCGCAGTTCCTGAACTTGGTAGAAGCGGTCGGGCACAGCCGCGGCTTTGGCGATTTCTGGCACCACATGCTGGTGGCCCAGGGCAGCCTGGAGCTGGCCGTCGAGCCAGAGGTCAGCCTCTGGGACCTGGCCGCGCTGAAGGTCATCGTCGAGGAAGCCGGTGGCCGATTCACCGACCTAAAGGGGGTGAGCACCGCCGCCGGGGGCACCGTCCTCTCCAGCAACGGCCTCCTGCATGAGGAGGCACTGGCTCGAATCGCGACCTGACCCGCGGCGCCGACGGTCGGCCACAGTCGCTAACCTCGGGTTGATGCGCCCTGACCTTCCGAGTCGAATGTCGATCCAGGCCGCGGCCGCGGTTGGCGCCGTGGCACTGGTGGTGGCCCTGGCGGGCTGCACCTTTGGCGGCACCGCGGTCAAGCCATCGCCCTTGCCACCGGTCGCCCATAGCCCATCCCCACAGCCCTCGCCCTCGCTGTCGGCGGCCTCGCCTTGCGTCGCCCCCGGAGGGTCCCCGGCCGGGAACATCTCGGCGGCCTTCCCGGTGGCGCTGGCTTTCGCTCCCGACGGCAGGTTGTTCTGGGCGGATCGAGGCGGTGCCATCAAGGTCTGGCAGGGCGGCGCCGCCCAGGACTTCGCCGCCGTGTCGACGGTCACCACCCAACCTGGCGGCGGCTACAGCGAACGTGGTCTGCTGGGGCTCGCGATCAGCCCGAGCTTCGCCCAGGACCGCTTTGTCTATGCGATCTACTCAGAGCCCGACTACGCGCACCAGACGGTGGTGCGATGGACCGATTGCGCCGGCAAAGGAACTAGCCGGACCACGATCGTCGCCAACCTCCCCACCGGCTCCGATTGCTGCCACAAAGGCGGGCGTCTCGCCTTCGGGACCGACGGGATGCTTTACGTGACGCTGGGCGACAACCACACCGCGGCGGCGGCCCAGAACAGCTGCGACGTCCGGGGCAAGATCCTCCGCTACCGTGCGGATGGCAGCTTGCCTCCAGGCAACCTTTGCGGCCCGGTCTACGCCAAGGGCCTGCGGAACCCCTTCGGGATCGCCTTCTCACCCACCGGTCAGATATTCGTCACCAACAACGGCCCCTCTGGCGAGGCCGGCAGCCCGTCGACCGGGTATGACACCGTTTACGACGTCACCGCCGGCGGCAATTACTCCTGGCCGACCTGCTACGGGTACTCCCACCCGCTCAGTGCATCCAGCTGCGCCGGTTCAGGGCCGCTTTGGAGCAGCGAGGCCAGCACCGTGGTGCCGACCGGCGCCACCTACGTCTCGCCATCCGGGCCGGCGGGCTACGCCGGCCACTTTGTCTTCTGCACCCTCAATTCCGGCGGCCGCATCTACCAGGGACCCCAGTCCGTGACGGCAGCGCTACCCCAGTGCAAGCTCGACATCAAGGAGAGCCCTGACCACGTCCTTTACTACTCCGATGCGAGCACGATCTACCGATTCACGGGGTGAACCGATAGCCTGAAGGCGGTGGTCGACAGCTTTCTGCAATGGATACGGTCGAAGTCGAGCCAGGTCACCGCTGCCGCGCTGACGCCGACGGTCGCGATTCGGGCGGCGTTGGCAGCGCTCGCGATGCTGGCTCTCGTCCTCGCCTCGAGTTCGCTGGTCGTCTACCTCGACCAGAGCTACTACCCGGGCGCCCGGATCTGCCCGCAGGTCGGGTGCTCGTCACCAGCTCCTTCCCCTTCCCCGTCGCCATCGCCGTCTCCCTCACCCACGCCGTCACCGTCCCCAAGCCCAATCGCGGTTGCGCCGCGGCCACCACCACCGCCGCCGCCGCCGCCACCGACCGCATGCGCCGGGACAGGCCGCGAACCTGGGGCGAGCATCGGCGCAAGCTCGCCGGTGGCGCTGGCGTTTGCGCCGGACGGTCGCCTCTTCTGGGCCGAGCTGTCGGGAACCATCAAGTACTGGCTCAACGGCCCCCACACGTTCGCCACCGTTCCGGTCAGCACCGCGGGCGAGCGCGGGCTGCTGGGCCTGGCTCTCAGCCCCAACTTCTGCCAGGACCACTTTGTCTTCGCCTTCGGGTCGGATACCAACCGCACCACGCAGCGGGTCCTGCGTTTCACGGAGTCCGGCGGCCTGGGCACCAACCCGACTGTGATCGTCGGCGGGCTACCCGCCACGCCGCCGGGAAACCCCGGCGACTGCTGTCACAAAGGCGGCCGGATCGCGTTCGGCCCCGACGGCTTCCTCTACGTCACTCTTGGCGACACCCACACCGCTCCCGCACTGAACGCCCAGGACCCGTGCGACCCGCGCGGCAAAGTCCTCCGCTACACGGCTGGTGGATCCCCTGCCGGGGTGGGATGTGGCGCCAACTGGGTGCGGGGACTGCGGAACCCGTTTGGGATCGCGTTCGCGCCCGATGGCACCCTGGCGATCACCAATAACGGCCCTTCGGGCGACGCCGGCACCCCATGCGGGTCATGTGGCGACGAGTTCGACCTGGTCGGCAAGAGCGGCGGGGTCGACTACCAGTGGCCCTACTGCTGGGGATATGACCATCCCTTTGGCGGCAACAGCGACTGCCACGGCAAACCCGGCCCGCAGTACAGCACCGAGGGCGGCCCCATGGCGAAGAACAACCCCTATTTCTACGCCCCAACAGGCATGACCTACGCCAACGGGCACTTCCTCTTCTGCGCCTACAGTGACGGGCGCCTCTACCAGTACATCGGCCAGGGTTCAGTTGTCTCCACCGGCATCACTGGTTGCGCCTTCGACGTCAAGCAGGCGCCGAGTGGGGCGCTCTTCACATCCGACGGGACCACGATCCACCGCCACTGAGGCGGCTCGGAGCTACCCCTCGTCGGGCAGGAGCTGCGACCCCATGGCGTGGTAGCCACCGTCGACGTGGATCATCTCGCCGGTGGTGGCCGGCGCCCAGTCGCTGAGGAGGACGGTGACCATGCGGGCCACCGGGTCGCTGTCGTTGCCGTCCCAACCGAGGGGGGCCTGCCGCTGCCAGCTGGCCTCGAACTGGCCGAATCCCGGGATGCTCTTGGCCGCCATCGTCGCCAGCGGCCCGGCAGCCACCGCGTTGACCCGGATCTTGTGGCTGCCGAGGTCGCGAGCGAGGTACCGCACCACCGACTCCAGGCCGGCCTTGGCCACCCCCATCCAGTCGTAGACAGGCCAGGCAAAGCGATTGTCGAAGTCGAGCGTGACGATGCTGCCACCGTCGGTCATCAGCGGTGCCACCGCGACGGCCAACTCCTTGAGCGAGAAGGTGGAGGTCCGCAGCGTGAACTCCACGCTCGACCAGGGCGTTTTCATGAAGTTGCCGCCAAGAGCGTCCTCGGGGGCGAAGGCGATCGCGTGCAGGGCGCCGTCGACCCGGCCCCAGCGCGAGCGAAGCTCGTCGGTCAGGGCCGCCAGGTGCTCGGGGTTGTTGACATCGAGCTCAAGGACGTCGGGCACCGGCGAGAGCTTGCGGGCCGCCTTCTCGGTGATGCTCATGACCCGGCCGAAGCTGGTCAGGAGCACGTTGGCGCCCTCGCTCTGGGCGATCTCGGCGCACCGGTACGCGATCGATTGCCGGCTCAGGACCCCGGTGATGAGGACGTTCTTGCCTTCCAGGAGCATCAGCGCAGTATTCCAGAAGGGAGCGGCGCGCGTCAGCGCTCTAGCTATCTGTAACGCCAGGGGGTATCAAGGTCATAGCCCATGGAACAACCCGGCCCCGAGCTGCACGTCGTCTCATCCAGCGCGCCTGAATCCCACCCGCTGGCGTGGGAGGCGGTCTACCGCGAGACGGCGGTGGTGGTCTATCGCTTCATTTATGCGCGCGTGGGCAACCGCCCCGATGCCGAGGACCTCACCACCCAGGTCTTCATCCGCGCCCTGCCCCGGCTGCGGATACCCGCCGCGATCGAGGAGATCCGCAGCTACCTGATGGCCACCTCGCGCACCGTGCTGGCCGACCACTGGCGTCGCCACTACGACGTTCAGCTGGCGACGCTCGAGGATGGCATCGCGGCGGCCCCGGCGCCGCTACCAGACCCGGCCCTGGAGGAGGAGGGGATCCGGCGGGCCAATGCCGTCCTCGCCGGGCTGCCGGGAAACTACCGCCAGGTCCTCGAACTGCGCTTCCTGCGCGGGTACTCGCTTCGGGAGACTGCGGATGCCATGGGCGTCAGCCTCTCCAACGCCAAGGTGCTTCAGCACCGCGCCCTCCGCCGCGCCGCCGACCAGGAGATGCCATGAGCGCGACCGACCGCATCGCCCGCTTTGTCGACGCCCTGGTTCGGGATCGGCGACCCCCACGCTACCCGGCCGACCCCGACGAGGCAGCCGCGATGGTGGCGGCCGCCGCTCTCAAGTCGGCCCGCCCCGGAGCCGACCTGCCGCGGCCGGAGTTCGTCCAGGGGCTCGAGCGCACCCTCGGTCGGGAGATCGCCTCCACCGGGAGCGCGCCGCACTGGAGCCGCCGCCGGCTGCTCCAGCTGACCGGCGCCGCCGCCGCCGCGGTGGTGGCCGGCATCGGCATCGATCGAGCCCTGCCGCGCCCCGATAACAGCGCGCCCGCGGGCAGCCGGGACATGGCCTTCGCCAATGGCCGGTGGGTCCCGGTGGTGGCGACCGCGGCGGTGACCCAGGACCACGCCGTGCGCTTTTCGGCCGGCGCCGTGGAGGGCTTCGTGGTCAACCGCGGGGGCAGCATGCAGGCGCTGTCCGCGGTCTGCACCCACATGGGCTGCATCGTCCGGTTCAACGCCGACCACGGCAGCCTCGACTGCCCCTGCCACGGAGCCAGCTTCGCCCTCGACGGCTCGCCCATCAATCACGACTACCTCCAGGCGCTCCCCCGCCTGCAGAGTCGCGTCAACGGCGACATCGTCGAAGTGAGGGTCAACCAGGCGTAACCGGGGCCCGTATCAACTGGGATCGACCGGCTCACAAGGAGGGCGAGGCTGATGGTCTCCCAACTGGCTAGCATCTTGATCGCGGGGGGTATGGCACTGGCGCTGGGCGCGTGTGGTTCCTCGAGTGCCGCCGGTTCCAGCGCCAGCGGCGGCGAGACCATGGCCCTCGAGGCCCAGGACTTCCAGTACAGTTCCACCGCCCTGACGTTGCCGGCCAACGCCACCATCAACCTGACCGTGAAGAACACCGGCTCGGTGCACCACAACTTCTCGATCAAAGAGCTCAGCGTCAACCAGGACATCGAGACGCCTGGCACATCGAAGACGATCACCTTCACCACCAAGGGCGACGCCACCTACACCTTCTACTGCGAGTACCACCGCGACTCCAAGGGCATGAAGGGGACGGCGACGATCGGCAATGGCGGCGCGGCGCCGGCGGCGGGGACTAGCTCTAGCGGCGCCACCCCGAGCCCCAGCGCAAGCTCGCTCTACAGCTACTGATGCCTTTGGG
>DAITAT010000044.1:13225-14538 GCA_036824145.1 Candidatus Dormiibacterota bacterium
GCCAGCTCACCCACCGGCTCATCCGGTGGATTCCCGACCGGCCTGCTCATCCTCGGCCTGGTGGTCCTTCTTGGCTGTGCTGGAGCCGCCGTATACTTCGTGGGTATTCGGAAACCGGACGCCCCGGGATCCTGACCAGGGGATACCTGACGTGGCCCACAGCGGGCATGACGCGTTGCGCCATATCCTCTTGCGTCCCGCGTCAGGACGTGAGACAATGACACCACGCGCCACGGAGCCACCCTTGGCGCCCCCGGAGTGCTACCGCCCTCCTCTGTAGTCTTCTCATCGCATGTTTGCATTGGTGGGTTTTGGGGCAAATAGGGGTGGTGAGCGGTGCTGTGAATTGAATACGGTCCCCGTTGGGATGCTTCCACGGGTGACGTTCAGCGAGCGATATGGCAACTAACGAGACTGACCCACAAGCCTGGCCGACAGGCGAAATGAGCTTGCAGCAAATCCTCGAGCGGCCGATGCTGACCTCGGAGGAGAAGGAGCAGGAGAAGGAGACCGCCACGGCTGAAGAGCCGGACGTGGTCAAGTCCTATCTCCAGGAGATCCGCAAGGTGCCGCTGCTCAACGCCCAGTCGGAGAAGGTGCTGGCAGCTGCCGCCGAAGACGGCGATGATGGCGCGCGCCGTCACCTGATCGAGGCCAACACCCGCCTGGTGGTTTCCATCGCCAAGCGGTACCAGGGTCGCGGCCTGCCTCTCCCGGACCTGATCCAGGAGGGCAACCTCGGCCTGCTTCGCGCTGTCGACAAGTTCGATTACCGCCGCGGCTTCAAGTTCTCGACCTATGCGACCTGGTGGATTCGCCAGGCGATCCAGCGTGCCCTGGCGGACCAGGCCCTGCCGATCCGGTTGCCGGTGCATGTCCACGAGATGCGCTCCAAGGCGCTCCGTGCCAAGGAGGCCCTCTCACAGAAGCTGGGGCGCGATCCCGAGCCCTGGGAGATCGCCGAGGCCACCGGCCTCGACGTGGCCAAGATCGACGACCTGCAGCGGCTGGCATATGTCAGCACCTCGCTGGACCTCGAGATCGACGAGGAGGGCAACCCTCTCGCCAACCTGATCCCAGACCCCAACGGCACCGACCCCCAGGCCGAGAGCGGGCTGCCCGCCGACGTCCTGGAGTCACTGGCCAAGCTGGAGGAGCGGGAGCGCCTGGTCCTGGAGCTGCGCTTCGGGCTGACCGATGGCGAGGGCAAGACCCTCGACGAGATCGGTCGCCGCGTCGGGCTTACCCGCGAGGGTGTGCGTCAGATCGAGAAGCGTGCGCTGGAGAAGCTCCGCAAAGACGCCGCCTAGGTG
>DAITAT010000008.1:0-43422 GCA_036824145.1 Candidatus Dormiibacterota bacterium
TGATCCCCATCACGAACGTCCTGGTCCCCCAGTCGAACTTCACCGTCGAATCCTAGCCTCAGCCGCGCGTGGCCGTAAGGCCCGCCCGTCCGTATGCTTGGAGCAGGGAGAGGGTCACCGGTTCAGCTTGGAGATCGAGATGGAAAAGATGCCTCAAGCGGTGGTCGACCTTCTCGACAAGGCACTCGTCGCCGAGCTCACCGTGATCGACGCCCAGGGCCGGCCCAGGACCGATCCATTGATCCCGTTTTGGGACGGCGAGAAGGTCCTGATGACCTCGAGCGTGCTGTTCTCGCGCAAGCTGCAGGACCTCAAGCGCAACCCCAAGGTCTCGGTCAGCCTCAGCGACCCTGTCGGGGTCCCGGCCCAGCCCTTCTCCCGCGCCACCATCCAGGGCGATGCCCACATCGTCGAGGAGGACCTCCACGACGGCTGGGGCTACGTCCTGCCCCTCTGGCTGAAGAAGGAGCCGGTGGTGCGCAACCTGCTGCGGCTGCGCTTCGCCCTGCCCCTCTTCTGGGAGCGATCGGTGATCGAGATAACGCCGCGGCGGGTGCTGTGGTGGGAGGGGGGCGACACGACCAAGGCCCCGGCCGTGACCGAGCTCGGGGAGGTGGCGGCTTGAAAGTCGCGGAGGGTCTCAGCCGGCTGGGCGCCTTCAGTCACGCGATCCTCAGCTTCGTTGGCGATGACGGCTACCCCGTCGCGGTGGCCACCGGTTTTCGGGTCGCCGACAACGTCATAGCGGTGGAGCCGGTCAGTCTCGACGAACCCAGCCTCGGCGGCGAGAACGAGATCCACCTGGTCTTCAGCCACATCCGCCCCCAGCCAGG
The DNA here is from genome assembly GCA_036824145.1 of Candidatus Dormiibacterota bacterium. Taxonomy (GTDB): domain Bacteria; phylum Chloroflexota; class Dormibacteria; order DASZGP01; family DASZGP01; genus DATMMS01. The sequence continues at coordinate 834 of DAITAT010000008.1, forward strand.
CGTCGGCTACGACGAGCGCAACTACGTGGAGTTCACCGGCCGCCTCAACACCGCCGGCCCCGCCTGGACCTTCATCCCCGCCAGCGCCCGGGGATGGTCCGAGTCCGACATTCCCTTCATGGAACTTTGCGAGCGCGCCCTGCCCCAGGCGCGACGATACCTGGCTTCCCTCAGCGATGAGCGCGGCGTCGAGGTCAAGCCCAAGATGAGCATCGGGCTCCGCTTCTTCCTCGCCACCCGGCTGCCCTTCCTGACCGCAACCCTGGTCCCGGTCGCACTGGGAATCGCCGCCGCCGCGACCCAGCACCGCTTCAACCTCGGGCTCGCAGCCCTGACGCTGCTCGGCGCGGTCGCCGTCCACCTCGGACTCAACGTCGCCAACGACGTCTTCGACGCCACCAGTGGGGCCGACGACTACAACGTCAACCCCACGCTCTTCAGTGGCGGGTCACGAGTAATCCAGTACGGCCTCGTCAGCCTGCGTCAGATGATCGCGATCTCAGCGGTCGCCTATGCCGCGGCCATCGCCATCGGTCTGTACCTGGCATCGGTTGCCGGTTGGGGCCTGCTCTGGCTTGGTCTTGCCGGTGTGCTGATCAGCTTCTTCTACACCGCCCCACCCCTGCGCCTGGTACACCGCGGACTGGGCGAACCGGCCACCGCGCTCGGCTTCGGACCGATCATGGTGCTGGGGGCCTACTACGTGCAGACCGGGCACTACGCCCTTCAGCCCCTGGTGCTCTCCATCCCGGTGGCGCTGCTGGTGATGCTGATCCTCTACGCCAACGAGATCCCCGACCGGGTCGCCGACGCCCGTGCCGGGAAGCGCACCCTGGTCGTCCGGCTCAGCCGCAAGGTTGTGCTCCAGGGCTACGGCGTCGCGGCGGCGCTGGCCTACCTGGCCCTGGTCGTCGGCGTGGTCGCCGGGCTGCTGCCGTGGCCGACCCTGGCGGCGCTGCTCACCATTCCCCTGGCAGTCAAGACCCTGCGAGGGCTGGAGCAGAACTACGACGATCCCTACGTCCTGATGGGGTCGCTTCAAAACAATGTCGTCCTGCATTTCAGCACCGGCATCCTGCTGGTGGCGGGGACGCTACTCTCGCTCCTGCTCGGGTGAAGCGGTCCGCCGATAAGATCTTCGGCGGAATGCGCTTCTCGGAGTTGCTGGCCGACCTCGCCCTGCGCGGGGTCCCCTCTCGCAGACTCACGCCGCCCGACCTCGACCCGGAGCTCGTCGGGCTGAGCCAGGACTCGCGCTCTGTCTCCGCGGGAGCCCTTTTTGTCGCCATTCCCGGGATGCGCGTCGACTCCCACAACCTCGTCGACGACGCCGTCCAGGCCGGGGCGGGGGCGCTGCTGGTGCAGAACGAGGTTTCCCTGCCGCCGCGGTGCGCCGCAGCGGTCGTCGACGACACCAGGTTCGCGCTGGGCATCGCCGCCGCTACCCTCGCCGGGCACCCCACCGAAGAGATGACGATGATCGGGGTCACCGGCACCGACGGCAAGACCACTACATGCCTCCTGACCGTCGCCGCCCTGCGCGCCTGTGGGGTCGCCGCGGGCGGCATCAACAGCCTGGAGTTCCGGAGCCTCGACGAAATCGAGATCAACCCCACGTATATGACGACTCTGGAGGCGCCCCTGATCCAAGCCCGGATGCGCGACCTCGTCGACGCCGGGGTTACGACGGCGGTGCTGGAGACCACCAGCCACGGCATCGCCCAGCACCGCGTCAGCGGAGTCGCCTTCGACATCGCCGCCTACACCAACCTCAGCCACGAGCACCTCGACTTCCACGGCACCCTCGAGGAGTACCGCGACGTCAAGCTGCAGCTGGCCGAGATTGCGCGTCAGAGCCCGCGCAAGCCCGGCGTGGCCAAGGCCATTGTCTACAACATCGACGACCCCGCCTGGGCTTCGCTGGCGCAGGCACCGACGGACCGACGGGTGACCTACGGCACCGGGCCAAGCGCAGACCTCTGGCCGTCCGAGATCGACGCTCGAATCGGCGGCGTGTCATTCAAGGTCGAGGGCGCCGGCGCCGGTCTGCGGGTGAGCCTGCCGCTGACAGGCCGCTTTAACGTCGCCAATGCGCTCTGTGCGCTGGGTATCTGCAGGGCCCTGGGACTGGCCGTGCCCACAGCCGCCGAGGGGCTCGCATCCGCCCAGGGGTTGCGGGGTCGAATGCAGGTCCTCGATGCCGGCCAGCCCTTCGCCATCGTGATCGACTTTGCCCATACTCCTGGCGGCCTGGAGCAGGTGCTGCGCGAGCTGCGCCCGCTCACCGCCGGTCGGCTGCTGGCGGTCTTCGGAGCCGCGGGCGCCCGTGACTCCAGCAACCGGCCGCTCATGGGCGCTGCAGTCGCGCGCGGTGCCGACGAGTTCGTTATCACCGCCGACGACCCCCGCCACGAGAGCGTGGACGAGATCTCGGCAGCAATCGCGGCAGGCGCCGCGGCCGAGGGTCGACGCGAGGGCGAGGATTTCCGCCGCATACCCGACCGTCGCGAAGCGATCCGGGAGGTGATCGGCAGGGCGCGCCCGGGCGACACCGTCCTGCTGGCCGGCAAGGGTCATGAGGACCGCCTCCTCCTCGGCGACGAGGTCCTGCCCTGGGACGAGGTCGCCGAAGCCAGGGCAGCGGTGGAAGCGCTCGGGGTCGCCGGTTGACCCGTCGCGCGCCGTGGCCGGGGGTGATGGCGGTGGTGGCGCTGGCGGGCTGCGCCAGCGGCATCCAGCTTCCAGGTACTAAGGCCGACGTGCCCACCTCGCTGACCGCCCGGGGTGAGGCCGCTTCCCTGAAAGGCAGCATCTACCTGGCCCAGGGAGGCCGAATCTGGAAGCTTCGCTCCGGCAAGCTCAGCGTCCTGACACCCGCCAACCAGACCCTGGCCTACCCCACCACCAGCGCCGACGGGTCGGTCACCGCCGTCAGTGTCAGCGGCCGCGGCCAGGCTCAGATCGCGGTTGGAGGCCCGGATTTCACCGTGCTGGCGCCGCTTTCAGCGGCCCGGTCCGACGCCCACCTGGCCTCGCTCGATCTCAAGCCATCGCTATCGCCCGATGGCAAGCGGCTCGTCTTCATGTCCGACCGGGGCAGCTGCTGCAGCGACGAGGCCATCTGGGAGGGCCCCATCCGCCTGCCCCATGAGGTCAGCTTCCCGCCCGACATAAGCGGCGGCGATGACGCCCCCGCCTACCTCCCCGACACCAGCGGCATCGTGTTCGTGGCATGGCGCAACAGCCACGGCACCCTGGACAACGCGGCGGTGCCCTCGGGTCACGCGCGCGTGCCCGTCACCGGCGCTGCCAGCGACATCCTCGACCCCGCACCCGGGCCCGCCGGGAAGATGGCGTGGGTCAGCCGCAAAGGCGAGGTCGCCAACATCGTCGTCGGCAAGATTGACGGTTCGGGCGCCGCCGTGGTTGCCAATCTAGCCGATTGCCGTCAGCCGGTCTGGTCGCCGGACGGGCGCAACCTGCTGTTCATCTCGGCGCACGGCGGCAGCACTGATCTCTGGCTGACCCCGGTCGCGGGCGGCACTCCGCAGCGCCTGACCTGGGGCGCCGACATCGACGCCAACTCGCACCCCGTCTGGATCGCCGGCTAGCGCCGCCCTGACGGTGTCCTCGTACTAAAGCGGTCTTTTCCCCGGAATTCCAACTCGGCGCGGGAACCGGTCCGGCGTGGGCCTCAATTTGCGCACCACGACGGCGCTTTGGTGCTCGCTTTCGAGACGGCCTCCAAGCTGGCCGATCGCTCGGCGTGCGACTTCCCAGTCCTTGTACCGCGCCAGGGCCAGCAGCGTCCCCCCAGTCCGCACCAGCGGCAGGCAGTACTCGGCCGCCACCGAAGCCTTGGCAGCGGCACGGGTGACGACGACGTCGTAGGCATCGCGATGGCGCGGGTCGCGGCCCAGCTCCTCGGCGCGCCGAGCCTCCACCTCGACTTTGGTCAGTTCCAGCGCCGCCACGGCGTGGCGCAGGAATTCGGCCTTGCGCTGGTCAGATTCGACCAAACCCAGGCTCAACCCGGGCCGCGCGAGCTTGAGCGGGATCCCAGGCAGGCCGCCGCCGGAGCCAACATCGGCAACCCGCTCGTCGCCGCGGAAGCGGTGGGCATCGAGAACCGCCAGCGACCCCAGGATCAGCTTCTCCCAGGCCGCGGCTGGGTCGCGGACGGCGGTCAGGTTGAGGCTGGCGTTGCGCTCCAGGAGCAGCTCCAGGTAGCGGTGCAGCCGGGCGTCGAGCTCGGCCCCAGTCGGGAGGGTCAGGCGCCCGGGAACGGCAGGGGGCCGAAGCCCAGCCAGAGGAGCTTGGCCAGCCAGTTCGCGGCAAACAGGGCCAGGATGATCAGCCCGATGTTCTGGTGGGCGCGAAGGCTGAGGTGTAATCGAAGGCGCCTCCCGGTGACCATGACCCAGCCGCCGTAGCCGATGCCGATCAGCATCGCCAGGAACAGCATCGGCGCCAATGGGTATAGGTAGACGGCCTTGCCGAAGTCGGCATGAGCCATCGCCACGAAACTGCGGGTGGCCCCGCACAGGGGGCAGGGCTGGCCCGTGACCTGGTGGAAGATGCACCGCGGAATCGGGCTCACGCCCCGGCTCCAGAAGACCGGCAGCGTGTACGCCGCGCCGAGCACGATAAGGCCGCCCAAGAGCATCGCCGGCTCCGGGCCGCTCACACGCCGGGTATTCAACCCCTGGCTCTGGACCATCTCAGCAGGATAGCGCGGGCTGCGACCGTCGCGTCGATAGAATTGCGCACCATGCTTTTCCCCGACACCTACGAGGTGAACGCGCGCGGCCATATGGCGGTCGGGGGGTGCGACCTGGCCGATTTGGCGAGCGAGTTCGGGACACCGCTGTACGTGTACGACGAGGCAACCCTCCGCGGCCGGATCATCGAATACCGCGACACCATGAAGCACGCATATCCCGGGGAGAGCCTGGTGCTCTACGCCGGCAAGGCCTTCCTCTCGATCGCGATGGCGCAGCTGGTCATGGAAGAGGACGCCGGTCTCGACCTGGTTTCTGGTGGTGAGCTGTACCTCGCCGAGAAGGCCGGCTTCCCCATGGACCGCGTTTTCTTCCCCGGCAACAACAAATCGACGGCCGAGGTTGAGGCCGCCGCGCGGCTTGGCATCGGGGCCCTGGTGGTGGATTCGCTGAGCGAGATCGAGTTGCTGCGCGGGCTCCCGGCCAGCCCGCACGTCCGAGCCACGCTGCGCATCAGCCCCGGCATTCAGCCCGATACCCACAGCTTCATCTCCACCGGCCAGCTGGACTCCAAGTTCGGCTTCCCGGTCGAGACCGGCCAGGCGCTCGACACGCTGGGAAAGCTGCTCGAGGTCCCGGCCGCCGACGTCACCGGTGTCCACGCCCATATCGGCAGCCAGATCTTCGACCTCACCAGCTACGCCGCGGCCATCGAGAAGGTGCTCGACTTCCTGGTCATGGCGCGCGAGCAACTCGGCTTCAGGGCGCGCGAGCTGAGCATGGGCGGAGGCCTGGGCATCGCGTATACCAGCGACGACGCCCCGCCGCGTCCGTCGGACCTCGTCCAAGTCATCGCCGACGCCGTCAACGAGGGCTGCAGCCAGCGTGGGCTGGAGTTGCCGCGCCTGCTGGTGGAGCCCGGGCGCTCGATCGCCGGACCCGCGGGCGTCGCGGTCTACACCGTTGGCGCGATCAAGGAGATCCCTGGGGTGCGGACCTATGTCTCCGTGGACGGCGGCATGGGCGACAACATCCGCCCCAAGCTGTACGGCTCTCGGTATGAGGCTTTCAAGGTCGACGACCCCCACGCCGAGGCGACCGAGACGGTGACCATCGCGGGCCGTTACTGCGAGTCGACCGACATCCTCATCAAGGACGCGCGGATGCCTCCGCTGGCGTCAGGGGACCTGATCGCAATGCCCGCCGCCGGCGCGTACGCGCTGGCGATGTCCAGCAACTACAACTACAACGTCCGCCCCGCCGTGGTGATGGTGCGCGACGGGGAGGCCCGCCTGATCCGCCGTCGCGAGACCTATGACGACCTGTTGATTACCGAGGTCGATCTCTGATATCAACTGACACCAAACCCCATCGACAACCACTGAGGGAGCACAGATAGATGGAAATCCTTCGCAACCTGTGGCGACGGAAGCTGCGCAACATCCTCACGATCTCTGGTATCGCCATCGGCATCATGGCCTTCTCGACCATGGGCGCGATGGCGGAGAAGAACAACAAGCTCATCGACGGCGGCGTCAAATACTTCTCCGACCACGTCACCGTCGGCGATTCCACCAGCGGCCAGTTTGGTGGCGGCCTGATCGCGATCGACAAGATCGCCAAGGTCCAAGCCGTCGACGGTGTTGCGGCGGTATTCCCCAGCGCCGGCGCGCCAGGCAAAGCCGACAACAGCAACTTCAGCTTCGGTCCTGGTGACCAGATCATTGGCGACGAGCCGGGTTCTGCAAAGTACTCAACCTTCAAGCTGACGGCCAAGACCGGCCGCATCGACAACATCCAGAACGGCGAGGTCGCGCTTGGCTCGGACATCGCCAAGGAGCTGGGCAAGAAGGTCGGCGACAGCCTCGACCTGCCGGTCGCGCCAAAGGTCGCACGCGCCGACTTCGTCAACCACACGTTCACCGTGGTGGGTGTGATGGAGAAGACGCTCACCGCCCCCGACAATTTCGCCGTTCTCTCGCTTCACGACGCCCAGCGGGCGCTCGGCGACAGCCTCCCTCCCGCCGTGCGGAGCCAGGTCGACTCGAGCAAGCTGGTCAGCGGCATCGACGTCTACGGGAAGCCCGGGGTCAACCTCGATAACCTGGCCAAGAAGATCAACGCTGAAGTACCCGGCGTGAAGGCCCAGTCACCGACCGAGCTGGTCAACGCCTTCAAGTCGTTCTCGCTGATCTTCTCGGCGATCACCCTCGGGGCGGCCCTGCTGGCACTCATCGTCGGCGGCCTTTCGGTCGTCAACACCATGCTGATGTCAGTGACCGAGCGCTACCGCGAGATCGGCCTCAAGAAGGCGGTCGGCGCCAAGACCCGACACATCGTGCGCGAGTTCCTCACCGAGTCGGTGGTCATCGGCCTGATCGGGGGCTCCATCGGGCTCGCGCTCGGGTTCATCATCACCTCCTCGATCAACGCCAGCACCGCCGGCCAGAACCTGGAGCTGTTCCTGCTGACGCCAACCCTGGCGATCGGTGCGCTCCTCTTCGCGGTGATCCTCGGCGGCCTCGCCGGGGTGATCCCGGCATTCAGTGCCGCGCGCCTGGATCCGGTCGTCGCCCTACGTTCGCAGTAGCCGTAATTGATTAGGCGATAGAAATGGCAAACATCGAACTAACCGACCTGAAGAAAACCTTCGGCAAGGGCGAGCGCGCGGTCCACGCCGTCGACGGCATCAACCTCACCATCGGCGACGGCGAGTTCGTCTCCATGGTCGGACGATCCGGCAGCGGCAAGACCACCACGCTCGACTGCCTTGGTCTGCTGATGCGGCCGACCTCGGGGAAGATCGTCATCGACGGCCTCGACACCAGCAGCCTCTCCGGTGGCAAGCGCGCGGATTTCCGCAGCCGCATGATCGGGTTCATCTTCCAGGGCTTCAACCTGCTGCCCTCTCTCAACGCGCTTGACAACGTGATGCTGCCGCTGCGCTACAGCCGTGGCGACAAGAAGGCAGCCCGTCAGCGGGCGCAGGACCTGTTCGAGGAGATCGGCATGGCCGATCGGATGCACCACCGCCCAACCCAGCTTTCAGGTGGCGAGCAGCAGCGCGTCGCCATCGCCCGGGCACTGATCAACCAGCCGACCCTGGTGCTCGGTGACGAGCCCACCGGCGAGGTCGACACCGAGACCAGCCAGAAGCTGATCGCGCTGATGCGACGGCTGAACCGGGAGACGGGCGTGACCTTCGTGCTCGTCACCCACGACTTCGACCTGGCCTCTCGCACCGACCGACTTGTCCGCATCAAGGACGGCCGCGTCATCAGCGACGAACGGCAGACCGCCCGCACCGATGCCGCCCCCACCGATGTGGCCGATATGGCTCCGGTCACGGGCAGCACTGACGACAGGGGTGAGCCGATAGCCGCCGGCTAGCCGGGGACGCTAGTTGCCGTCGACCAGGTCGCTGAGGCCGCGGCCGTCGATCAGGCGCAGGTTGTGCCGATCAGCGAAGTCGCAGGCCCGCTGGCTGAACCTGCCGGTGGTCACCATGACGGCGCGCTTGGCGCCGATTCCGGTGGTGTAGCCGTAGAACTCACGGAGCGGCGACTCGCCGACCTCCCAGACCTTCCAGTGCTTGCAGTTGACCACGGTGCGCTCGCCATCCTTGTCGAGAATGAAGTCGACTGGAGCGTCAGTGGATCCTGGCCGGACGCCGTATCCGCGGCGGCGGAAAGCGTCACCAACCAGGTTCTGAACCTGCCTCCAACTGAGATGGCTGGCAGTCTCAGGATCAAGCTCGATTGGCTGCGTCGTCTGCAGGCGCGCGAGCTTGCGATTCAGAGAATCAAGGAACCCGGTCACCCGCTTGGCCATGGCTTTGTCCCGTTAGGCACGCTTGCGACCCTAGGCCTTTATGCGCGTGAACTGCAGCTTTTACGCCAAGCCGTTACGGAGCCGATACATCGACCTGTGCGCGAAGTGCCCCGACGGCCTCCTGGATGACCTCGACGGCGGCGTCGACGTCGGCGTTGGTGGTGCGCTTGCCCACCGTCAGGCGCAGGCTCCCAAGCGCCTCCTGGGGACTGATGCCCATGGCCAGCAAAACGTGCGATGGCTCGAGCGACCCTGAGGTGCAAGCGCTGCCACTTGAGGCATACACGCCCTCGCGGTCGAGGCGCATCAAGAGGCTGTCCCCGGCGACATCGCCGATGACGAAGCTGGCGTGGTGCGGCAACCGCTCGGTCGGATGGCCGCTGACGCGCGCTCCATCGACCGCGCCGAGGACGCCTTCGCCGAGCCGGTCGCGGACCTCGCGGAGATGCTGGTTGTCGCTGTCGAAGTCGCGCGCCGCGATCTCCACCGCTTTGCCCATCCCGGCGATGCCGGCGACGTTCTCGGTGCCGGCCCGACGGTTCCGCTCGTGGCCGCCGCCGGTGATCATCGGCTCGATCCGGGTGCCCATCCGGACGTAGAGGCAGCCGACGCCTTTGGGGCCGTAAATCTTGTGGGCCGAGATGCTGAGCAGGTCGACGCCGAGGTCGTCGACCCGCACCGGGATTTTGCCGAAAGCCTGGATGGCGTCGGTGTGGAAATATGCCGAACTCTGCTCGTGGGTCAGCGCCGCCAGCTCGCGCACCGGCTCCAGCGTCCCGACCTCGTTGTTGCCGGTCATCACGGAGACCAGGATCGTCTCCGGGCGGAGCGCGGCGGCGAGGTCGGCCGGTGCCACCCGACCGTCGCCGTCGACAGCCAGGTAGGTGACCTCGAAACCATGGCGCTCGAGGTCCTGGCACGTGTGCAGCACGGCGTGGTGCTCGACCTGGCTGCAGATGAGGTGGTTGCCACGTTCTTGGTTGCGCGCGGCGACGCCGCGAATAGCCAGGTTGTCGGACTCCGATCCGCCGGAGGTGAAGATCAGCTCGCGCGGCTCGCAACCGAGAACGCGAGCCACGCTATCGCGAGCATCGTCGAGGGCGGCGCGGGCCTTGCGGCCGAGGCTATAGATCGACGACGGGTTGCCGTAGACCTCGCCCAGGTAGGGCAGCATGATTTCTAGGACTTCGGGGTCCAGCGGCGTGGTGGCCGCGTGGTCGAGATAGATCATGGGCGCCTTGCCAGGCGTCTAGTTGGCGCCGGGATCCTTGGAGCGGAGCAGCTCCTTGAAGCTGCCCTTGAACTCGCGCAGCATGTCGTGCACGTCGAGGACCTCGTCGTGGCTGATGGGGTCGAGATCGGCTCCGGCATGGGCGTGGGCATGCGACTCCTCGGCTCCTATCTCGTCCATTTCATCGGCGCTGTACTGCACCGCCAGCACGACGATGAAGGTGACGTGGCAGCGGGCACAGGTCACCTCCACGGTGAGGTGCGATTCGGCCTGCTTGAGCATGCGGACTTCGCAGCTCTCCAGGTTTCGCGCGCAGGCCGGACAGTTGTAATACCGCGCGCGCTCTTTGATGAAGGCGATGATGTTCATGTCTGGCAGGAAACCGATTATAGGCGGGCGGCCCGACGACAACCATTAGAAACGCACCCTCATCAGAGGGTCGCTCCCTCGAGATCCAGCAGCAGCTGCTTCTTGTCCAGCCCGCCCCCGTAACCACCCAGTCCGTGGCCGGTGCGCACCACGCGGTGGCAGGGAATGACGATGGGGATGGGATTCGAGCCCAGGGCGTTGCCGGCGGCGCGACTGGCCCGCGGGTTGCCGGCCCGCTCGGCCACCTGCTGGTAGGTCGAGACGGCGCCGTACGGGATCTTCTCAGTGGCGTCGAGGACGAGGCGGTGGAAACCGTGGATCAGCTGGCGGTCGATCGGCATGTCGAAGGCCTTGCGGCGCCCTTCGAAGTACTCTCCCAGCTGGCGCTTGATCTTTTCCAGCCGGACGTCGTCATGGAGGATCCGTGGCGACACCTTCCGAGCCAGGTCCTCGAGCGTGGTTTCGACGCGCTCGGTCTCGAATCCCAAGCGCACCAGGCCATCGTCGGTGGCAGCCGCCATCAGCTTGCCCAGCGGGGAGTCGACCCAGCCGTAGGCGATGTCGACCAGTCCCTCTTCCGAGGCGCGAGCCCGGAACCCACGGGCGGCTCGCTCGGCGGCGGCAGCGACGTCGTCGCGACGCCGCAACCGGCTCTCCATGCTTGTCATTTCAGGTACTCCTTTTTCAGTCGCTTCAAGCCTTCGTGGACGCTGCGACGGGCGGCGGCCTCAGTGCATCCCATCAGACGGCCAATGTCGCGATAGGCGAGATCGTTGACGAAGCGATGAGCCACCGCCAGCGACTGCTTTGGGGGGAGGTCGCGGACCGAGGCCCAGATCTCGGCGTCCTCGATCGCGGGGGGTGGTGCAAGGCCACCGTCGAGGTCGCGCCCATCTCCAACCGGGACCGGGGCACGCCCTCTCGCCCGGTGGACGTCGATCGCCTTGCGATGCGCGATCGTCAACAGCCAGCCCCGCAGGTTGGAGGCATCCCGGAGGGCGGGGTAAGCGCGCAGCGCCGCCAGCAGTGTCTCCTGGAAGCAGTCGTCGGCGTCGACCGGGCCGACGGCGCTGAGCGCGAGGCGGTAAACCTCGTCTCGGTGCTCGTCGATGAGGGTCTGGAAGGGTGGCAGGCTCACAGGTAATTAACGGTTACGAGGGCGCGGGCGTGAGATTTTGCCCCCCGATTCGAGAAGTCGAAGCTAGGATCAGTCGAGATGAAAGAGATCCTGGAACGCCTGCTGGCGGGCGAGTTCAGCGTCGATGAGGCGCTCAGGGTGCTGCAGGCCGAGCACGTCGAGCGGGTCGGCGAGCTGGCCCGTCTCGACCCCGATCGGATGCGGCGCAAGGGCGTGCCCGAGGTCGTCCTGGCGCCGGGCAAAACCCCGGCGCTGACCGCCGAGCTGGCGGTGCGCCTGCTCGACCACGGCGGCCTCGCGCTGGTGTCGCGCGTCGGTGCCGAGCACGACGAGGCGCTGCGGGCGGCCGCCAGTGAGGCCGGCGCGAGCGTGGACGTCTTCGGGTCCGGGCGGCGCCTCCGTCGCGCCGAAGCCCCCGAGCCGGGCACCGGCGCCATCGGCATCCTCACCGGCGGCAGCGCCGACGTAGACGTCGCCGAGGAAGCCCGCATGGTCGCCGAGACGATGGGGGTGCGGGTCCTACGCGCCTACGACGTCGGCATCTCGGCGATCCACCGGCTGGCGGAACCGCTGGCGGCGATGGTGGAAGCCGACGTCGATGCGCTGGTGGTGGTCGCGGGCATGGAGGGCGCGCTGCCCACCCTGGTCGGCGGGCTGGTCTCGGCCCCCGTGGTGGCGGTACCGACGTCGACGAGCTACGGCGCCGGCGGGGGTGGCCTGGCGACGCTGCTGGCGATGCTGCAGACCTGCTCCCCTGGCGTGACCGTGGTCAACATCGACAACGGCGTTGGCGCCGGGGCGGCGGCGGCGCTGATAGCCCTACGGATCGCTCGCGCGGGGGCCCGGGCAATGCCCGAGGCAACCGGAGTCGAGGCGCCCTGAGCCCCGACGGTCCCGCCATCGGGATCCACATCGGCACCGACAAGGGCTTCCCGGCCGCGGTGGCGTCGGCCCAAGACCTTGGCGTCGAGGCGGTGCAGATCTTCACCACCAACCCCTCCTCCTGGCAGGCCAAGCTGGCCGACCCCACCACCGCCAGGGCCTTCACCGACGCCCTGCGCGCCGCCGGTGTTCGCACCGTCGTCAGCCACGCCAATTACCTGATCAACCTGGCCGGTTCGGAGGAGCCCATCTACGGCAAGTCGCGGGCCGCGCTGGTCGGAGAACTGGAGCGCGGCGCCGCCTACGGCCTCGATCACGTGATCGTGCACATCGGCAGCCACAAGGGCGCCGGGCTCGAGTCCGGCTACAACCACATCGAGAGCGCAGTCCACGCGGCGCTGGCGGCGGTCCCGGCCGACGGCTGTCCCCGGTTGCTGCTGGAGAACTCGGCGGGCACCGGCGACAATGTCGGCGGTGCGTTCGAGGACCTGGCCGAGCTGATCAGGCGCCTGGAGGATGTCGGTGACCGCGTCGGCGTCTGCTTCGACACCTGCCACGCCCATGCCGCCGGCCACGAGATGAGCGGCGCCGAGATGACCGGCGACGTCATCGCCGAGCTTGATGACGTGGTGGGCCTGGACCACATATTTGTGATCCACGCCAACGACACCCAGGTGCCCGCGGGCGGTCGCGCCGACCGACACTGGCATATCGGGGAGGGCCTGCTGGGTGAGGACGCCTTCGCCTACCTCCTCAACCATCCGCAGCTGCGTTCCCTGCCCTTCATCCTCGAGACCCCCGGCGACGAGCGCATCGAGGGACGGCGCAACCTGGAAGCCCTGCGGGTGCTGGTCTGATGGCGCCGGCGTTCGAGGTCGTCCTCTTCGACTACGGCCACACCCTGGTCGACCTGCAGCGTCCTGAAACGCAGCTGCTGGAGGCCTACCACGAGATCAACGTGCGCCTGGAGGCGGAGCTGGAGCGTGATGTCCCCCAGGCCGCCGAACTCCTGGTGTCGGTGTCCGAGCAGGTCGACAAGATGATCGGCCTCTCCTACTACCAGGGCTCGGAGCAGGAGGTCGACATCGCCGAGCTCTACGGCGATGCGCTCGACAAGATCGGCATCACCTGCCCGCCGGACACCCTGAAGTGGGTCATGGACCAGGAGCAGGCGGCGTGGTGCAACGGCGTTCTGCCGAGCCCCCACGCCCGCCCCGTCCTGGAGACGCTGAAAGACGCGGGCGTGACGCTGGCGATCGTCAGCAACGCCGCCTACTCCCCCCAGTCGATGCGCGACCAGCTGCACTTCCTCGAACTTTTCGATTTCTTCGACGCCACGATCTACTCCTCCGAGGTCGGGGTGCGCAAGCCCAACGCCGCCATCTACGAGGAAGCGCTGCGCCAGACCGCCGCTCCGCGGGCGCGAACCCTGTTCATCGGCGACCGGGTGCGGGAGGACATCCGGGGCCCGCGCTCGTGCGGGATCACGGCGGTGATGACACACGAGTTCCGGCAGGAGCAGCCGGGGGCAGAGCTGGAGGTCGAGGTGCTGCCCGACTTGTCGAGCCTGCCGGCGGTCGTCCTGGCCTAGGCCCTCCGTCCGCTCTCGGCCCGGGCTTTAATTCTTGATCGACGCCACCGCAGCGGGAGGCGCGTCCACCTCGGCCACCGTGACCACGCGGTTCCGGCCGTTCTGCTTGGCGAAATAGAGCGCCCTGTCGGCTTTTAGGATCAGCCCTTCCGCGGAGGCCGCGTCGAGAGGATACGTCGAGACGCCGGCGCTGACGGTACAGGTGAGGGTGACGCCCGGCTTGGCGGTTGATTCCATCACCGTTTCGCCGATCGTCTTGCGAAGCTTCTCGGCCACCTGTAGCGCATCGACCAGGCGCGTTTCGGGGAGCAGGATGACAAACTCCTCGCCGCCGTATCGGACCACGAAGTCAGTCGCGCGGACGCTGCTGATCATGATCCCGGCCAGCTGCTCCAGCATCTCGTCGCCGGCATTGTGGCCGTAAGTGTCGTTGACCGCTTTGAAGTGGTCGATATCCACGATCATCAGGGCAACAGGCTGGTTGGACCGCTGGGCACGCCGCAGCTCGCGGAGGAGGATCTCCTGGAGGAAGCGCCGGTTGGCCAGCCCCGTCAGTGGGTCGGAGAGAGATTCGCGCTCGGTGGTGTCGAATGCGCGGCCGACAAAAATGACCAGGCCACTGATGATCAGGGCCAGCACGAAAGCGTTGAAGAACTGGGTGCGCGAGAGGTCGCTGACGTCGGCGGTGAAGATCGCTGGGTCCTCCGCCACCATCACCACCCAGTGCTGGCTGGGCACCGGGGCGAAGCCGATGACATCGGTTTCGTGAGAGCTGAGGAGAGGGGCGGAGGCGACCCCGCCGCCGGTCGCGTTGGCGATCTCAGCGGCGAGACCATTCAACCCCAGCGATTGGACCCTGTCGAGGCCGAACTGTTTGGTCACGGCGTTGGCGTGCGCCGGGTCGAGCGAGCCAACGCTGCGGTAGTTGAAGCGGGGACCAACGCTATTGGTCATGATCACGCCGTCCTGGCTGACCAGGAAGCCGTTGCGATGCTGGCTGACGAGGTCCTGGCTCCGGAGTAGCGAGGCCAGGTGCCAGGCGGAGATCTGGACCGCCACCACCCCCAGGATTCGCCCGCCTGGGTCACGTATCGGCGACGAGGTGTAGATCACCTGGGAGGTGCGGTCATCGGCAAGGATCACATCGGAAATGTAAGGGGCGCGCTCAGTGGCAATCAGTCCCCTGGCGAAGAACCCGCGGCTGCTGAGGTTCTCTCCCTGCAGCTGGGGGTCGCTCGAAACCAGGACCTGTCCCGCGGGGTCCAGCATCAGCAGCAGGCGATAGTCCGGGTCAGCCTTCAGCGCGGGTCCCAGGTGGCTCAGGAGCGGCGCGATGGCGGCCACCTGGTCGGTGGGGCTGAGGCTCATGTAGTTGACGACTTCGGGGTCGGTCGCAACCTGGATCGTGTCGCGCCGATACTGCAACATCTGGGTCTCGACCTGGACCGCCACGGAACTGGCCAGGCTGGTGAGAAGCCGGCTCTGGACACCCGTGAGGACCTGGGTGGTGCGTGTCTCGTTTTGCTTGGTGTAGAAGAAGATCGCGCCCATGGCGATGAGCATGAAAGCGACCATGACCTTGGTCGAAAGGCGCCAGTCGCGAGCGTGACGGAATTCGTTCAGAAGGCGCCCGACCCCCGCGCCGATCTTGGCGAATGTCCCGGCGGACAGTCCCGCCACGTGAAGCGGTGTCATACCACCAAGACCAGTCCCCCGCGCAGGCTACGGGATATTGGACTCAAGGTGGCCGCAATATAGCAGCCGCGAGCTCAGTTGCCCATGCCCGACGGGGTCCCTGTGACGCCGTTGCTACCGGGGTGATTCGAGCTCGGCCGCAGTCGACCACCTGGTCGGACCTCACGATGCATACTTGGACCCCGGATGGCGACTGCTGAATTCGCTTCATACCTGAAGGCCCGCTGCGCCAATCGCGGCCTTTCGCTGCACAAACTGGCGGTGCGCGCCGACCTCAACCAGATCTACTTCTACCAGTCTGTCAACAAGAACAAGGAAAACCCGCCGCCGTGGGTGCTGAGGCTGATCGCGCCTTTGCTGGAGGTGCCCTATGTCGAGCTCCTGATGCGCGCCGGCTACCTCACCACGGCCGAGCTGGCCGACTACAAGCCGAGGTCGAGCCGCGGCTGACGGCCCTCCGCGGGCATTCGCCCGCTGCGTCCTCCACCTCGACATGGACGCCTTCTACGCCTCCGTCGAGCAGCTTCGCCGCCCTGAGTTGCGCGGCCAGCCGGTGGTCGTTGGGCACGATGGTCCCCGCGGCGTGGTGGCGGCGGCCTCATACGAGGCACGCCAGTTCGGGGTCCACTCGGCGATGCCGTCGGCGACCGCGCGGCGGCTGTGCCCCACCGCGATCTTCATCGGCGCCGACTTCGGCGCCTATCGCGAAGCCTCGTCGTTGGTCTTCTCGGTGCTTCGCGGCTACACGCCCGTGATCGAGCCACTGTCGCTGGACGAGGCATACCTGGACCTCAGCGGCAACCGAGAGGCCCGCGCCGAGCCCGAGGCCGTCGGCCGCCGGCTCAAGGCCCAAGTCCTGCAGGCCACCGGTGGGCTGACCGCCTCGGTCGGCGTCGCCGCGGTGAAGTCGGTGGCCAAGATCGCCAGCGACTATCGCAAGCCAGACGGCCTGGTGGTGGTGCGGCCCGGGACCGAGGCCGCCTTCCTGGCGCCGCTGCCACTGCGGGTCCTACCCGGCCTGGGGCCGGCTGCCGAGCGCCGCCTCGACGGCCTCGGCTTGAAGACTGTGGGCGACATCGCGGCAACCCCGGTCGAGGTCCTGGCGGCGCGGCTGGGGAGCTCGGGTCCGACTCTCCGGGCCATCGCGAGGGGCGATGACCCGCGTGCGGTATCGGTGCCAGGGCTACCCAAGAGCATTTCCCGTGAGGTCACTTTTGAGCGCGACGTCCGCGACGCCGACTCGCTGCGGCGCACCGTACGGAGCCTGGCTCAAGACGTCACCCAGAGCCTGCGTCGCGACGGCTTGTGGGCCCGAACGGTGCGCCTGAAGGTGCGCTTCGAAGGCTTTGACACGCACACCTTCCAGGCCACCCTGGCCACCGCCACCGACCTCGACGAAGAGGTCCTCGCCACCGCCGACCGGCTCCTTGGAGAAGCCCTCGCCGAGGCTCGCCCGGTGAGGCTGATCGGGATCGGCGCCGCGGCCCTTTCCGAGGCCACCCAGGACGGGCTCTTCGACCAGGATCGGAGCCGCCGCCGTTCCCTCGACAGCGCCATGGATCAGCTCCGGCGTCGCTTTGGACCGCAAGCTGTCCACCGCGGTCAGCCAGTCGCCCGTGAGCAGCGCGACTTCCGTCGCGACGACCTCGACACCGTCACCCGGGAGGGGGTCTAAAGTACGTCGATATGGCGCTGAGCCTGATGATCGTGGACGACGACCCGCAGCTGATACGCGTCCTCTCGTTGTTCTTCGACTCCGAGGGTTACAACGTCATCCAGGCCGCCGACGGCCGCGAAGCACTGATGCTGCTCAGCGAGTACACGCCCGACCTGATCTTGCTCGACCTGATGATGCCGGAGGTCGGTGGCGAAGAGGTGGTCAAGCAGGTGCGCGCCAAGTACAAGAGTTCGCGCATCCCGATCGTTATCTTCACCGCGGCGGACGCGCGCGAGGAGGAGCTGAGAACGGCCGGCGCCGACACCTTCATCATCAAGCCCTTCAGCCTCGACGGGCTGCGCGACGTCGTCCACGAAGCCATCCGTCAAGCCAGCCCGACCTGAGCGCGGGCCGATGCCCGTGCGCCGCCAGCTCAGCCACATCGACAGCGCCGGTCGGGCGCGCATGGTCGATGTCTCCAAGAAGTCCGTAACCCTGCGCGAGGCATACGCCACGGCGGCGGTGGTGATGTCCCAGGCGGCGTTCGCCGCGGCCGCCGCCGGCGACCTGCCCAAGGGCGATCTCCTCGCCGTCGTGCGACTGGCGGGGGTGATGGCGGCCAAGCGCACCCACGAGCTGGTGCCGATGTGCCACCCGCTGCGGTTGACCGGGATCGAGGTCGACGCTGTGCTGGACCCCGCCCTACCGGGAATCAGCCTGGGCGCCCGCGTCCGATGTGTCGAACGCACCGGCGCCGAGATGGAAGCGCTGACGGCCTGCGCCGTCGCCGGGCTGACGGCCATCGACATGGTCAAAGCCATCGATCCATGGGTTCGCGTCGAGGGCCTTGGAGTGGCGTCGAAGAAGGGCGGGCGCAGCGGCGCCAGGAAGCGGCCTAAGGGCTAGCTCCGCGCAGGTGGTCCGCACCCGATAGCACCTCGATGGCATGGGGCAGGACCGCGGCCACGGCCTCGAGCGACTCCACCGCGCCGGCCGGGCTGCCAGGCAGGTTGAGGACGAGGCTCTTGCCGACGACCGCGGCGACGCCTCTCGAGAGGATCGCCATCGGCGTCGAAGCGCTGCCGGCGCGCCGGATCGCCTCGGCGATGCCCGGGACCAGGAAACCGGCGACCGCGGTGGTGGCTTCGGGGGTGCGGTCGCGAGCTCCCAGGCCGGTGCCACCGGTGGTGACCACCAGGGCCGCCGTCAGGGCAGCCTCGCGAAGGGCGGCCGCGACCTGCTCGACGTCGTCGCTGACAACCACGGCGCCGACCACCTTGAAGCCATGACCGACGAGGGCGGCCGTAACCGCGGGGCCGCTGAGGTCCTCGGCTTCACCCGCCGCCACGCGGTCGCTCACGGTGATCACGAGGGCGGTGAGGTTGGCGGTCAGTGAGGTCGACATCGGCTCGATCCTAAGGCTCAGAGCCAAAGAGAAGACCCGAGCCGATGAGGGCTCGGGCCGTCTCTGGGTTAGGAAGGGATGACGCCTGCACCGCTGATTTAGGCGTAATCCGCTCCTAGAGCCAATAACCCTGCGGCAACAGGTCTGTGTCAGAAGCCGGGCTGTGCCAAGTCGGCCTGGGCCAAACTGGCCACCTGGCTGGTGCCCGGCAGGACCTCCGCCTGGCGCGGGATGGCGATCGTGAAGACGCTGCCGCCACCGGGCCTGTCTTCGATGGTGATCCGCCCACCTTGGACTTCGACGAGCTGCTTGACGATGAAGAGGCCGAGGCCGGCGCCAGCGACACTGCGGGTCTCGGAGCGCGCCACCCGGTAGAACTGCTCGAAGACCCGCTGCTTCTCCTCGGCCGGGATGCCAGCGCCCCGGTCGGCCACCCAGATCCTGACCACGTCGGCATCGGCAGCCAGGCCGATATCCACAGCGGTGTTGGCGGGCGAGTACTTGATCGCGTTTTCGATCAGGTTGCGGACCACCACCAGGAGCTTGTCGCGGTCGCATCGGGCGGAGACCCGGTGCCGTGGCGCCTCCAGGCGGAGCAGGTGACGTGAGCTCCGGGCTTCGTCCTCCTGGGCCGTAACCGCCATTCCCACCGCCCCGGCGACGTCGACGTCGTCGAGGTGGACCTGCAGGGTCGGACCCTCGGCGCGGGACGCGTCCAGCATCATCTGAACCAGCCGGTTGAGCTCGTCGACCTTGACTGTGACCAGCCCCAGCGGCTTGACCCAGGTGTCGGGCACCGGGCCCAGGGTACCGTCGCGCATCATGTCCATGTAGCCGGCGAGCACCGTCATCGGCGTCCGCAGCTCGTGGGAAACGGTCTTGAGGAGGTCGGATTTGAGCTGGCTGATCTCCTCCATCCGGACCAACGCTTCGATGGTGGCGCGGTAGGCGCTGGCGTTCTCCATCGCCAGGCCGAGCTGGTTGACCAGCGCCGCGGCGATGCCGACCTCCTCGGCACGCCAGGTCCGCGGGACTCGAGTGCCCAGCACGACCACCCCGGTGGTGGCGCCTTTGACCAGCACCGGGAGCGCGATAACGCCCTCCACGCCCGCCTCCAGCTCGGTCATC
Organism: Candidatus Dormiibacterota bacterium; assembly: GCA_036824145.1. Classification (GTDB taxonomy): domain Bacteria; phylum Chloroflexota; class Dormibacteria; order DASZGP01; family DASZGP01; genus DATMMS01. Next base: position 20,482 of record DAITAT010000008.1, read on the forward strand.
CGGAGTTCCGGAAGCATGACCAGGAGTTCCTCACGGGACTGCGCCTGGATCATCCGCCCACTTCGAATCACCCAGCCCACGGTGCCATCCCCGGGTTCCGCGAACTCGATCGTGGGCGCTTCACCGGCGGCGGCCAGCAGCCTCATGCGGGGGTCGGCGGCGCCGGAGTCGCGCTCGAACATCCAGGCGGCATCGAGCAAGAGGTCGTCGACAAGGCTGGACATCATGTGGTCGGCGATGACCTCCCAGCGCTTCGAGGCGACCAGCTCCTGCCCCACCTTGGTCATGGTTTCAAGCATCTGTCGGTGGCGGAGCTGGCGCTGATTCAGGAGCATCACCAGGTCCTCCGACCGCCGCGCCCATTCGGAGCCGGCGATGCTGACCAGCGTGATCAGGGCCACCGCCAGGACGACCACCGCCAGCGTGTCTCCCCGCTGGTGCTGGACAACGCCGACGATGATGACCGCGCAGATCGCAAACGTGCCGGTCGCCACCCCCACCCAGCGTCCGAACAGCCACACCGAGACCGCGATCGGGAAGGCGTACATGATGCTGACGCCAAAGCTGATGTTGGCCAGCAGCGCCAGCGATAGCAGCACCAGGCAGGCCAGCATGCCAAAGACCGCGGCCGACTCGTTGATCTTGAGGAAACCGAGCGAGGCCAGCGTTAGGCGATCATCCCAGCGTCTCCCCCGGGGTGACATGACGCGTCTGGCAGTGTGCTCGTTCATGAGTGTTTTGATATCAGGTTTACTTATGGCGCGACCTTGGGGTAAAAGCTTACCGCAAGTTCCCCGCTGAGTTGCGACCCCGCCCCACGCCCGCCAGCAGCGCGAACCATATAATGGGCCTTCTAGCTAGGCTCGGAGTCGGATCGTCCCCGGCCCTGCCGCGGCTACTGGAAGGGTGATGGAAGAGAGCGAGCGCCGGGACCGTCTGCATGAGCTGGATGGGATCCTCGACGCGCTCGAGCGCCTCAACCTCCAGGACGCCAACCAACTTCCGGCGGCGCTTCGTGACAGCCTTCGCGGCGTGGGCCTCGACGCAGGGCCCCAAGCCAACGTCACCGAGCTCATCGAGCACATCTGGGAGCTCCAGGAGCAGTTCCTCAGTTCCGGCGCACCCGCCGAGGCCGGCGGTCCCCGGCACAGTTCCCGTTCCCTGACCGACTGACCACGCCCCCCCTGCTAAGTTCCTTGGCAATGCCACGACTTGCTCTTGCCTTGCTCACCTGCCTGCTCCTGAGCAGCTGCTCGCTGTCGTTTGGAAGCTCCCAGGGGAGCGGCTCGGGCAACGCCAGCAACGGCAGCCACGCCCTCGCCGTGGCCAGGTCTGCCTTCTTCTCCAACCAGTACACCGTTGCCGAGGCCGACTACCGCAAGTACATCGCCTCCAGCCGCGGCGACCCCGCCGGACACGCCGCCTATGCCCTCTTCCTGAACTACAACCGCCGCTTCCGCGAGGCCCTCGCCGAGATCCAGACGGCCGTCGGCCAGGCACCCAAGGACGCCTACGCGGCCGCCGTCAACACCCGCGTCCACGACTGGTCCGAACAATCGCCGGCGGACCTCAGGAGGGCCGCTGAACTGGGCGCCACCGCTGTCAAATTGGGGCCGCGCTCCGCCCTTGCCCACGCTTTCTACAGCGAGGCCCTCGCCGATAACGGCGAGGCGTCGGGCGCCCAGAGGGAGATCGATACCGCCGCGCCACTGGCCGTCGGGGACTACGAGAAGGCGGAGGTCGAACGGGAGCGAGCCAACCTCTCGCTCAACCAGGCCGACCATGCCGCCCAGCTCAGCCACCTCGAGGCGTCGCGGAAGTTGCAGCCGGGCTGGGCCGAGCGCACGCGCGAACTGGCCGAGTACTACTACGGTGCCGGCGACCTGACCGCGGCCAGCGCCGAGTTCCAGAAGGCGATCACGATGGCGCCGACCGACTCCAATCTCCGCGTCACGCTTGGCAGCGTCGCTTTGTTTGAACAGGACATCCCCACCGCGCAACAGGCGTACTCGTCGGCCAACAAGCTCACCCCTCACGACCCCAACATCGAGTCGACCCTGGCGATCACCGCCTTCGCCACCACGCGCGACACCGCCGCCTCCGAGAGCCTGCTCCGGGCGGCCGCCTCCGAGCGACCCGCTGATGCCGGCCTGGCCGAGTTGCTGGAGGGCTTCCTACGCTACATCAAGGGCGACACCGCGGCTGCCGACCTGGTGGTGGTGGGCAAGCCGCCGAAAGAGCCCATCAACCCCGACGCCCGCTTCCCGGTTCCGGTCAAGGAACTGCGCCAGGCAACCAACCAGCAGGCGCTGGATGCCCTCAACGTCGACCGCGCCCTGGCGGGGCTGGCCCCGGTGAAACTGGACGACCGCATCACTGAGGGCGCGACCTCCCACGCCTATTGGTGGCTCTTCAACCTCGCTCTGCCCCAGGTCAAGGGCCTGGGCGTCCACAAGGAGGTCAGCGGGTCGCCGGGCTTCACCGGCTTCTCGATGCGGGATCGCGCCACCACCTTTGGTTACCCGCAGGCCTCGATGGCGGAGGACATCACCCATCGCGGCAGCCCCGCCGGCGCCATCAGTGACTGGGTCGACAGCGTCTACCACCGCTTCCCGATCATGCGGCCGGACCTCGAAGCCATCGGCTTCGGCTCCGCAGTCGGCGGTGGCCTGCCGATCGAGGTCATGGACATGGGCTACCGGAGCGCGCTCGGCGACCCCCACCAGCAGGTGGTCTTCCCCGCCGCCGGCCAGACCAAGGTGCCGAACGTGTTCCTCGGCAACGAACTGCCGGACCCGGTCCCACCGGGCGGCAAATACCCGACCGGCTACCCCATCACGATCAACTACAACCCCTACGCCAGCGTCCAGGTGCTGGAGTCGACGCTGACCGACGCCACCGAGGCGACTGTTGACGCATACACGATCGCCCCCAGCACCGCCGACGAGAACGTCTACACGATCCTGCCCAAGCAGCCCCTCAAGGCAGGCATGACCTACCACGTCCATGTCGCCGCGTCGATCCAGGGCACCCGGGCCACCCGAGATTGGAGCTTCACCACCGTGGGGGCGACCGACACCTCGGGCGGCACCCAGCAAGCCTGACCCCGGCAGCAGGGATCCAATCCCGCCAAGATCGCGTAAGTACGATTAGATCGTGATTAGCCCAGCCTCGGCGCCGCGACGGCGATGACCACCCCCGCGGCAATGCCGCTGGAGACCCCCTTCAGCCGTGTCGAGGATCTGGCCGAGGCGGTCCGAGCGGGCAAGCCGCTGCCCCCCGCCGAATCCAGCGTGCTCCAGCACTATGCCAACGTCGCCGGCAGCGCGGGCGCCTGGGAAGAGGTCGCCGAAATCATTGTCGCCGCCGAGCTGGTGGACCGAGGCTTCCAGATGCACCGCCTTGCCTCCGACGCCGGCTGCCGCCGCGATGAGCTCCTGCTGGGCGACTACAGCCTGGTCTGCGCCGCCGAGCTGGCCACTCGGCTGGGCCGTTCCGACGTCGACCGAAAGTTCGCCCGGGCGGCGATGATCGCCGCCGCCGGCGAGGATTACGTGCCCCACCTGGAGTCCGCCGTGGCGACCGCGGTTTTGGTGCCACCGAACGGAAGGACCCCAGCCGCGGCGGCGAAGCCGCTGGCAGTCAGCAACGGGGAGGAGCTGGCCACCATCGATGCCTACCTGATGACCCTGGTGGCCGGCGACCCCGCCCTCGTCGGAGAGCCGATGGCCAGGCTGCTGGAGGCGGGCGGCAAGCGGCTGCGCTCAGTGCTGGCCTTCCTGGCCTCCAGCCTCGGCCCCGACCACGACCCCGAGCGAGCCGCGATCCTGGCGTCGGTGGTGGAGCTCATCCACAATGCCACCCTGGTCCATGACGACCTCGTCGATGAGAGCCCGCTCCGCCGGGGCCTGCCCGCGATCCACGTGGCGTACGCGCCGGAGGTTGCGGTCCGCGTCGGCGACTTCTACTTCGGCCGCGCCGCCGACCTGCTTGGCAGCCTCGACAACCACCGCGCCACGCGGCTGGTGGTCGAAGCTGTAGCCCTCGTGTGCCAGGCCCAGATCGACGAGTTCATGCAGCGGGGCCAGGACCACCTCGACGAAGCCGGCTACCTGCGAATCGTGGAGGGCAAGACGGCAGCGCTGTTTGCCGGCGCCTGCGCCGCCGGGGCGGCGGTCGGCGGGGCTTCGGATGCGGTCGTGGGGGCGATGCAGGCCTACGGCCACAACCTGGGCGTTGCCTTCCAGATGGTGGACGATGTTCTCGACTTCTCGTCGACCTCGGGCAAGGCGCTGGCCCAGGACCTGCGCCAGAAAGTGACCAGCCTACCGCTGGTTTACGCAGGCGAGGATGCGGAGGTCGGCGACCAGCTCGCAGCCCTCCGCAACGCCGAGAACTTCGACGCCGAGGCGGCGGTGGCGTTGGTCACCGAGGTCGGTGCCCTGCAACGCTCCCTGGTCCGCGCCCGCCAGTTCCGTGACGCGGCGGTCGCCAGCCTCGAGCCTCTGCCCCCCACCGAGATCCGCGAGCGCCTGGTGGCGTACGCCGGCTTCGCCGTCGAGCGCCACTCCTAGGCTCGCCGAAGACACGCCTTGAGCTCGCCCGACGTCGCCCTCGAGCCAACCACCCTCTCCCCGGTGCGGCTGCTGAACAACTGGCGCTACAGCCTGCGCACCTGCAACTGCCCCGACGGGCAGGTCGACGGCGTCACCCGCTGGCTGGTGCTTACGCGGGCGTGTGTCCAGCCGATGACGGTGATCGCGGTATTCACCGCCGGCCTGCTGGCGGTGCGAGCGCCTGGCTTCAACCTCCTCTTCTTTGCCCTGGCCGCGGTTGGCAGCATGCTGGCCCACGCCAACAACAACCTCATGAACGACCTCTTCGACCTCGACGTCGGCTCGGACACCAAGGACTACCCCCGCGCCCTCTACGCGCCTCACCCGGTGCTGTCGGGGATGATCTCGCGCCGCGGCCTGATCCAGGCCGCGGCGGTGGTCAACCTGATCGACCTCGCGATCATGCTGGTCCTGGTCTCGGTGCGCGGTCCGCTGATCCTTTCCTTCGCCCTCGCCGGGCTGTTCATCAGCGTCGGCTACGCCGCCCCACCGCTGCGCCTCAAGAAGCGCGGGCTCGGGGAGCCGGGAGTGTTTCTGATCTGGGGTCCTCTGATGATCGGCGGTACCTACTTCGCCGCCACCGGGCGGCTGCCGTACCAGGTGCTGGTGGCCTCGATCCCGTACGGCCTGTTGGTCATGGCGGTGCTGATGGGCAAGCACATCGACAAGCTGCCCTGGGACGCGCCCAAGAAGGTGGGCACTCTGCCCTACCTGCTGGGCGAGCAGCTGGCGCGCCGGCTCACCCAGGTGCTGATGGTCGGTTTCGTGGTCGTGGTGGTGGGGATGGTGGCCTTCCGCGAGCTGCCGATACCGGCACTGCTGGTGCTCTTGGCGGTGCCCCGCCTGGTCGAGGTGCTGGGCCACTACAACCGGCCGCGGCCTGATGAACCGCCCCAGAACTACCCGGTCTGGCCGCTCTGGTATGTCGCCGCCGCCTTCGTCTACACCCGCCGCGCCGGCGGCCTGCTGGTGCTGGGGCTGGCCATCGCGGCGGCCCTCCCGGTGACCTGCACCGCCCTGATCGGCGGCTGCTCTACAAGCTGGTAGTGGCTAGGGCTTGACGAAGATCGGCTGAGTCCAGGCCCGGGCGCCGTCACTGGCGCGCGTCGCCTCGGCCCTGACATAACCCTCGTTCCAGCGCAGGTGGTAGTCGCCGCGGGAGCCGCGGCTGACTTGCAAGACCTTGCCGCCGGCGCCGATGAACTTGACCTCGGTGGCGTCGGTGGTGACGACGGTGATGGTTTCGTTGTCGTCCGCAACGCCGAGCACGCGCACCCCGGTGGAGTCGACGAAGGCGCCCTGCTTGAGGGCAGCCTCGACCAGCACCGGGGTCATGGTCGGGACCTGGACATCGACCGAAGTCTTGCCCAGCGTCGACAGCGGCCCCGAGCTGTCGAGGGTGTCGTCGCCGACCAGGCCCCAGAGCCGGTCGCCGGACGTCAGCAGCCGGTCCCAGAGCGCGGTGGCGTCGGCCAGCGCTGGTTGGTCGCGGGCGAGTCTCGCGTTGTAGATCTGGATCCCATCAAGGCCCTGGAGTGCCCGGATCGACATGAAGCCCGGCGCCGGCGGCACCAGCGGGGCGGCCAGGAAGGCTGCCCCGGCGTCGGCGTGGATCCAGTCGATCGCCTTCTGCGCGGTGTCGACGGCCAGGAAGCGATCGACGCCGTAGGCCAGGAAGCTGCCGAAGGGGTACTGCACCTGTTGGCCTGCCACCGCCAGGAGACCGGCGGTCTGGTACTGCTCCGCCGGGGTTGGCGTGTTGACGTCGGTTAATGAGAACCACTGATACCCACGGCCCAGGTAGGCGAACGACAAGTCCCGCGCCGTCGAATGGCCGGCGCCGAGCTCGCTCTGGGCCTGGGTCGCGCCACGGAAGAAAGGCAGCGCGGCGTATGGCGAATCCAGCCCGTGGTGCCCACCCGCGGAGTTGGTCGTCGACTGCGACTGATGGGTGAGGTAGATCGCGCCCAGCACCGCGCCCAGCAGGATCATCGCCAGGAAAAAGACCAGCCGGCCGATGTTGTCGTCGCTCAGAAGGCCGACGCCTGAGCCGGGCGGCGCCGGCGGCTCAGGTGGCGGCATCAGCCGGCGTCGCGTACGGCCCGACCCGCCAGCCGCGCGCAGCCATCAGCGCCGGCGCTGAGAGAAGGAGGTCGAGCGCCCCCGCGTTGTCGCCGTGGACACACATGGTCTCGAACTCTAGCCCGGCGACGTTGGAGATCTGCTGGACCAGGGCGATGGAACCGGACACGATGTCGCCAAGCTCCCCGCGGGGGATCAGCGTGCCTTCCGGGGAGTAACCGCGGTCGAGGAAGACTTCGCGGACAACTGCCAGGCCGGCCTCGTGCGCCGCTTTCTCCTGCTCCGATCCGGGCGGACAAAACACCGCCAGGGCGGGGTCCAGGGCGGCGACGGCGCCGACCACGACCTCGGCGACAGCTCGATCTTGCCAGGCGCGGTTGTAGAGGGCGCCGTGAGCCTTGACATGGGTCAGCCGCACACCCGCCTCGGCGGCGACCTCGCCCAGCGTCGACAGCTGCTGGCGCAGCGACTCGGCCAGCTCGCTGGGCTGGAGACCGATGTCAACCCGACCAAAATGGGTGCGGTCCGGGTAGGAGGGATGGGCGCCGACGCGCAGCCCGTGGCGTTTGGCCGCGTGGAGGGTGGCGGCCATGGTCTGGCGATCTCCGGCGTGGCCGCCGCAGGCGACGCTGACGGAGGTGAGGTGGGGCATTAACGCTTCCGCCTCGAGGCCTTCGCCGACGTCGGCGTTGAGGTCGACGATCCGATCGCTCACGCGACCGCCTCGCGGAACTCGATGACGGCGCCGGGCCGGACCTGGGAGGCAAGGTCGAGGTCGGCGGACACCACCACCGCTACCACCGGGTAGCCGCCGACGGTCGGGTGATCGCGAAGCAGCAGGATCGGCTGCCCGGAACCCGTGACCTGGAGCGCCCCGGGTGGGATGCCCTGGGACAGTCGTAGCGGCGCCAGCTGCAGCGTCTCTCCGTCGAGACGCACACCGACGCGGTTGCCGGTGGCAACGCGCCAATCGGCGGCGAGCAGGCGCCGCCACGCCGGACCGCGGCTGACCCGCAGGACGCGCAGCACGACTGGACCGTCAGCGTACGGGCGCCTGAACGTTGCTGGTGGCGCCAATGCTTTCGGGGCCAGGCCCACGGTCAGACTGTCGCCGGCCTGTAGCGCCCTCCCCTTGAGACCCCCAAAGTTCCCGGCAAGGCAGGTGGAGCGGCTACCCATGACAACCGGCACCTCGATGCCCCCGGCAACGGCAATGTACCCGTACGCCGTGCGCCGCAAAGCTCCGCAATCGAGCTTCTCGCCGGGCCTCAGCGTCACCTGCCGGATCTCGTCAGCCCCGATCGCGAGCCGCACAGGGCCTCGGCCATGCCAACGCAGTTGCGGTCCTTTGAGGGCGAACTCCAGTCCCGCCGCACGAGGCCGGTTGCCGGCCGCCCGGTTGACCGCTGCCAGCAGTTCGCGGTCCATCGCCCCACCTTCGGCAACGCCGCAGGCTCCATGGCCGGGCCGACCGAAATCCTGGACGGTGGTGAGCGGCCCGGGGTCGAGAACCTCCAGCGCCATCAGCCGGCCGCCGCGAATGTGACGCTGTCACCGATGGCAAATGCCGCCGGCGATCGTTGTTCGGGCCGGAAGATTGGACTTTCGGTTCGGCCGATCAGCCACCACCCGCCGCCCGTTCGGGCGCCGTAGACGCCGGTCTGCGCGTCAGCGATGGCGACGCTGCCGGCGGGCACCGCGACCCGGGGCTCGGCTCGCCGGGGCAGCCGCAGCGAGCGCGACAGAGGTCCCAGGTAGACGAATCCCGGCGCGAAGCCGGTGGCCAGCACGGTGTAGATGACCGCCTGGTGGCGCGCCACGACCTGGCCAGGCCGCAGTCGGAGCCGCTCCGCGACCTCCTCGAGGTCGGGACCATCCTCGCCGCCGTAACGCACCGCCAGCCGGTGTCCTCGGGCTCGCGCCCTCGCGACCCTGGCGGAGGCAAGGCGACGCAGCCGCGTCTCGAGGTCGGCGACCGACACGCGCACCGGGTCGAACCGGACCAGCACCGATGCCGGTGCAGGCACAACGTCGACCACGCCGCGCAACCGCGCCGCACGGATGCTCCGGTCCACGGCCGCGATTCGGAGCGGTTCGACCCGCGCCCGGCCGCCCCAGCGCAGGATCACAGCGGCGTCGCCGACCGAGGTGATCGTCAACGCCGGCGAATCAGCCTCCCGCCGGCTCACAACAGTCCCAGCGCCGTCCGCACCTCGCCGGCGAGGTAGAGCGAGCCCACCACCAGGACCATGCCATCGGAGCCGGCGGCGATGCGAGCCGCCTCCAGCGCGGCCGCCGAGCCATCCACCACCTGTGCCTGCTCGCGCCTCATGTTGTCGGCCTCGGCGAGCAGGTCCGATGGCTGCACCGCGCGATCCTCTTCGACGGCGGTGAAGACCACCGGCCACTCCGCCGGCAGAAGTTGCAGCATTGTGCGCCACTGCTTGTCTGCCATGGCCCCGAACAGCACCACCACCCGGCGCGGACCACCCTCCCCGGCCACCAGCTCCTTCACGGAGTTCACCACCGCCTCCACCGCGGCGGGGTTGTGACCGCCGTCGATGAGGACCCGGGGCCGGCCCTTGACCAACTCCAACCGTCCCGGCCAGCGCGTCGACACCAACCCCCGACGGACCTGGCCGCGTCCGAAACGGGTCCCATGGCGCTCCGCCATCGCGAACATGGCGCCCACGGCGACGGCGGCGTTGGCGGCCTGGTGCTCCCCCAGCAGGCGCGTCTCCAGCCTGGTGAAGGGCCCTGGCCCGACGTCGATTGCGAACGCGCTCCCCCGCCAGCCCATCGACTCCGACGTCGTCAGCAGCTCCTGCCCCAGGCCCCACACCGGGGCTCCGACCTCGGCGGCGCGGGCGCGCACCACCGCATCAGCCGCCGGCACCAGGGTCCCGGTGACCACGACATCGCCAGCGCGGATGATCCCGGCCTTCTCACCGGCGATCTCGGTGATCGTCTCGCCCAGGTACCGGGTGTGGTCGAGGTCGACGCTGGTGATGACCTTGACGCCGAGGTCGAGGACGTTGGTCGAATCAAGCCGGCCACCCATGCCGACCTCACACACCAGGTAGTCGATCTCCTGGTCGCGCAGGTAGCCGATGGCCCCCGCCGTGAGCATCTCGAACTCGGTGGCCTGGCCGTGCTCCTCGGCGACCGCCTCGACCACCGGCCGCAGGCCTTCGACAAGGGCGGCGAAATCGGCCTCGCTGATCGGCACGCCGTCGACCTCGACCCGTTCGGTGTAGGACTGCAGGTGGGGCTTGGGCATGCTGCCGACGCGGTAGCCGGCGGCGCGCAGGCAGGCGACGAGGTAGGCGCACGTCGATCCCTTGCCGTTGGTGCCGCCGACCAGCACCCCCTCAAGCCCGGCGTCGGGTGCGCCCATGGCGTCGAGCAAGGCCCTCGTCCGCTCCAGGCCCATCTTGATGCCGAACCGCCCACTGGCGGAGATGTAGTCGAGCGCTTGCTGGTAGTTCATTGTTCTAGTGGTGCGTCCGGGCGCACCACTCCGCTGCCCCGGCGCGCCGCCGCGGCTTCACGAGGCGGCTTGGGCCGCCTTGAGGGTGTTGCGCAGCAGCATCGCGATCGTCATCGGTCCGACCCCGCCGGGCACCGGCGAGAGCAGCCCTGCGACCGGCTCGACGCTGGCGCGGTCGACGTCGCCAACCAGGCGTTGCTTGTCCGTCCCCTCGGCGGGCGGGCGGTTCATGCCGACGTCGATCACGGTGGCGCCGGGCTTGACCATGTCGCCGGTGATGATCTCGGCACAGCCGACGGCGGCGATCAGGATGTCAGCCCGGCGGGTGACGGCGCCAAGGTCGGCGGTCTGGCTGTGGCAGAGGGTTACGGTGGCGTTCTCCAGCAACAGCAGCCGGGCCATCGGGCGGCCGACGATGTTGCTTCGACCCACCACCACCGCCTCGCGCCCGGCGATCTCCACGCCCTCGTCGTGGAGCATCTCCATGATTCCCGCGGGCGTGCACGGAAGCACCCGCGGGTTACCCAAGGCCAACCGCGCGACGTTGTCGGGATGCAGGCCGTCGGCGTCCTTGGCGGGGTCGATGGCGCGGGTCACGGCCTCGCTGTCGACCCCGGCCGGCAGTGGCAGCTGCACCAGGATGCCGTGGATCGCGGGGTCGACGTTGAAGGCTTCGACCTCGGCCAGGATCTCGGCCTGGGTCGCGGTGGCGGCCAGGTTGCGCTGCACCGAGTGGAAGCCGGCCTCGGCGCAGGCCGCGGTCTTGTTGCGCACGTAGGTCGCGGAGGCGGGATCGTCGCCGACCAGCACCACGCCCAGCCCCGGAGGAGCCTGCCCCCGCGAGGTCATGGCTTGGACTTCGGCGCTGATCTCCGCCCGCACCCGCACCGCCAGGGCCGCCCCATCGATCAGCCGAGCGCCCACCTTCAGGCCATCCATCTGCGGGTCACTGGTCGAGGTAGTGGCTGCGTGCCTCCGTCAACACTCGCCGGTGGGCGTCGTGCAGGGGCACGCCGGAGGCGGCTGCCAGGGCCCGCACGTCCTCGTACTCGGGGGTAGCGTCCACGATGTCGCCGTCGACGATCTTCAGCTTGACGTTGACCGCGCCGAGGCTGCTCTGCATCTTCTCAATCCGCCGACCGGCGACGTAACGCCGCTCCTCGCGAACGCGCACGCCAAGAGTGGAAGTCTCACGCACCAGCCGCCCCGCCATTGCTGGTGCCTCGCCGGGTTCGCAAATCACGGTGACCAGGTGTGCCGAGCGCCCCTTCTTCATCACGATCGGGGTGATGAACGCCTCCAGGGCGCCGGCCCCCAGCATCCGATCGGGAAGGTCGGCGAGCAGGTTGGGGGCCATGTCGTCAATGTTGGTCTCCAGCACCGCCACCGTCTCCTCCTCCAGGCCACCATTGAGCTGGGCGCGGCTGACGGACCGTGGTTTGGTGCCCGCCGGCGTGGCGATCGTGACAAGGGTGGGCTCGCCGGCTGACCCGACCGGGGCGATCTCGCCGACCACGACCCTGAGGACGTTGGGCCAGTCGAAGTCCGTGGTGCCGGCGCCGAAGCCCTCGAGCTCGGGCTCGACGTCGGGAGAATCGAAGCTTGCGCACGCGCCCAGGATGGCCGCCCCGGTGGGGGTCACCAGCTCCACGTCACCCTCGTGCTGATACGTGGGCGCGCCCACCGCGTTCAGGATTCGCATCGTGGCCGGCGCGGGCAGAGGGATCTCGCCATGGGCCGAGGTGGTCACGCCCTCGCACAAAGGCAGGGCGGAGGCGTAGAACGCGCTGACTCCGAGCTCTTCGGCCAGGACGAAGGTGCCGACAACGTCGATGACGGCGTCGAGGGCGCCGGTCTCGTGCAAGCGGACCTGCTCGATGCGGACGTTGTGGGCCTGGGCTTCGGCGTTGGCGAGGAGTCGAAACGCCAGCAGGCTGCGCTCCCGCACCCCTTCATCGAGATCGGCGCGGTTGACCAGCATCTCGATCGCGCCGATGGTGCTCCAGGCCGGCGACTTGATGGCTTCGACCACCACGTGGGTGGATTTGATCTTGAGCTTGGTGCGGCGTCCGACGTGGATCTGGGCGTTGCCGGCCAGTCCCAGGGTATCGACGGTTTGGCGCAGCGTCGCGAGCTTGGCTCCCGCGTCGAGAAAGGCGCCCAGCGCCATGTTGCCGGAGATGCCGGAAACGCAATCGAAGTAGGCGATCCTCATCGCGCCAACTCCGACTCGCGCAGGATGTCGACCGCGAATTCGCCGAAGCTGCCACGCACCGGAGGCGTCTTGCCCACCCGGACGCGCACCTGCTGCACCGGCCCCAGGCTGAGGACCTGCCGGGAGATGGCCTCGGCGATCGACTCCAGCAGCCGGTGCTGCTGCTCCTCGACCACCTCACGCACCATCTGGTAGATCAGGACGTAGTCGACGGCGCGCTCGAGGTTGTCGCTGCGGCCGGCCTCACTGAGGTCCATACCAATTTCCAGGTCGACGCGGTAGCGACCGCCGAGCTCGCGCTCGGCCGCCACGTCGCCGTGGTAGCCGTAGAAACTCATGTCGCGAAGCAGCAGCCGGTCCACCTCGCAAGTCTATTGGCAGCCCTCGTCGCTCTGCTCCGCCGGCGGCCGGCCATTTCGCTTTGACAAGCACACCCCGGAGTGAGAAAATAAGGCCGTGAAAGTCGAAGTGCGAGCCACCGGTTTGCGATCTCAGCGGGACAAGATGGGCTGGACCCAGCGCGAGCTGGCCAAGAAGCTCGAGGTCACGCAGAACTACATCCCGGCGATGGAGCTGGGGAATCGCAACCCCAGCGCCGACCTGCGCCAGAGGATGATGAAGCTCTTCAAGTGCGACTTCGAGGACCTCTTCACGGTGGTGATGGTCAACCCCAGCACCAAGCGTGAGGACGTCCTCACCCGGGAGACGCGAACCGCCTAGCCCGCCAGTTCCGCCCGGCGGAGGTGCCAGTCGGTCTCGCGCTGGTAGGCCGCGCCGACCGCACAGATCAGGGGTTCGCTGAACCTTTGCCCGATCAGTTGGGCGCCCATCGGTAGCCCCTCGCTGGAGTAGCCGACCGGGATCGAGAGCGCCGGCAGCCCGGCCAGGTTCACCGGCATCGTCATCCGCACCGCGCCGCCGTCGTGGACGTCGAGGGTGCCGCCCTCCACCTCGACCTGCTCGTCTGTGATCCGCGGTGCGGGATACGGCGAGGTCGGCGTCAGCAGCACATCGGCCATCTCGAAAGCGCGGCGGAAGTCGCGCCGCACCCACAGGTGCCGCTCGAGACCCTGGGCATGGTCGGGGCCGCTGATGCCGCGCCCGATCGCCAGCAGTGTCTTGATGTAGTTCGACGGCCGCTCGTCGTCCCAGAGCTCGCGGTAGCAGTTGGCGACCTCGGCCCAACGTGTGTTCCAGGTGGCGGCGCCCTCGTCGGGGTCGGGGCCCTCGACCTCGATCATGGTCATGCCCATCTGCATCATCACCGCGGCGGCCTCGTCGACGGCCGCGTGAACCTCGGGATGGCAGCGGGTGTACATCCGCGTGGGGATGCCCAGACGCAGGCCACGGAGACTCTTGGGGGGCTGTCGCGGGGCGAGGTCGGCGCTGGAGTACAGGTAGGCGTCGTCGTAACCGGCCAGCAGCTGATGGACCAGCAGGCAGTCTTCCGCGCTCACCGCCAGGGGGCCGCCGCTGTCAAAGGCGGGGATCATCGGCATCGCGCCCCGCAGGCTGACAGAACCGTGCGTGGGCTTGAGCCCGCTGGTGCCGCACATCGCCGCCGGTTCGCGGATCGAGCCGCCGGTGTCGGACCCCATCGCCAGCGTCACCACGCCGGCCGCCACCGCCGCTGCCGAGCCGCCCGACGATCCGCCCGGGATCCGCGTGGTGTCGAAGGGGTTGAGCACCGGCCCGAAGCAGCTCACCTGGGAGGTGGCACCGCAGGCCAGCTCGTGCTGGTTGGTCTTGGCGATCAAGATCGCGCCCGCGGCCCGCAGCCTGGCCGCCACCGCCGAGTCTTGGGTGGCGATCTCCCGGTCGAGGTAGGCGGCGCAGCAGCCGGTGGTGCGGTAGCCGGCGACGTCATAGAGGTCCTTGATGGCGATAGGAACGCCGTGCAGCGGCCCAATCGGGTCCCGGTCGGTGAGTTGGACCGCCCGTTCCCGAGCCTCCACGGACATCATCACGGTGAAGGCGTTGGATCGCGACTGCAGGCGCTCCGCACCCGCCAGCGCCGCATCCACCAGCTCCACTGGTGAGACCGCCCGCTCGGCGACGGCGGCGGCGGTTGAGATCAGCGTCTGCATCACTAGTCCTTTCGGAAGCCGGTCCCTTTGGCCCGAGACTTGGGCCGGTCCGCCTTGCCGTAGTCCCAGCTCCGCTTGCGCTTGAGCTTCTGCCAGTCGCCCAGCAGGATGCTCATGGCGACGACGTCGATGAACTTGCCACGAGCGTAGACGCCGTGGCGGAGGACGCCCTCCTTCTTGAAGCCGCATTTCTCGTGGGCGGCCTGGCCGGCGGGGTTATCCACCCGGGTGGCGAGGTGGACGCGCTCCAAGCGCAGCTCACCGAAGGCGAAGTCGACGACCGCGTTGCAGGCGTCGGGGCCGAATCCCTTGCCGCGGTAGTCGGCCTCGCCTATGACGATGCCAAGCTCGGCCCCGCCACGTCGGGGATCAATGTCGTGGAGCATGACGTTGCCGATCGGCTTCTCATCGTCGAGGGTGCAGATGATGAACTGGTAGCTGCCCTTGCCCTGCTGCGCCGGCCGGTCGCCGAAGTAAGCCTCAACCTCGGCATCGCTCAAGGGAGCGCGGTAGCCGAACTCGGCGGTAGCCATCGGGTCGGAGTCGGCCCGCCATCGCTTGTAAGCCTCCTTGTCGGAGTTCTCGAAGGGCCTCAGGTAGACCTTGGCGCCGCGGATGATGGGGTTGATTTCGGGATCGGCCATCGGCGGTACTATACGCAACCCATGACCCGCGCGAAAGACGCCGCCGACCTCGAGATCCGCGACCTGGTCCCAGATGACTGGCCGCGGGTGAAGGTGATCTATGAGGCGGGGATCGCGACCAGGAACGCCACCTTCGCGGTGGAGGCGCCGTCGTGGGAGTCCTGGGACGCCGGCCACGAGATCGCCCCCCGGCTGGTCGGCTGCCTCGACGGTGAGGTGGTGGCCTGGGCGGTCCTGAACAAGGTTTCCAGTGGCTGCGCCTACGGGGGCGTCATGGAGATCGGCATCTACGTCGACCCAGCCGTCGCGGGGCGCGGCATCGGCTCTCGGCTGATGGCGTCGGTGGTGGAGGCGTCGGAGGCGGCCGGGATCTGGACCCTCGAGGCCTGGGTCTTTCCCGAGAACTCCGCCAGCATCGCGCTACATGAACGCCATGGCTTCCGCGTCGTGGGACGGCGGGAAAAGCTCGGCCAGATGGGTGACCGCTGGCGCGACGTGATGCTGCTGGAGCGCCGGAGCCCGAAGCTCTAGAGACCCGTCCTCAGGACAAAAAGAAAGGGCGGGTCAAACGACCCGCCCTTCCCTGGTTCAACTAGCTCAGTGCTGGTGGGTCACCTCCATCGACTCGCCCCGTGGGTAGAGCAGGACGAAGGCGGCCAGGAAGATGGCGGAGACAACCGTGGTCGCCCACGTGAGGTGGGTACCGAAGTTGCCATTGACCTTCCACAGCTGAGCCACGATGGTCAGGACCTCGTACATGATGGCGAGGTTGATCCATGTCTTGACCGGGGTGCGGAATGCGAGGACCAAGGCCGCGCCCAGCACGACAGCCGCCACCGAAGCATCGGTGCCGACGACGTTGTCGAGGGGAGCGAAGACGCTGCCACTGAAGCCCAGCAGCACGGCGCCGACGAGGATGAGGGCGCCCTGGACGAGCAGCAAGATGCTCAGAACCCGGTTCCGATGTTCAGAAAAAAGCATGATGGGGACACCTCCTGTTGATAGAGATGCCTTTCCTAAGCGCGCCGACGCCAAAACGTTATGGGGAAGTGAGATACTGCAAATGACAGGGGACACGATCTGGTTCTTTGGGAGGAAACCACATGGCCGTCGATGAGAAGCCTTTGGCGGACCCGGCTCCGCTAGGACTCGGAGCCTTTGCACTGACCACGTTTGTCCTGAGTGCGCACAACGCTTTTGGGGCAAAGACGGTGCCGCTCCTGGCATTTTTCGGAGTGGCCGTTTTCTATGGCGGATTGGGACAATTCATGGCAGGGCTGTTCGAGTTCCGCAACAAGAACGTCTTTGGCGCCACCGCGTTCGCGACTTACGGCGCTTTCTGGATGGCGCTGGCCACCTTCGTGGGATTGATCCTGTTCGGCAAGGTGGTGGCCAAGGACATCGCCCCCTCGCTCGGTTGGATCCTGCTTGCCTTCGCGATTTTCAACACCTACATGCTGCTGTGGAGCACGCGCGTCAGCGGCGCGGTCTTCGCAGTCTTCCTCACCCTTGAGGTTACCGAGATCCTGCTCTTCATCGGCAATTTCAATGGCGATGCAGCAGGCGCCGGCATAGTCCAGCTGGGTGGGTACGCCGGGCTCGTGACCGCAGCGGTGGCCTGGTACGCGTCCGCCGCCGGTGTCGTCAACGGCATGGCCGGGCGACCCGTGCTTCCGGTTGGTGCACCGATGTGGGGTGAGGCGGCGCCGATGCGCATAGAGACACCCACGGCCCAACACACGGCCGGCGTTTAGGCGCCGGCCGGGGCCCCGGCAAGACAGTTTCGGAAGTACTGAGAACGGGCTGAGGAGCCCGTGTATGGAGGCGTACTGATGTCCCAGAAGACCACCACCAGCGGCATTGACATCTTCTATGAGGGCGGTTCGGTGATACCTCCGGCGCCGGAGTTCGCCGCCGCCGCCAACGCCACCGTAGACCTGGTACAGCGCGCGGCCGCCGATCCCATCGGCTACTGGGAGGACGAGGCCCGCAAGCTGAGCTGGTTCAAGACCTGGGACAAGGCCCTGGAGTGGAACGTTCCCGACGCCAAGTGGTTTGTCGGCGGCAAGCTCAACGTCAGCTACAACTGCCTCGACCGCCACGTCGAAGCCGGTCGGGGCACACGGGTGGCGTACCACTGGGAAGGCGAGCCGGGCGACAAGCGGACGATCACCTACCAGGACCTGCTGGAGGAGGTCTGCCGCTGTGCCAACGCGCTCCACGAGCTGGGCGTGAAGCGGGGCGACCGCGTGGCCATCTACATGCCCATGATTCCCGAGCTACCGATCGCGATGCTGGCCTGCGCCCGCATCGGCGCCGCCCACAACGTCGTCTTTGGTGGCTTCTCGGCCGAGGCCCTGCGCGGCCGCATCCAGGACTCCGAGGCCAAGGTCCTGGTCACCGCCGACGGCGGCAATCGACGCGGCGCCCCAGCTGCACTGAAGCCGGCCTGCGACGAAGCGATGCTGGAAACGCCATCGATCGAGAAGGTGCTGGTGGTCCGGCGCACCGGCCAGGAGACGGCGATGCAGGAAGGCCGCGACGTGTGGTGGCACGACATTGTCGCCCGCCAGGAGTCGACCTGCGAGCCCGAGCAGATGGACTCCGAGGACCTCCTCTACATCCTCTACACGTCGGGGACCACGGCCAAGCCCAAGGGCATCGTCCACACCACCGGCGGCTACCTCACCGGTATCGCGTCAACCCATCGCTACGTCTTCGACGTCAAGGACGACGACGTCTACTGGTGTGCCGCCGACGTCGGCTGGGTCACCGGGCACAGCTACATCGTCTACGCGCCGCTCTGCAACGGCGCCACCAGCGTGATGTACGAAGGCACCCCTGACACACCGGGCAAGGATCGCTGGTGGGACATGGTCGAGCGCTACCGCGTCTCGATCCTTTATTGCGCGCCGACCGCGATCCGCACCTTCATGAAGTGGGGCGACGAGTTCCCCGACAAGCACGACCTTTCGTCGATCCGCCTCCTGGGGACGGTGGGAGAGCCGATCAACCCCGAGGCCTGGCTCTGGTACCGCCGCCACATCGGCGCCGACCGCGTACCGGTGGTCGACACGTGGTGGCAGACCGAGACGGGCTCCATCTTGATCAGCCCCCTGCCGGGAGTCTCCAATCTCAAACCTGGGTCTGCGTCGCGGCCGCTGCCGGGCATCTCGGCCCGGGTGGTCGACGGTGACGGCAAGCAGGTCGGCCCGGGAGGCGGCGGTTACCTGGTCGTGGACCAGCCCTGGCCGGCGATGCTCCGCGGCATCTACAACGACCACGAACGCTACGTCGAGACCTACTGGTCGCAGCACACCGACGCGGATTGGCGCACCGAGGGCGATCCTCAGCCGGTCTACTTCGTCGGCGATGGCTGCAAGATCGACGAGGACGGCGACTTCTGGCTGCTGGGTCGGGTCGATGACGTGATGAACGTCAGCGGCCACCGGATCTCGACGATCGAGGTGGAGTCGGCGCTGGTAGACCACCCCTCTGTGGCCGAGTCCGCGGTGGTGGGAATGACTGACGCCACCTCGGGGCAGGCGATCGTGGCCTACGTGATCCTGCGCGAGGGCAACCCGCCCTCGAAGGAGCACGGGGAGGTGTTGCGCGACCACGTGGCCAAGGTCATCGGGCCGATCGCCAAGCCGAAGACGATCCATTTCACCCCCGAGCTGCCCAAGACCCGGTCGGGCAAGATCATGCGCCGGTTGCTTCGCGACGTCGCCGAGAAGAGGGCCCTTGGCGACACCACCACGCTGCAGGATCCGACCGTGGTCGAAGCGATCCGCAGCGGCGCCGAAAAGGGCACCGATTAGGAGCGACGGTTCGCAGGAACCCCTGCCGCCCCGGGGCGGTTAATTTCTCTAACGATTGTGGGTTATGAAGGAGAAGCTATGAGTTCTCAGAGGGATGTGGCTCGGGCGCTTGAACCGGGGGAGACACGGGCGATCCTGCTCTTCGCCAGCGCCGAGTTTCTCGACATTGCCACCACGCTGATCGGCCTGCGGTCGGGGCGATTCGTAGAAGGCAACCCGGCCTCCAACCTGCTGGGTCGCACCGAAGTCTTGATGGCACTGAAGCTGCTGGTCGTGATCTCCATCCTGCTCCTGGTTCACCGCTTCGTCAGCCCGGGTCGGCGCGCGGGGGCGCTGATATTGATGGCCGCGATCGCGATGGCGGCGCCAATTCTGAACGCGGCCCACCTGCTCACCGGCTGATTCTTAGCGGTCGCGGCCTTCGCGCCGCGACTTCTCGGCGGCGGTGGCCAGCAACATGAAGACGGTGAATAGGCCGCCTTCGATGATGCCGTAGATGATCGAGCTACCCAGCGGCTGGGCGAAGGGGCCGTAGTTCATCAGGAAGAGAAAGATGAACAGCACCGGGAACGCAATTGCCGCCTGCTGCCAGCCCTCCAGGGCCTCCCATCGCTCGCGCACCTTGAGAAAGATCCTAACCTTGCCGTATGACTTCAAGCCTCTCGCAACCCGATCTTTCGCTCTTACCGCAGCGCGCCGGTGACCCGCCGAGGACGAACCCGGCGATGCCTCACCAGCAAGAGTCGGACAACGCCCCCTCCCAGCTCCAGGAGAAGCTCTACGATCGAGTCGCCGCCCTGCCTGGTGTGATCGTCGGCCCAAGCCACGTCTCGGTCCCCGGCGCTCGCGCCTTCCATCTCGACCCAGATTTCGCCAGTGACCGTGACGAGGCGTTCATGGTGGGGACGGAGTTCGCCCATCTTCACCCCACCTACGACGGGAGCCTGCACCTTGTCCTTCCCGAGCCAATGGCTCTCCAGGTAATCGAGCGAGGCTGGGGTGAGTTCCATCCGCTGGTGGCGCAAGGGGTGATGCCGCCCACCAACCTGATGGTCTTCGGTCCGCGCGATGAGGCCGAACTGGAAGTGGTTTGGTCGATCGTGCAGGCCTCGTACGCCAACGCCACCAGCGGCGCCTCGGCGGGCTGAGGCCTCAGCCTTCCCCGATGACCGCGAGCAGGTCGGCGCCGTAGCGCTCCAGCTTGGCGGGACCGACGCCGGGGACCGCGGCGAGGTCCGCGATCGACACCGGTCGGGTCCGCGCGATCTCGGCCAGGGTCTTGTCGTGAAAGATCACGTACGGCGGCATCTCAGCCCGCCGGGCGATGTCCAGGCGCCACTGACGGAGGGCATCGAAGCGAACCAACGCCTCGTCGGTGAGGTCGCCGGCGGTGAGGCCCTTCGAGGACCGGCTCCGCTTGGGTTCCGGGCGCGCCGGCCCGACCTCGAGCTCGACCGTCAGCGACTGCTCCCCGGCAAGCAGGGCCAGGCCGGTCTGCGTGACCGACATCGTCGGCTTCTCGCCGTGGCCGCGGACGATCAGGCCCAGCTCCACCAGCGTGGCGACCAGGTCCCGGATGCGCTCCACGTCCCAGTCCCTCAGCGCCCCGAAGAAGGCGAGGTCCTGGACCCAGGGCTTTGACGTCGCCCAGGCGTCGAGCTGTCCGCGCAGGATCAAGGCGATGCGCGCCGCGCCCAGGTGCCCCTCGAAGCGGGCGACACATGCGACCGCGGCTTCCACGTCCGCCGGCGCGACGGTGAGCGTCTCGATGCTCCGCGGGTCGAGACAGTTGTCGCAGCTGCTGCAGGTCCGCGGTACCCCCTCCTCGCCGAAATAGTCCGCGATCCGGGCGTGGCGACAGCCGCGCGAACGGGCGTAATCCATGACCTGGTTGACGCGCGCATAGGCGTGTTCCTTGAGCTGGGCCTGCTCTTCGAAGTCGACCGGCGCGCCGGTCAGCTTGCGGATGCCGCCGTCCGGCTCAACCACGCCGGTGCGCTCGAGCAGCGCGACGGCGGCGCGGATGGCGCCACCATCGATCGCGGGCAGCCGCGACTGCAAGTTGCGGGTCCAGCCGCTGCCATCGCGAAGCATCTCCCGGTAGACGGCGCGCACGGTGTCGCGATCGGGGTATGCCTGCTCGATGAAGAACTCCTGCAGCTGGCGATCCTGGGCGCTGTACAGCAGGATGCATTCCGACGGCCGGCCGTCGCGGCCGGCGCGGCCCGCCTGCTGGTAGTACTCCTCGAGGCTGCCCGGGAAGTCGTAGTGGATCACCTGGCGGATGTCGGGGAAGTCGACACCCATGCCGAACGCCGAGGTGGCGACGATGACCTTGAGGCGGCCGGCGGCGAACTCCTCGTAGACATCCTGCCGCTCATCGCCATCCAGGGCGCCGTGGTACGAGGCGGTGGCGATGCCCGCGTCCGAGAGGACAGCCGAGACCTCCATCGCCGTCTTCCGGGTGCCGCAGTAGACCAGCGACCGCCCGTCGCCCGGACGGATGCGCGCCAGCAGACTGTCACGCTTGTCCGCCTTGCCGCGGCAGCGCAGCACCGACATCGTTAGGTTCTCGCGGACGAAACCGGTGACCTTCCCCACCGGCTCGCGCAGGCCCAGGCTGGCGATGATGTCGAGCCGCACCCGGGGCGTCGCGGTCGCCGTGAAAGCACCGACCGGTGGCTTGCCGCAAGCGGCGATGGCGTCGCCCAGGCGGCGGTAGTCGGGGCGAAAGTCGTGCCC
Organism: Candidatus Dormiibacterota bacterium; assembly: GCA_036824145.1. Classification (GTDB taxonomy): domain Bacteria; phylum Chloroflexota; class Dormibacteria; order DASZGP01; family DASZGP01; genus DATMMS01. The sequence continues at coordinate 42,179 of DAITAT010000008.1, forward strand.
CCAGCTGGAGATGCAGTGGGCCTCGTCGATGACAAAACGCGAGACCTTCAGCCGCCCCAGGGCATCGAGGAAGCCGCTCGCGCCGATCCGCTCTGGCGCCAGGTACAGGAAGCGCAGCTCGCCGGCCGCGGCTTGAGCCATCGTCTCACGACGCTCCTCGGCTGCCATCTGGCTGTGGATGCAGGCCGAGGCCACGCCCAGCTGGGTCAGCCGCGCCACCTGGTCGACCATGAGGGCAATCAGCGGCGAAACCACGATCGTCAGACCGCCCTCGACGATGCCGGGCACCCAGTAGGCAATGCTCTTTCCCGACCCGGTAGGGGCGACGAAAAGGACGTCGGCCCCCGACTCGGCCGCGGCAACGACCTCACCCTGGCCGGGCCGGAACTCAGGCAGGCCGAAGACCTCCTGGAGAACGGTGCGTGCCGCCGCCGATGGCTGGCCGGGTGGGGCGAGAGGCAAAGGCGCGGGCACCTATCGACGCTAGCAGGTGCCGGCGTCCTACCCAGGCTTGAGCACAGGGGGAATAGCGGACCCCGGACCTGGAGTTGGTACACCCAGGGGGAAGAGATGCGAGCTGCGTACACGGAGGCCAACGGCGGTCCCGAAGACATCAAGGTCGGCGACCTGCCAACGCCCGAGCCCGGCCCCGACCAGATCCTGGTCCGCAACCACGCGGCCGGCGTCGGGCCCTGGGATTGGAAGATGATGGCGGGAAAGTGGACGCCCCTGAAGTTCCCGCATATCCCCGGTAGTGAGGCTGCGGGCGTGGTCGAGCAGGCGCCCGAGGGATCGGACTTCAAGGTCGGCGACGAGGTCTGGGGCCGGGTCCACCACGCTTACGCCGAGTACGTCGTCTCGGATGGCGCGACCCTGGTGACGAAGCCGGCCGAGGTCAGCTTCGAGGAGGCTGCCGGCCTCGTCATCGCCGCCTCGACGGCCTACGAGGGCATCGTCGACCGGCTCCAGCTGCAGTCGGCCGAAAGCATCATCGTGACCAGCGCCGCCGGTGGAGTCGGCAGCGCGGCGGTGCAAATCGCGGCATCGACTGGGGCCCGGGTCATCGGTGTCGCGAGTGCCGCCAACCATGACTTCGTGCGCAGCCTTGGCGCGGGCGAGATGTTCGATTACCACGACACCGGCTGGCCCGACGCGGTCCGTGAGGCGGTGCCGGGCGGCGCCGATGCGTTCTTCGACAGCGCCGGCGGCGAGACGGGCCAGGCGGCGCTCAAGGCGCTGCGCGA
>DAITAT010000008.1:43522-45262 GCA_036824145.1 Candidatus Dormiibacterota bacterium
TCTTCGACAGCGCCGGCGGCGAGACGGGCCAGGCGGCGCTCAAGGCGCTGCGCGATGGAGGCCGGGCAAGCTACGTCGCATTTCCCAACCCGGAGTTGGCGGTGGAGGGCCGCGGCATCACCGGAGAGTTCTTCTCTGCCAACGGCACGCGCGAGCGATTCGAAGCCATCAACAAGCTGATCGAGGACGGCAAGCTAAAGCCCCAGGTGGCCGAGATCATGCCGCTGCAGCAGGCGCGGGAAGCCCTCCAGAAGAACCAGCAGGGTCACACCCGCGGCAAGATCGTCCTCAAGACCTAAGGCGTATAGCGGATCGGCTATCTACGCAGGGGGCTGTGGCGCTTCGACCTTCAGCCCGGGGATGCCGCGGTAGTCCCTGGGGTTGCGGGTGACCAGTGTCAGCCGGTGCTGGATGGCGGTGGCGGCGATCAGGGCGTCGGCCATGTGCGTGCCACGCCGCCGTCGGAGTCGACCGGCGGTCTCGGCGATGGCTCGATCCACTCCGATCTCGGTCAGCGGCTCCAGCAGCGAATGGACAATCGCCTCGCGACGATCGGCGCCTGCGAACAGCTCGCAGCGGGTGATCACGGAGTAAACGATTCGGCCGGTCGCCGGCTGCAGGCGGCGAGCGCCACGCAGGTGATCGACGAGGACGTCCGTGTCTACGAGGAGGTCAGTCGCGGTCCCACTCCTCTCGTGACGGGACAGTCAGCTCCGGTATGGCACCAAAGGATGCGTCGAGCGCGCTGGCGACATCGGCATCGCCGGGAGTGAGGTACTCGTCGAGGGCCTCCCGGACGACCATCGCCAGGCTCTTCCCGTCGCGCCTAATGAGGGCGTCGATAGCTTCCCGCTGATCTACGGTGAGGTAGATCTGCGTCCTTGTAGATGCCATATACAGCACAGCATACAGCATGTTCGGGCCTATTCCAAGAAGACCCGCCCTCAGGCGGAGCCGTCCCGTCTCGCGAAAATCAGGCGCCCGGCGCTCGGTATTCCACAGCTCCCTTGACCGCCTTGTCGACCTCGTCGGTCGTCAGCAGCGGCACCGTCTCGAGGGTGGCGCCGCCTCCGGCGGCCACGGCCGTGGCGAGATTGGCGGCCGCCACGTTGTCAGGCAGGTCAGCGACGGCATAAACATCGGTCGCTCCAAAGGCGAAGTAGAACGACTCGAGCTTCCCGCCAACGCTCTCTGCCACCTTGGCGGCAGCCTCGCGGCGGCCGCTGCCGCCCTCTTTCCTCACGCCCTGGATGCCCTGGAGCGTGTAGCTGACCTTCAGCAGATATTTCGGCATAGCTTCCTCCTCGTTGAACCGATAGACGCTCAGTCTAGGCCTCGGGGCTTCATGTCACCCCGCCGAGTCCGCCTAACAGGTGACGTGAAGGATGGCGTTGGTGTCGCGCGTGTCCTTCTTCAGTGCGGCGATCGCCTCAGGGGTGGGCAGCGCGACCAACTCCACGCCCCGCCGCTCGGCCTCCCGGCTGACCTCAACCATCACCGGTAGCGACCCGTACGCTCCAGTGCCGACAACCAACCGGCGGCACTTCCAGGGGATCTTCTCGTCGGCCGAAAGCGGCGTGTGCCCGAACCCATCGCGGAACCGCTTGGAGGGCTTTTTCTTGCGCTCGCGGATCTCACCGCGATCGATCAGGACGTCGTGGTCGTAGGCCATGCCGTCAATGTGGATGACGCCGAAGGAGTACTCCCCGAATCGCACCATCGACCTCCGTTTGGAGTCGC
>DAITAT010000092.1:0-3108 GCA_036824145.1 Candidatus Dormiibacterota bacterium
GAAGTGGCTTTCTATCAGGCGCCGTGAAGTATGACGCCGGCTGCCACCTCACCGGGTTCGATACGATCTGCGGATGCCGGTCAGGGTCCGTTTCGCTCCGAGTCCCACCGGCGCTCTCCATCCCGGCAGTGCCCGGACCGTCCTCTTTAACTACTTGTTCGCGCGCAAACACGCCGGCAGTTTCATCCTGCGGATCGAAGACACCGACCAGAGCCGCTACGACCCGTCCAGCCTGGAGAGCATCTTTTCCGGCATCCGCTGGCTCGGCTTGGGCTGGGACGAGGGCCCAGAGAAGGGTGGGGATTTCGGCCCTTACTTCCAGTCGCAGCGCCTGGACCTGTACCACGCCATGGTGCAACAGCTGATCGACAGCGGCCACGCATACCCCTGCTTCTGCACCCCGCGGCGCCTGGAGCAGCTCCGCGACGAGCAGCGCAAGGCGGGCAAGCCCACCCGCTACGACCGCCACTGTCTCTCGCTGGGGGATGGCGAGATCAAGGCCAGGGTCGAGGCGGGCGAGGTCCCCGCGATCCGAATGACGGTGCCAGGGGGCCAGACCGTGGTCCACGACCTCGTCCGCGGCGATACCACCTTTGATAACTCGAGCCAGGACGACCAGGTGCTGCTTAAGTCGGACGGCTTCCCGACGTACCACCTGGCCTCGGTGGTCGATGACCACGAGATGCAGATCAGCCATGTCATCCGCGGCGACGAATGGCTGGCGTCGGCACCCAAACACGTGATCCTCTACGGCATGTTCGGCTGGGCGCCGCCGGTCTTCGTGCACCTCCCGGTCGTGCTCGGCCCGGACAAGACCAAGCTGTCCAAGCGGCACGGCGCCGCCTCGGTCCTGGAGTTCCGGGACATGGGCTACCTGCCCGAGGCGATGATCAATTTCCTCGCTTTCCTGGGGTGGTCGCCCGGGACCGGCGAAGAATTCTTCAAGTTGGAGCAGCTGGTCGAGGCATTCGAACTGGAGAAGATCCAGGACAGCGCCGCGGTGTTCGACCAGGCCAAGCTCGATTCGGTCAATGGGCTGCACATCCGCGCCCTGAGCCCGGCGGAGTTCGTTGCCAGGCTGACGCCGTTCGTGACCGACCTCAGCCCCGACCTGCTCGCCGCGGCCGCGCCCCTGGTCCAGGAGCGGATGCAGCGGCTAATTGAGGCGCCGGGGTTGCTGAACTTCCTGGTTCACCGCCCCGAGGTCCTGCCCGGCGAGGTCGTGCCCAAGAAGCAGGACCTGGCCGGCACCATCACGGTCCTCCAGGACTTGCGCATCCTGTTCGAAGCCGAGGAGCCTGGCGAAAGCATGGAACCGGCTCTCCGGGCCCTGGCCGAGAAGCACGGTTGGAAAACTGGCGAGCTCTTCATGACGCTGCGGATCGCCCTCACCGGCAGCCCGGTGACCCCTCCCCTGCTGCCCTCAGCCAAACTACTGGGCCGCAACGAATGCCTGGTCCGGCTCGACCACGCCATCGGGCAGCTGATCGGAGGCCGCCGTCAGTAACAGGTAGGCATTCAGCCCGATCAGCACCAGGCCTCCGTAGAGGGCGAGGGACGACAGCCAGGTGAGCGCCGGCCCGCTATAGAAGGTGTGCCGGAAGTAGTCGACCACCGCCTGAACCTCGACCAGGGCCAGGCCCGAAATGAGGGCGGCGAGCAGCTTCGGCCGGCGCCTTACCAACGGCCAGCAGTAGAACAGCGGCAGCACGATCGGGGTGTAGTTCCAGACCGAGTTCTTGGGCGCCACGACGATGCCGTAAACCAGCGCCAGGGAGATGCACCCAGCCCACGGGCTGCCCCGCCGCCACACCATGACGCCGAGCACCGCCGCCCCCAGGAGCACCACCATGCCCAGCTCGATGGGCACCACGGGGAGGCCGGGGAGAGGCGGGTTTGTGAATTCCGAAGTCATCGATAGCCGGCTCACCCAACCGTTGATCGACTGATTGGTCCAGAAGGAGTCGGGTCCGAAGAGCCCGGAGGCGAGCTGGGTCGAAGACTTGCCCGCGACCAGGTTGGGGATCAGGGTCAGCCCCGCGGCAGCGGCAGCGGTGGCGGCGCACAGGCGCACCGAGCGCCGACCCTGGGCCGCCAGGGCCGCCAGCGCGGCAGCGGGATAGAGCTTGACCGCGGTGGCGAGGCCCAATGCCACGGGGCGGGCGGCGGCTCGATAGGCGAGCGCCAGCAGGGGCAGGATCAGCAGGTTGGCCTGGCCGAAGTAGAGTGACCCCGCGATCGGGGTCAGCCCTCCTGCCAGCACCGCGAGCAGGATCAGCTCCCTCATGCGCAGTCGAGCCAGGGGCGTGGCCAGGAGCGCCACCGCGATGCCCAGGCCGGCGAGGCTCAGCGCCGTGAAAACCCACGCCGCGGTTGACGCCGATAGCGCTGACAGCGGCAGGCAGAGATATGCGAAGAGGACAGGGTAGGAGTACCCCGTGCCGGCGGTGTAATGGAGACCGATATGCGCCGCGGTCGTCGCCAGGGCGCCCGCGTCGTAGGGATTGCCACCCGCGGCGAGCACTCGCGCCGCCAGCCAGTAGTCGTAGAAATCGTTGAAGAGCCCGGCGCTGCCGCGCTGCACCAGGGTGTCGGCAACAAGGGCCGTCGCCACCACGGCGGCGACCAATCCGGCGACGGCCGCGCGTCGATTCAGGAGGGCGCTGGCACCTGGATCGGGCGAGATCGTGTCGATGGGCCGATGGTACCCGGCGCAACGCCCTCTGAGGCCTGCCGCGCGGGGTCACTCAATATAATTCGTGAGCTTCGTCGCGACTTCGGCAAGTTGTCGGCGTGCCCGTTGGGGAGTGGCCAAATGGTAAGGCAGCTCGCTCTGGACGAGAAGATTGCAGGTTCGACTCCTGCCTCCCCAGCCAACCCCGCCCCTGGAGTCAGGTGTGCGCGAGACGCTCCTCGGGGCGATCTAGACTTGAGAGAGTGTGGCGGGCCGGGGGGCCTAGGCTTCGGGCGCTGACTCCTCAGCGGCAGCCCCAGCCGATGGCGGCGCTGCCGACGCTGGGGCTTCGGCCGCCGGAGGGCGCTCGGCTGTCGCAGCGGGAGCACCGCCCGCGGCGGCAGCGGCGGCGTCAGCCGCCTTCTTCGCTTGAG
>DAITAT010000045.1:0-14329 GCA_036824145.1 Candidatus Dormiibacterota bacterium
CATTTACTAGTATTTTAGTCCATCGGCGTAGAGTCGATCAAGAAGAGGCTCCTCGGGCAGCCCGAATGGTGCGATTAAGGTGTGAGAGGGCTGTTACGTTCTATATTCGAGGGTTCTATTCTCGGGACCGTGCGTGTAGGCTCCGGGATTGGGACAGGTAGTGCAATGACAGCGATCAATGCTCCGTAAGAAGAACAAACCTTCAGTCGCGGTTCAGGACACAATCCTGAGCGATCGGCTGAGCTTCCTCGACGTGATCGTCGATACCTGCCAGCACAGCGGCCGCTACACGTTGATCGCCGAATCCGGCGACCAGACCTACACCGTCATGATCGACCGCGGAGGTCCATTCAACGTCGACGGGGCGGGCCTCGCCGGCAGTGCGGCGCTGGTGGAGGCGGCCGCGCTGCATCATGGCAGGTATAGCGTTATCGAAGGCTGGCCGGTGGACCAGCCTGTGTACCAGCTGGGCCTTGCCGCGGTGCTGCAGGGGCTGAAACTGGGGACGAGGCCGGAAGCGGTGCAACTGCCACCCGCCAGGGGCGTCGACGCGATCCGCGACGCGGCCTGGCAGACGGCGACGACCGCCGCGCCAGCCGGCGACGGGAAAGAGCCTGACCCCTTCGCAAGGCCAGCCACAAACGGGGGGGCGCCAGACCCGTTCGGGAAGTCGGCCAGGAACGGAGGCGGGCCCCGCCCGTTGGTGCAGCCGGCCGTCCCCTGGCTGGTGGCCCAGGCGCCCGCGCCGATCGAGACTCCCACGCCGTTCGAGGCGGCGGCGCTGCATCAGCCCCCGCCGGCTGCAATCACTCGCCCAGTCGAGGCAGCGGCGCGGATAGGCACCCTGGTTGAGGAGCCCGAGCCCGCCCCGGCGCCGGCCGTCACCTCGGATGTCGAGGACACCGCTGCGGTCGGCGACACCGCCGAGCGCGAGGACACCGTCGCATACCTGCGCGAGGTGGCCCGGGCCGCCAAGGTCGACCCCGAGGACGTGGCCCCGGCTGCACCCAAACATCAGGGTTGGATAAAACGTCGGGTCCTGCAATTCCTGCTCTGGACGGTCGAGGTCGAGGACGGGCCCGACCACTACACCCTGAGTCAGGTGCTGATCCTGGTGGGGCGCTCCCTTGGCTCAGCGCTCGCAATCATCGTCAGTCCCATCACACGCCCCTTCATCAACCGATGGCACCAGGTCCGTCAGGACTGGCGCCGCAGCGGTGAGGTGGCGTCACGCCAGAAGGCCAAGCGGCCCAAGCCGACGACCAAGCCCAGAGGTAAGCTCAGGCGATAGCGACCATCCGCTCGACCGCAAGGCGAGCGCGGTCCGCGATCTCGGCCGGGACCCGAACCTCATAGACGTCGTCGCGCAGCGACTGGTGCAGGTTCTCCAGCGTGATCATCTTCATGTAGCGGCAAATCGCGCCCGGGCTGGCGGGGTAGAAGTTCTTCCCTGACACCTCTTTCTCGAGCCGGTGCAGGATGCCGTTCTCGGTGGCGACGATGAAGTCCTCCGCCTCCGACTCGCGGGCCCGGTTGATAATGCCCTCGGTGCTGAGAACCCGCAGCCGACCGCTGTCGCCGAATTTGTAGATCGTCGAGCTGGTGCAGCCGCACTCGGGGTGGACCAGCAGCTCGGCGCCAGGATGCTCAGCCACGGCGGCGTCGATGTCGTCGGTATCGATGCCGGCGTGCACATGGCACTCCCCCATCCAGACGTGCATCTTGCGGCCGGTGACGCGCTCCAGGTGGGCGCCCAGGAACATGTCGGGCAGGAACAGGATCTCCTGGTCCTCAGGAATGCTGCGGATGACCTTTTCGGCGTTGCCGCTGGTGCAGCAGTAGTCGGACTCGGCCTTCACCTCGGCGCTGCAGTTGACGTAGCTGACCACGGTGGCGCCGGGATGTTCGGCCTTCCAATCGCGCAGCTGGTTGGCGGTGATGGTCTCAGACAGGCTGCAGCCGGCACCCAGGTCGGGAATCAGCACCCTTTTGGTAGGCGAAAGGATGGCGGCGGTCTCGGCCATGAAGTGAACGCCGCAGAACACGATCACGTCGGCCTTAGTGGCGGCAGCCTGCTGCGACAGCCCCAGCGAATCGCCGACATAGTGGGCCACATCCTGGACCTCGGGCACCTGGTAGTTGTGCGCCAGGATGACGGCCTTGCGTGCCTCGGCCATCTCTCGGATCTCAGCAGACATCCGGGCGATCCCCTCGGTGCTCAGCGAATAGGCAGGCAGGGCCCCCATGTATGGATTCTATGCCCGGCCTGGTTCGATCAAACCCGCCCGCGAGACGGATTGCGCGCGGTGGCGGCGAGAATAGGCGCCATGCGCGTCGCCTTCGACACCAGCGTCACCGAGACCGACCCCGGTGGCATCTCCAGGTACGTCACCGAGCTGCTCGCCGCCTTCGCCCGCCAGCCCAACGGAATCGAGCTGGTGCCGGTCAGCATGTCGGAGGAGTGGCCCTGGACCCGCAACCTCGAGCGTCACCTCAAAGTCCTGGCCCACGACCAGCGCTGGGTCGGCAAAGGCCAGGTGTCGGCGTGCCAGCGGGTAGAGGCTGAGATCTTGCATGGCAGCGCATTCAAAGTCGCCGCCGTAGCCGACCCGGCGATGTCGATGACAATCCACGACGACACGCCGTGGGACGACCCTCCCACCGCCAGCCTCTACAACCGCGTCAACCTGCGGCGCAGCCTACGCCGGGCGGCGCCGCTGGTCCGTGGCGCCCTGGTCAGCACCGACACCACGGCCAACGCCATCCTGCGACACCTGCCGGAGCTGAACGACCGCATCCACGTCACCCCCTTCGGCATCAACCACGAGGCCTTCCGGCCCGTCCCCGAGCACCTCGTCGAGAGCGTGCGCCGCGCTCATGGGATCCTCGGCCCCTACATCCTCATGGTCGGCCCCTATAGCAGCCCACGCAAGAACTTCCCGGCCATGGTGCAGGCGATCTCGCGGATCCAGGACCCGCCTCAGGGCTTGACGATCGTGGTCACCGGCAGGCCGGCGAAGGCGACGTCGATGCCAGTGCCGGTGATCCACACCGGGTTCTTGGGTGACGAGGAGCTCGCGGTGCTCTACTCGGGCGCGGAATTCCTGTTCTACGCCAGCCTTAGTGAGGGTTTCGGGTTCCCGGTGCTGGAGGCGATGGCCTGCGGATGCGCGGTGCTGACCAGCAGCGGCACCGTCCTCGAGGAGCTTGCCGGCGAGTCCGCTCTGCTGGCGGCGCCCGGCGACCTGGAGGCTCTGACAGCCGCGTGCGAAACGCTCCTTCGCGACCGCGATCAGCGCCGCCAGATGGCCGCTGAGGGTCTCCGAAGGGCCCAGCTCTTTGATTGGGACCAGACCGCCGCCGCCACCGCCCAGGCCTGGCGGGAGATGGCCCAGATCGAAGCCGGCGGCTAACCGGTGAGGATCTGCCTGGCCTGCTTCCCCGCCGCCATCCAGTCCGGCGATCCCAGCCACTCCTCCACACCCCATAAGAGGACCACGCTGGCCGCCTGGTGATGGTACGCGTTCGCGCTGTAGAGAAGATCGGAGATCGTGAAGTTGGACAGCCCCGGCCAGGGTGCCCCCTGCATCTCGGTGATCCACAGCGGTTTGCCGGCGGCCAGCGCCTGGTCCGACCAGTAGGGCAGCGCGGCACGCTTCCAGTCGATGCGCTTGCGGGCGTTGGCGTCGGTCAGGGAGGTGTCGCCGGTGACGACGTAGAGGTCCAGCCCCAGGGCGTCGCCCGACTGCAGCGCCTCGAGCGGGTGACCGGCGGGCAGGGCCGCGCCGGCGGGCGAGGCGTGGGACGACGGCGTGAGCGCCGCCGTGTCAAGCGACAGGGTGGACGAGTTGTAGGTCGTGATCACGGCCGGCCGGCTGTCGATCGAGCGGAGCAACTCGAGCTCATCCTGGAGGTTGTCGCCGGTGATCCTGGCGTCGGTGACGGCGCCAGTCGGCACGTTGTCGAGAGGCTCGTTCTCGAGCTGCCAGCTGAAGACCAGCGGGCTGGGGTGATAGTGGAAGAAGGTGGCCTTGAGGTAGCTGCGGTACTCCGGGTCGGCGGTCATCTGAGCGGCCGGGTCACGCTCCGCAGCCGGGACCCACTCGGGGACGTAGGCCTCGGGGTAGCCCATGTTGCGCACCCCGGCGATGAGGATGACCCGCGCCGGTCGCGTCCCTCGAGTGCGGTTGTAATCCTCGATCACCTTGATCAGCTGGTCGGTCTCGGTGAAGTCGAAGGAGCCACGGTTGGCCTCCACCGCGTCCCAGTAGACCGGCAGGCGGACGAGGTCGGGGTTCAGCTCATCAACCAGCGTGCGTAGCGCGGTGACCGGCTCCTGGCCCTCGTAGAGCGCTGTCCGGGGACTGAAGGAGAAGCCGATCAAAGCCGGGGTCGCGGCGCGGGCAATGTCCCCGGTGCCGATGCCGATGGGGTGCGCGGTGACGGCGACGGTTGCCACCACCGCCACCAACGCCGACGCCAGCGCCCTGACCAGCTCACCCCCCCTTGCCCGAGCCCTTCGATGCAAAGGTCACCTCCAACACGCTCAGGTAGGCGATTGGAGACACCACCCCAACACCCGAGGGTCCCATCTTAATCGCCCGCGGCCAGACGGTGTCTGAGGGGACGATGAGAGCCGGCCGGCGTTAGTCTGCCCGGTCGGGCTTCGGTGGGGGCGGCGGCGAGTAGCGCTCCCGGGGGGCGGCGACCTGGGTGGCCACCTTCGGCTTCTTGGGCTTCTTCTTCTTGACTTCCTTCTGCCGATCCTTGTTTCCCATCATTCCACCTCAAGAGATGCCGATCACCGCAGCATACCCGGCAAGACAAAAAACGGCGCACCGCTAGAGCAGCCGGAGCAGTGCCGTGGATATCGCCGCCGCGGCCGCGACGGCCAGGAAGGGCGCCCGAAGGACCACCGCCACCGCCGCCACCGCACCGCAGTCAACCCCATGGTTGCTGCTCGCCGCGGTCGCACCGGGTGGTGCGCTTGCAGGCTTTGCGGGCGGTCGCCAGCTTGTGAGGTCGATTTAGGCTGACTGAATCCGCTACCGACGACCGCTGAAGACGATGAAGACAATCCGGATCATGGGCCGTGCGAGCGTGCTCGTAGACGGCGTTGAATCTGCCGACGACCAGCCTGCGTTTCCCTCGTACGGCCCCGCAAGCGCGGTTCCAAGCTCAGGGAACTCGGCCAGCCGCGGGACTTGGGCAAGGATCCGCGCCCGGTTCTTTCGGCTTAGTTCGAGCGCGTAACCGAGTGCGTTCCTGGTCCAGCGGACCTCAGGCACGCAGCGCTTGCTCTGCCTCTGAGCCCTCGACCCACTCGAGGTCTCCACGAGCAAGCCGCCGCTCGTATTCCTTGACGGTTTAGGACTACGCCAGCGGTTCCATGAACGTCATCGGAGGCGCTTCATGAAATAGGTGCTCCTCTACGAATCCGGCGAGGATGTCCGAGAGACGGCGCCCAAGGACTTCCCGGCTCACCGCGAACGTTGGCAGACATTCAGGGACGCGGGCACGCTGCCGATGATCGGCACGTTCGCCGACCTGAACGGCGCCATGGCTGTCTTCACCACGCCGAAGCCCCGAGGAGCTCGCCAGGGCCGACCGGTTCGTCGTCAACTGCGTCATCAGCAGCTTGGCATGTCCGGTGGAACGAGACCCTGATGGGGCCTTTGAGGATGGACCCAGCGCTACTCGATCAGCTGAGCCAGGAAATTCGGGGTGGCTTCCACGCCTGTATACCCACGGACGGCGAGCCCGCCACCTACGGTGCCGCCCTGCAGTGTGACGTTGTCACAGATCAGCTGCCCAGAGACCCCCTGTCCAGCGTTGGAGAAAATGATGCAGTCGCCCCCAGGGTTGTACACGGTCCCGGTCAGGCTGACATCCACGTGAGGGCTCTTGAAGTCGAAGTCCCCAGAAGCGTTGCCACAGGTGCCATTGCAACTGTAGGCCAGCATGCCGAAATTCTTGTTGAGCGGGGACTGAACATTGGGGGCATTCAGCGTGATCGTGCCGCTGGCGTCAGCGTGGGCGCAATCGTTCTTCCCAGAGCATAACGACGCCCCGTTGTAGGCGTAGAAGGTGACACCCCCAAAGCCGTCTCCTGGGGTCGGGGCGACCGACGCACTCCCCGCAAACATCACGTCGCAACCTCCCGCCGCCCCGTTACCGACAAAAGCGTATGTGCCCGGCGAGAACATGGTGCCGTCGGGGACGATCACGTTGCCGCCGCCCGCGGCACAAGCGCTGTAGCAGCCCATCGTGGCGGTGCCTCTGGTGGTGGTAAACGTCCCGGGGGCGTTTGGGCACCCGGTGCTGTCGTGGGGGGTGAAGGTCGGAAAGCCAATCAAGGGAACCTCACCGGCTGGGCAGACGCCTGTGTTGAAGCCGGCAGTGCCCGGTCCCGTGGACGCGGGCGCACAGGCGCCGGGCGCGTGACCCGAGGCGCCCCATTGGCTGGGGCCGGTTGAACCATCGACGAACGAGTTGCAGCCGTTACTCGAACCGTTGGTCCAGACCTGCGGCATGCTCCCGACCCCAGGCACGCTTTGGTCGCCGTAGACCTCCACCGAGCCGAGCTGGCTGCCGTCCGTTGAAGGCTTGACGACCACCTGGTCCTGGTTGTTGTTTTCGATGCAGCCACGCACGTACACGTTGCCCAGCACGGTGGTTGTGGTGTTGCCGACCGTATGCAAGTTCCCCCTGACGTAGAGGCCGAAGCCAAATGGCGTTCCCGCACTTGAGCTCCTGGCCACTGAACGGGAGGCGGTCGAACCTGGGCCGGCTCCAACAACGGCTGCCAGGTTCAGCGTTATCCCACGATGGTCGAGGCGCACCAGGATCTGGTCGGGCCGGCCATTGTAGTTCGTGTGAATCTGAAGGGAGTGGGAGGGCGAAGGATCGCAGCCTGTCGGCAGCGCGACCCCTGGTCCGCTCGGGGTATCTACCGCCAGAGTGGCCATATTGCAGGCAGACGGAATCTGACCGCTATTCAGCGCGGCGACGGCGTAGTGGGCCGCCTGCGTCAAGGCTGGCGTGGTGTCGACGCTGGGCAGCTTGTGGGCCCCAGCCAGCGCTGCCCCATCCGATATGGCCTGATCAAAACGGCGGTCTGCCTCGAGTAAGCCACCCTCGATGGCGAGACCGGCAATACCAACCAGGAACGTCAAGCTAAGCGCAAACAGCACCAGTACCTGTCCACGCTGGTTGCGTCGGAGGTCGCCGCGAGAGTTGGACTTTGTCATGCGTCAGTACTCCGTTTTCATCTCGGACTTGGCCCAGAAGATCGTTGAATTGCCGAGCGCGTTGGCCACCAGCGCCGTTAGTGGCTGAAACTTGAACTCAATCTCCACCACCACGCTGTGACCGCCTTGCTTGTTCGCATCGAAGTCGCAGATACCCCAGGTGTCGGTTCCCGTTCCCCCCGGGCTCGTCGGATTGGGGGGCGTGCAGCTGGTGGTGGTCGTGCCGTCTATCACGAAGACCCAGACGCACCCCTGGTTTGGCGCCGGAGTGCAGGGCGCTGAGCTGCGGGAACCGATCGTGTTGGTGGCGAATTTGTATCCAACGAGCCCCGCCCCGGCGCGGTCGATGGCATTGTCGACTCCGATAATTGAGGCCCCGGCGGGGGGGGGCGACTGGCATGCGTTCACTGTATTGGAGCACTGGTTGTACGCCAGGACGGCTTCGCGCGCGCCCTCGCGCGCGCTGTTGCTGATGATGTTGTACTCGTATACCGCGCGTGCCACGTCGGCGAGCCCCAGGATCATCAGCATCAGCACCGGGAGGATCAGGGTGAACTCGACCATAGCCTGGCCGGGGGCGTTCCGACCTGGTTGCGAACGACTAGTCAGGGTCATTTCAGTAGGTGACCTGCAGCGTGGCGGTGCCGACGATGTACACGTTCGGCCCGGCCACCAAGCCCAGGGGGGTCACAGGCGTGAAGTAATAGATCACCGTGCATGTGATCTGTCGCCCGAGCGGCGCCGGGCCGGATCCGCCCGATGGGGTTGGGGCCGGACTGGTCGATGGGGTCGCTGTTGGGGTGGCGGTGGGTGAAGGCGACGGGCTCGGCGATGGGGAAGGAGCAGGGGGAATCGTGACCGTGAAGTTGGCGGTCACGGCCTGCTGCGTGCAGCCACCCCCGGTCGACGTCACCTGTACCTGGTATGTATAGGAACCGGGCGTGGCGGCCTTCTTATCAGACATCGTTACGGTGTCGGAGATCGGTGGCGTCGAACTCGGGTCGATCGACCCGGTGGCATTGGCGCTTGACGTCCAAGTTTGCTGGAACGACGGCACGCTGACATCCTGGTTGACCGTGAAATTGGCCTTATTCTTGGCCCCGTTTGAGCCGGAAATGCCCGTTAAGGTGGCGATCAATGGACCGACTTGGTAGGTAGGGGTGTTCTGGGTGGTGAACGAGGTCTGTGACAGCGTCACCCCCGTCCACGTGTAGCAGCTGGATGAGGCGGCGTCGGCAGTGACCGGGTAGAGGCTCCCGCCGGCCGCTTTCAGGACATCCTCAAGGCCTCCCTGATCTGGCGCGGGCGCGGTGATGATGTGACTGCTCGACGCGACTTCGGCCCAATGCATCCCAGGCGCCAGACTGGTTCGTCCCGAGAAGCCTGGGTAGATGAAAAGGAAGGAGTGTCCCGGCGAAAGATGCGGGTCGTCGCTCGGGTTGGCAAGCTCCTGGGGCGTCATCGTGCCGGGAGCGGCATTGACCACCGACGAAGGGGCAAGGCCGCCGTTACCGGAGGAACAGTTCGGACCATTCGAGGCGAGACAGATCCCATAGCTCTCCTGCGACGGTGTCGACACGAGATTCAGGATCTGGTCATCGGTGGGCGCTGGCCCGAGTGTCGCCCAGTGGGCCGCCTCGCGGGCGGTGTTGGTAACCGCGATTTTGTAGTAGAACGCGCGACCCAGGTCACCAACGCCCCCGAGCAGCAACAGCAGCAGGGGCGTGATCAAAGCAACTTCGAGCATGGCCTGCCCGCGGAGCCTGGTCCCACTCCGGATCCGCGCGAGCGAAACCGCCGGCCGCGTGACTCTCACCCGAGGTCGTATTTATCCAAAGCTGCGGTGCAGCTCATGGAATCAACACCCCCCAATCTTGCGGCCAATGGTGCCGCCATCGCGACTCCGAGCCGCGTCCTCCACGACTGTGTCGACATCCTCCTCTCCCTCTCACCCGCGACGTCCCCAAATGAGTCGCGACCAGCCCTCTATCCTACACCGTATCCACCTCGTCTTGTTTGGGCCCCAAATCGTCGCCGCTCGATGAGCACCGTACGGCCTCCACCAAGTCGGCCTCCCGGCGCCAGACCTGACCGCTCACCTGGGTATCGAGCTCAGGCTTCGAGCCAGGCACCGGGGCCTCGGGGGCGGAATCACCCTCGATGTGCAGCCTGGCCCAGGCTACTTAAGACAGTCGTGCGCCGCCTTGCTCACCGCCGCGCCGTGGGTGCTCTGGCCGTGTCCGTTGTCGGCGACAAGGCTGTGGTTCCGTGCGACCGCGGAAACGCAGTCGCCATGCTTGTCGGCGTCAGTCTTGGCAACGTCAGCCTTCTCGGTTTGCGCAGAATTGGAGGCCGTGATATTCGGCGACTCGCTGGGCTTAGGGCTGGGCGTCGCCTTCGGAGCGGCCGATGACTTCGATTCAGGGCGATGCGATGCCCCCGGTGTGGACAGGTTCTGCGCCATTGCGCCAGTAGCCGCCAGCGCCCCGATGGCGATGGCCACAATCGCCGCTGACCGAAGGTTCTTGGTAATCGAAATCATCTGGGTGTCCTCCTGTTGGTGCCCGGGAGGGGGCCTACTTCGTCAGGCGCGGCGGGGTTGTCGGCGGACCCGTTGGATGGTTGTCCTTGGGCCCCGATAGGGTCGTGCTCGGCGGGCCAGCAGGCGCACCGCTGGGGCGACCGTTAGCGTGCCCGTTGGCGTTCCCGTTGGCGTTCCCGTTGCCGTTCGGTGTCGCTGTGGACGGGCCGGTCGGGTGATCCTGGCCAGACTTGCCATGCGAATGAGCGGCTCGCGCCTCGGCACCCTTCTGCTTGGCCACCTGGCTGACGCATTCGCCGATGCCGTGGATCCCGTTGTTGAGCTGGTCCTTGCACGTCGCGACTGCCGCGGTGACCGTCCTGCCCCAGACCCCGGGGTCGGTGCTGTCAGTCGCGGCGGCGGCGGCAAGCGAGCCGCCCCCCACGGCGAGCGCCGCCACCGCCAGACCGCCCGCAGCCTTCGATGAGGCCACGGAGCCGAGGGACGAACGAAGACCCGGGCGCGCCGCCTTCAGGGAGGCAGCGTGATAGGCAGATTGGGATACCTGTGGGCTGGGCCCGCTAAGGCTGCCCACCTGCCTGTGGAACTCTTGCTCCAGCTGGCCGTCGAGGTCGAATCCATTGCCGCTATTCATGGCTGTTACTAGAGGGACGCGCGACAGGCCGGAAGTATCCGTTTTTCATTTGCGATCTGGGCCGAGGCGGGCGCGGAGCGTTTTTTTGGCCTCGGCGAGCCTGGTGGCCACGGTGCTCTCAGGGATGCCCAGGATTGCCGACATCTCCCGGTTGCTGTAGCCGTGGAGGTGGCGCAGAACGATCGCAGCGGCCTGTTTTGGGGGCAGGCGCTTGATCTCTCGCAACAGGTCGGGACCGATCTCCGGCTCGGTCGGGTCTGGCTCGTGCGGACGACCGAGGCGACGGACCAACTCGCCAACCTCGCGGAGGCGCTCTCGGCGCCTGTGGGACAGGGCCGTGTTTATTGCGATCCGGTGCACCCATGCCTCCGCTGGAGCTGTCCGGTTCCAGTTCTTCCAGTCCTTGAAGGCCTTCAAGAAAGCTTCCTGGGTGCAGTCCTCCGCGGCGGCAGGGCTGTTGGTTAGCGCCACCAGGGATCGGAAAATGCGCTGGTAGGTGGCCTGGTAGAGGCGGTCGAAGTCCTGCTTCGACCCGGGTTCATAGTCTCCGTCGCGCATGGCTCGGCCAGTCTACCGACCCGCATGCCGACGCCCCCAGGTCAGGTTCTGCATCGCACGACGAGCCCGCGGTCCAAGTGCCAGGACTCGATCACCAACTCGGTGGCCCCGGCGTCAAGGTGGGTCAACACGACCTCCTCGATGTCGACGCTGAAGCGGGACCCGGGTGGGTGCTCGCCTTCGGTGGGCCGCTCGACCGCGCGGCCGGAGAGCTTGGCATCACCGGCCCACACCGCCGGATTGTCCTCTGGCGGATCCGCGGACTGGGCCTGGATCGTCAGCCGCGGATCACACCGAATGTCGGCCAGCTTGCGCGAGCCAGGCATCATCCCGAGCACAACCTCCCCGTCGCGGAACTCGACTTCGATGCCACTGATGCGCGGCGAGCCGTCGCGTCGCAAGGTGGCCAGCGACTTGTGGCGGCGGGAATCGAAAATGGCCCGCACTCTCGCGGCAAACTCAGGCTCCGTGCTCTCGACGTCAGCCCAGCTGGTCACGGTGATGAGGGTAGCTTGTGGGCCCTGTGGGACTCGAACCCACGACTCTCTGCTTAAAAGGCCGACGCGGCCGAACTTATGTGCCCCTTTCGTATTGCACCGAGTGGCACCGAGTGGCAGCAACGGGCACCTTTTTGCACCCCCGTTGCTGCCACCGCGCTTAGCCTGACCGCACGAACGACCAGCGCCAGGCGCTCATCAGCATGGCGCTAGCCAGGGTGGTCATAGCACCCGGTAGCAAGCCCGGGATGCCCAGGTTCGACCCCTCCAGGGTCCGGGTGGTTGGCTAGGCTCGCCACAGCATCTCGACCGGCTGCCTGCTACCGTTCCCGCCGCCCGGTGGGGGGAGTCCACCGGATGCGCCGGCTTCCACCGGCTCGCGGCCCCTGCACGGCGTTGTATCCTGATTGCCCACGGCGCAACCCGCGCCGCCACAGAAGGAGGATGGAGATGCTCAAAGACGCCATAGCGCGCGCGATCCTGCCGGCGGCGGATCTCGAGAGGGCCAAGGGTTTCTGGGCCAAGCTCGGCCTGTCGCCCACGGAGGAGAACCCGGGTGGCGTTGACTACGATATGGGCGGCGGCAGCGGCTTCACCGTCTATCAGACCCCCAACCCGACTCGCGGCGGGCACACCCAGCTCGGCCTCCGGGTCAACGACGTCGAGTCCGAGGTCGCCGACATGAGGGCGAAGGGTGTCGTCTTTGAGGAGTACGACACGCCCAGCCTGAAGACCGAGAACGGCATCGCCACCCTCGAGGGTGTTGGGAAGGGCGCTTGGTTCAAGGACGACGACGGGAACATGATCGGAGTCATCCAGCGAATCTAGGGGGCCGGACCAGCGCGGGTCGACGGTCCGGGGACGCGTGGCCATGGCGATCTCGCTGAACGCGTCCCGGTAGCGGCGCTCGTCCGCTTACTTCTGGCTACTCTCCAGGTGTCGCTGGATCTTGGAGGCCGTTCAGCCTAGGACTCCTGGGCGTCCCCGGCCTGAGCAGCCTATCGCGGTCCTCGCGCTCGAAGCGTCGCTCGGCGCGTTCGCCGTCTTGGAAGGCGTAGTACCGGACGCGGCCGCCCTTGCACCCCGCGCCGGGTTCTCCACCGGTCGGGAGGGCCTAAATCGGCCCGGCAATACGCTCTCCAAAGGATCTCCACAGGCGGCTGTAGAGAAACCCGGAACCGCTGTTCAAAGCCAAATGTTCCGGATTGACGAACTCAAAACGGACCTGCACACTACGCCAGTCCCCCCCTCGGGTCTGGCCTCCTCGAAGAGGGGGGCCAGACCTTATTAGAGTGCCTACGCGGCGACAGGCGCCCGTAGCAGATTGAGCGGAGGCTGCCGGTTGGGTTCCGTAGACCTGCGGCGAAGCGGTGCCGTCGTAGTCGCCCATGTGGTCGTAAGCCGCCAGCGAAACCGCCGCTACTAAATCATCGTGGACGGCGCGGGGCGCAGCGAACAAGGACGGGCCGGTGGCTGTCGGCGTCGCGGTGATCGCCTGCAGTGCTCCACACTGACGCGGCCCGGCGTGAAGCAGCGCAGCCTGACGCCAACCGCCGCCTGTAATTGGCGAGAGGGGCGGCACGAAGGCCGCCCCTCTCTAATCGCGCGGGGCTGGCCCCCCCCGCTCCCCGGCGACTCTTCCGGGCCCCCCACTGCCCTCCGCCGGGAATCCCCGCGCCTATATAACGCAGGCGCTTCGCCATTCTTTCGGCAGACTCGGAGCTTGTTACAACGAAACGTTAGGCAGGCGTTGCAGGATCGTTGCGGAAAGGGGACTCCAAATCCTGCCGAAGGGGAACATCTTTGAGTACCCCTCCGCTCCCCGTGTCCTGGTGGCGTCCGGGGTCCCCCCCGGCGCCTGTCCCCCTTCTAAGATCCGGCCTCCTTGGAATCGTCCGAGGGGGCCGGACCGTTTGTTGCTACTCGACCGGGTCGACCTGCGCGCCGCCTCGCCTGTTAGACGCGCTCGCCAACTGCCTCTTTCCGCGGCAATGGCTACTTGGGCGGAGTCGGCGCTCGACGCCGTCCTGGGGGCGGCTGGGGATGAGACCGTCTCGCGGCTGAGCCGCCTGCTGGAGGCCTGCCGGGTCTCGGTGTGGGAGGTGGGCGCTGCGCCAGTGGTGGCTGTCTTGGAGGTCAGCGGCTAGCGGAATCGGCTCCTTGCCCAAGTTAGCCCCATCCGGTCGGCTCGACGCCAAACGAGCGAAACCTGCCGGTCCAGATCCTTAGCGGCTTGATCGATGGAGGCGCCAGTTGCGACCAGCTGCCTCAGGCGCGCATCCTCGGCCTCGGTCCAGCGCCGTCCGGCAGCTGCCTTAGGCGCCTTGGCGCGCTTCGGAGCAGTCGGCGGTCGGCGCCACTCCAAGCCCAGCTTCCTGGCGTGCCGGATGACGGTGGAATGGCTGCGGTGGAGTCGGCGCCCCGCTTCAGCCATGGAGATGCCAGCTGTGGCGAGCTCGCGGAGTTTCCGCGTCTCATCGACGGAGAAGTTGGCCGTCCCGGCTGGCGTGGCCATGGCAGGCATTATGCTGCCGCCGATCGTTGAGGCGGGGCGGCTCCCATGTTGGTTCCCATCGGGGCAGGCACAGGCCCCGGTGTCCAGCCGCCGAAGGCCCTCGGCGATAGCTTCGTCCTTCGTGGGCGCGGCGTAGGCGATGATCTCGCCGATCAAGATGCCATTCGTCAGCGCGGCGAGGAAAACGTGATAGTCCGGCGGGGTGGTTCGTATTCGAAAACTGGTGGGCCCTGTGGGACTCGAACCCACGACTCTCTGCTTAAAAGTCCGTCGCGGCTCGAGAGCCCTTGCTCGGGCTCGCGCCTGAGTCAGTAACCACCGTCCCGGGTTCCG
>DAITAT010000046.1:0-9013 GCA_036824145.1 Candidatus Dormiibacterota bacterium
TCCCCGAGGTCGACGCCTCTTCGGTGGGCACCGGGGCGCCGGTGTTGCGCTTGGGGCGGCGCCGGAAGGGCCCGCCGCCGCTGGAATGCATCATGTCCGGATCAACTTACCCATAGCACGGTCTATTCACGCTACCGCTGATCGGGCAGGATGGGCACGCAGGCGCGCTTTATACTCGCCGCGTGGTGGAGCGGATAACACCGGGCCAAGCCCTTCGGTTCTTCGCGGTCGGCTACTTGGTCCTAGACCTTCTGCATACCGCCGACCACATCCGCCAGGGCCGGAGCCCTGCCGCTGCGGTCGTAACCCTTGGCCTGCTGAACATCGCTACCGCCCTCGTGGTGATGGTCCTGGTGCTGCGGCGGCACCCGGTCGCACCGCTTGCCGCCGCTGCGTTCGGTACGGCGGCGTTCATCGGGCTGCTTGCGGTCCACGTCGCTCCCTCATGGGGAGTGCTCAGCGACTCGTATCTTCCGCTCCACCTCGACGCTATCTCTTGGCTGAGCGTTGTGGCACTGCTGGTGGCCGCAGCCGGGATGGCCCTGGCCGGGGCCTCGGCGCTCCGATCGCCGACACCTCAAGGACGCCTGGCTACTTAGCCCTCGCTGTCGCTAAGTCGGCCAACGCTAGGTCGACTGCCCGTCTCGCATCCCGCTTGAATCTCGAATCTTATGAAAGAATTTGGGCCTATACTTTCATAGTGATGGGGCTAATGAAACCAAACTTGCATAACGGGTCGTTCCGATGAAACGAGGCCTTCAAGGCGAGCTCGCCACTGCCGGCCTGGGCTCGGAGCCCTACGAGGCTTTTGTTCCCAATCCGCTACCACCTGCCCCGGCTCTGGCACTCGACTCCGGCCTCCATGACCTGTTGGAGAAATCCAACCGCGCTCTCGGACGCCTGGATGGAGTCGCCAGTCTCCTCCCAGAACCGGATCTACTGCTGTACTTCTACGTACGGAAGGAAGCGGTCCTCTCGTCGCAGATCGAGGGCACTCAATCGTCGCTATCTGACCTCCTCCTGTTCGAGACGGAAGAAGGGAGCTCCACCCCGACGGCTGATGTTCGCGAGGTCTCCAACTACGTCGCGGCCCTGAACCATGGCGTCATGCGGATTCGGGAAGGATTTCCGCTCTCGCGGCGGCTGCTGAAGGAAATCCACGGGATTCTCCTTGCTACCGGACGGGGCAGTGACAAGGACCCGGGCGAGTTCCGCAAGAGCCAGAACTGGTTAGGCGGAACCCGGGCGGCGACCGCCACTTTTGTCCCTCCGCCGCACGAGAAGCTCCCCGGCCTGCTCAGCGAGTTCGAAAGGTTCCTTCACGACGACCCGGAACGGACGCCCGTGCTGTTGAAGGCCGCCCTTGCACACGCCCAGTTCGAAACCATCCATCCATTCCTGGACGGCAACGGGCGAGTCGGTCGCCTCCTGATCACCCTGCTCCTTTGCTCTGAGAGTGCCCTGATAGAGCCCCTGCTCTACCTCAGCCTGCATTTCAAAATCAATCGACAGACTTACTACCAGCTGCTCCAGGCTGTGCGTCTCGACGGCGATTGGGAGGCATGGGTGGCGTTCTTCTTGGAAGGGGTCGAGGCGGTGGCGGACCAGGGCGCGGATACAGCTCGCAGAATCCTTGCTCTCGTGGATTCTGATCGCCAGCGAATTCAAGAACGTCATGGCACGTCGGCGTCTGTGCTGCGAGTTCACGATCTCCTGCAGCGCCGGCCGTTCGTGTCGATCCCGGACGCCGCCAAACACCTGGGCCTCAGCCAGCCGACAGTGGCGGCTAGTTTCTCCCGTCTAGTCGATCTAGGAATAGTTGAGGAGCTGACTGGCCAAATGCGAAACCGACGATTCAGCTACGAGCAATATTTCGATTTGCTTGCTGAAGGTACGGAGCCGATAAGACCTTGAACCGCTGATCCAGCGAAGTGCTACCATGTGCTACATGACCAACCGAAGCCAGGTCGGCGTGAGAGAGATCCGGCAGAACCTGAGCGTCTACCTCGATCGCGTCAAAGCCGGCGAGGCCATTGAGATCACAGAGCGCGGGCAGCCGGTTGCGGTTCTTGGTCCGCTGCCAGAGCGGTCGACGGTCCTTCAGCGCCTGGTCGCGGAAGGCCGAGCCACAGCACCAACCGCGAGTCGCAGCACGCTGGGTCCCCCGCTGCGAATCCGGCTCCGGGGCGGGCAGTCGATGCAACAAATACTCGATTACATGAAAGAGGACCGCCTCTGAGCGGCGTCGCTTACATCGAGTCTTCGGCGATCCTAAAGCTCGTGCTACATGAGGCGGAGAGCGATGCACTAAACCGGGAGCTGGAACGCTGGGAAGAGTGGATCTCTTGCTCGATCGCCCAAGCCGAGGTGTTGCGCGCTTCCCGCCTAGCCGCTTCACAGCCACAGCGTGCTCCCGACGATCGGCTCGTAGAGAGGGCAGAGCGAGTGCTGCGGCGAATAGGCCTCATCGACGCCGATTCTTCGTTGTTAGACTCCGCGTCGCGCGTGGATCCGGTACGGCTACGAACGCTGGACGCCATCCACCTCGCAGCGGCGCTGTCGTTGGGCGATGAGGTGGGGGCGATGTTTACATACGACCGTCGGCTGGCTGACGCCGCGCGCAAATACGGCCTCGAGATCCTAAGCCCGGCTTAGCCCACATTGCGGCCTAGCCGCTGTTGTAGCCCGTCCACTTGCTGCCGTCCCAGTAGCGCAGCCGCGCCTTCTTCCATGGGTCCGCGTACCAGCCTGGCGGGGTGCCGCGCCGCTTGGCACCGGTGCGGCCATGCTTCGCGGCTGCCAGTGAGGTGTAGTACAGCCCGGTGCCGGGCACGCCGACGGTGGTGCGGACCCCGGTCCGGCCAAGAGTGACGTGCGCCCCCCGGACGCCCACCGACGCGCTGACGCCGCGCTTGCTGAAGTTGAGGCGCAGCCCCGGCAAGATCTGCTTGCGCCGGTAGAACCGGAGGTATCCCATCAGCCGCCGGCTCCCGAGATGACTTCGCCGCGCCGCACCGTGGTGGCAACGCCGCCAGAGCCGAGGTGGTAGGCGATGTCGAGCCAGCGATCGCTTTCCAGGATTGCCAGGTCGCAGTGGGCGCCGACCCGGAGCACCCCTCGGTCGCCGAGCTGCAGCGCCGCCGCGCCACCCGAGGTCGCCGCGACGAGGGCCTCGGCCGGGGTCAGGCCGGCGAGCGCCACCGCCAGCGAGACCATCAGGGGCATCGACTCGGTGTTGCTGGTGCCGGGGTTGCAGTCGGTGGCGATGGCGACGGTCACACCGGCGTCGAGGAGCCGGCGGCCGGGTGGAGGCGGACCCCCCAGGGTCAGCGCGGCCCCGGGCAGGATCACGCCGACGACCCCGGCGGCTGCGAGCGCCCGCATGTCGTCGTCCGACGCATGCTCGAGATGGTCGGCGCTGGCGGCTGCAAGCCGAGCCGCCAGCGCCGCGCCGCCGCTGTGGCTGAGCTGCTCGGTGTGGATCTTGAGCCGCAGCCCGGCGGCCTTGGCCGCGACCAGGAACCGCTCGCACTCTTCGACCGAGAAGGCGCCGGTCTCGCAGAAGCAGTCGGCGAAGCGCGCGCGGGGTGCGGCGTGAGGGAGGTCCTGCTCGATGACGCGGTCGAGGAAGGCGGCCCGGTCGCCTGGCGGCGCGGCGTGCAGCGGCAGGTAGGTAGCGACCACGTCGGGGAGGCCGGGCTCCCGGCCGAGCCGGTCGGCGGCTTCGAGCTGGCCCATTTCCGCATCGCGGTCCAGCCCGTATCCGCTCTTGATCTCGACGGTCGTGGTGCCCTCGCGCGCCATCAGTTCCAGTCGAGGCCGCGCCGCTGCCACCAGCTCGTCGACGGTGCCGGCTGCGGTGGCGCGTACGGTCGAGACGATCCCACCGCCGGCCGCGGCGATCTCTTCGTAGGTCGCCCCCGCAGCGCGCTGCGCATACTCGTCGGCCCGGTCGCCGAGCCAGACCGCGTGGGTGTGGCAATCGACAAAGCCCGGCGCCACCGCCGCGCCCCCCGCGTCGATCTCCCGCGCCCCGGTTCCCTCTAGAAGGTCCGACGCGGGTCCCACGTAGGTGATCACCCCGTCTGTTGCCGCCAGCGCGGCGTCCCGGATGACGCCGGGGGCCTCGCCTTGGGCCGGGTCGCAGGTGACCAGCTCGCCGATGTTGTGGACGACGAGGTCAGCGCCGCTCACCGCAAGCGTTTGGTCAGCCCGGCGCAGAAGGCCAGGAACACCGCCGCCGTCACCCGCAGGGTGATCCCGGCCACGTCAGCCGCCGCATCGACTTCGACAAAGTCGACCGCCCGCACCGCGGGGTCGGCCCCCAGGATGTAGGCAGCCTCCAGCACGTCGGGCGGTCGCAGCCCGCCGGGCAGGCTGGCCGGGCACGCGGGGGCGAAGGCGCGGTCGAGGACATCGATATCGATATCGGCATAGATGTCGGTGACGTTCTCGACTCGGAGGTCGGCCAGCACGTGGTGCAGGGTCGCCGCCATGCCCTCGGCGCGCACCTCGTCGGCGGTGCGGACGTCGATCCCCTGCGCCAGCGCCCAGGCGGCGTGGTCCTCGTGGTTGGCGAAGCCACGGATGCCGATCTGGGCGATGCGGCTCGCAGGCAGGCCGTCGGTGATCAGGCCGCGGACCGGGCTGCCGTTGCTGGCGCCGTCGTCGAGGGGTCGGCAGTCGTGATGGGCGTCGAGCGTCAGCAGTCCCCAGCTTTCGCCGAGTCCGCGGTGGGCGGCGCCCGCCATCGCCGGTCGGGTCAGGGAGTTGTCGCCGCCAAAAACGGCGACCACCGGGGCGCGCTTGAAGGCGTCCGCCACGGCGGCTTGGATGCGCCCGTGCGCCGCCGTCGCGTCAGGGTCGGCGTCGTCACCCTCGATGTCGCCGAGGTCGACCACGCGCAAGTCTTCGAGCTGGACGTTGTGGTCCCCGTCCCAGGTCGAGAAGCGCTCCAGGGCGGCACGAATCGCCGGCGGTGTCGTGTGCGCGCTGGTCAGGCTGATCGAGGCGCGGTGGATGGGCGCGCCCAGCACGGCGAGGTCGGGCAGCCCCTGCGGGGTGCCGCGGGAGAGCCACTCGCGCGCGTTCAATCGACCACCCCCGCTGCACCCGGAGCCATGGGGATGCGCACGTCCCGCGCGCCGGCCGCCGCCCAGGCCTCGTCATAACCGGCGTCGGCGTGGCGCATCACGCCGCTGGCGGGGTCGTTGGTCAGCACCAGCTCCAGGCGGCGCGCCGCCTCGGCGGTCCCGTCGGCGACCACCTGCGCCCCGGCGTGGATCGATCGCCCGATGCCCACCCCGCCGCCGTGGTGCACCGCCACCCACGACGCCCCGCTGGAGGCGTTGAGCAGCGCGTTGAGGATCGGCCAGTCGGCGATGGCGTCGCTGCCGTCGCGCATCGACTCCGTCTCCCGCAGCGGCGAGGCGACGCTGCCGGAATCGAGGTGGTCGCGGCCGATCACCACCGGCGCTGAGAGCTCGCCGCTGGCGACCATCTCGTTGAAGCGAATCCCGGCGAGGTGACGCTCGCCGGCGCCGAGCCAGCAGATTCGCGCCGGCAGGCCCTGGAACTGCACCCGCTCGGCGGCCAGCCGCATCCAGCGAGCCAGGCTCTCGTTGGCCGGGAACAGCTCGAGGATGGCGCGATCGGTGGCGGCGATGTCGGCGGGATCGCCGCTGAGGGCGACCCAGCGGAAGGGCCCGATGCCCTCGCAGAAGAGCGGTCGGATGTAGGCGGGCACGAAGCCGGGATAGTCGAAGGCGTGGTCGTAGCCGCCGAGCTTGGCCTCGGCCCGGAGCGAGTTGCCGTAGTCGAAGACCTCGGCGCCGCGCGCCTGGAAATCCACCATCGCCTGGCAGTGCAGCGCCATCGACACGCGAGCACGCTTGAGGTAGCCGTCGGGGTCGGCGGCGCGAAGCTGCGCCGCATCGTCCAGCGACATCCCCGCGGGGACGTAGCCGAACAGGGGGTCGTGGGCGCTGGTCTGGTCGGTGACGACGTCGACCGCCAGCCCGCTCGCCAGCAGCGCCGGAAGCGCCTCGGCAGCGTTGGCGACGACGCCGACCGACAGCGCGCGGCGCTCCTCGCGAGCCAGGTCGCAGCGCCGCACCGCGTCCTCCAGCGAGTCGGCGCGCTCGTCGAGGTAGCCGGTCTCGAGGCGGCGTTCCAGCCGGGCCGGGTCGACCTCGACGCACAGCGCCACGCCGTCGTTCATGGTCACCGCCAGGGGCTGCGCCCCGCCCATCCCGCCGAGCCCTGAGGTCAGCACCAGCCGCCCCGCGAGCGAGCCGCCGAAGCGTTTCCTGGCGATCGCGGCGAAGGTCTCGTAGGTCCCCTGGAGGATGCCCTGGGTGCCGATGTAGATCCACGAACCGGCGGTCATCTGGCCGTACATCGTCAGCCCCTCGGCCTCCAGCCGCCAGAACTCGTCCGGCGTGGCCCAGTCCGGGACCAGCAGGCTGTTGGCGATCAGGACCCGCGGCGCCATCTCGTGCGTCCGGGCCACGCCGACCGGCTTGCCCGACTGCACCAGCAAGGTGTCGTCAGGGCGCATCGACCGCAGGCTCGCGACGATGGCGTCGAAGCATTCCCAATTGCGCGCGGCCTTGCCCCGGCCGCCGTAGACGATGAGGTTGTCGGGGTCCTCGGCAACCTCGGGGTCGAGGTTGTTCATCAGGCAGCGCAGCGCGCCTTCGATCTGCCAGCTGGCGCAAGAGATCTGGTTGCCACGCGGCGCCCGCACCGGGCGCGCGCCCTTCACAGCAGCGCCCCGATGGCAGCCTCGGCGCCGGCGCGCCACTCCGGCGACGCCAGCCAGGCCTCGGCGGCGGCGAGGTCGGGCGCCAGGAATCGGTCCTGGTCGAGGTGCTCGACGCGACCCCGGAGTGAGTCCCGGAGCGCTGCTGTGCCCGGCCCGGCATGCAGCGCGGCATCGGATTCCCGCAGGTCGAGGGCCTGGGCGGCGCAGACCGCCTCGATCGCGATCACGCGCCGGAGCTCGGTGACGGAGCGTCGCGTCCTAAGCGCCGCCGTCCATCCCATCGAGACATGATCCTCCTGGCCGGCGCTGGCCGACATCGACTGCGCCGCCAGCGGCGTGGCGGCGGCGCGCAGCGAGGCGACGATGGCGGCGGCGGTGTACTGCGCGATCATCAGGCCGCTGTTCACGCCCGGGTTGTCGACCAGGAACGCCGGCAGGCCTCCGGAGCGCGCAGGGTCGAGCAGGCGATCGACGCGACGCTCGGCAATCGCGGCGACGTCGGCACACACCGAGGCGCACATGTCGGCGGCGTAGGCGAGCGCCTGGCCGTGGAAGTTGCCGCTGCTGACCACCTGGTCGCCGAGGACCACGGGGTTGTCGACCACGGCGCTGAGCTCCCGCTCCACCGTCTGCCGCGCGAACCCGACCACGTCGCGCGCGGCGCCGTGGACCTGCGGGGCGCACCGGAGCGAGTAGGCATCCTGCACCGCGTGGTGGGACTCGCGGTGCGAGGCGACGATGGCGGAGCCGTCGAGGAGGCGACGGATGTTGGCCGCCGAGTCGCGCTGTCCAGGCGAGGCACGGAGGGCGACGATGGCCTCCTCGAAGACCACGGGGGTGCCGAGCAGGGCTTCGATGCTCAAAGCGCCGGTGGCGTCAACCGCGGTGAGCAGCTCGCTGAGGTCGTGGACGGCCAGGGCGAGGGCGGCGGCCATGCCGTCGGTGCCATTGATCAGCGCCAGCCCCTCTTTGGGCCCGAGCTTGAGAGGCACGATCCCGCCATCGACAAGCGCCGGGCCCGCGGGCGCCGGCGTCCCGTCGGGGCCGACCACCCAGCCTTCACCGAGCAGGCAGGACGCCGCGTGGGCGAGGGGGGCGAGGTCGCCGGATGCCCCCAGCGACCCGTGCTCGGGGACGTACGGACGGATGCCGGCGTTCAGCACCGCGACGATGGCCTCGACCAGCTCGGGCCGCACGCCGGAGTAGCCGGCGGTCAGCGACCGGGCTCGGAGCAGCATCATGCCTCGCACCACCTCATCGTCGACAGGCGCCCCCATCCCCGCGCTGTGGCTGAGGACGATGGCGCGCTGCAGTATGGCGCGGTCCTCGACAGCGATGGCGGTGTCGGCGAGGGCGCCGAACCCCGTGGTCACTCCATATATGGAGGCGTCGGAGTCATGCAGCCGCTCGACCACGGCCAGCGAAGGCTGCATGCTCTGGCGGGCAGCCTCGGCCACCTCGACTCGCTCGCCCCGGCGCGCCACGTCGACGACCTGGTCGATCGTGAGCGGCGAGCCGTCGATGCGCACCAGCCGACACTACGCGGCCCCGCGCCCGGAGGCAAGCGCGCAGAGCGATGTCAGGCGCTAGGGTTGGTCCCGGATGAAGCACGGCACCTCTGTCTTCAGCCGCCACCGGCTGGCTTTGATCGCGGCCTTCGTGGTCGTCGCGGTGGCGGCGGCAATCCCGGTGACCGCGTATGTGATCGTGCCCCTCTTCGTGCGTTCGACCGTGGTCGAGAGCGCCCCCAGCACCACGCCATCGGCCGCGGGCACATCCACACCCGACACCGCGTCCACCCCGGCTGTCGCCGGCAACACGACGCTTTCGACCGGCACGCTGCAGCGAATCACCGCTGTCGACTTCGGCACCGGCAAGGTGTCGATCCTGCAGGTCAGCCGGCGGCGCTTCCTTCGCTTTGAGAATGTCGAGATCGCGGCGGCGCCCGCAATCCACGTCTACCTGTCCGACCGCACCGACGGCAACCCCGGGACCTTCACCGACCTGGGCGTGCTCAAAGCCACCAGCGGTTCGTTCAACTACGTGATCCCAACCACAGTCGATCTCAGCAGGGTGAAGTCAGTGGTTGCCTGGTGCCAGCAGTTCACGGTCACGATCACCTACGCGGTGCTTCAGCCGACCTAGTTCGCTGCCTGGAGGTTCTCCAACTCAAGGTGGTCGTGCGAGCAGAAGATGTGGCGCACGTCACCAGCGCGAAAGCCGAGGCGCTCCACCTGCCGGATCGCA
>DAITAT010000046.1:9113-14223 GCA_036824145.1 Candidatus Dormiibacterota bacterium
GATGTGGCGCACGTCACCAGCGCGAAAGCCGAGGCGCTCCACCTGCCGGATCGCAGTCTCCTCGGGATCTAGGGTCGGGCGCAAGGTGGCCTCGAAGTGCCTCCCGAGCG
The DNA here is from genome assembly GCA_036824145.1 of Candidatus Dormiibacterota bacterium. GTDB lineage: Bacteria > Chloroflexota > Dormibacteria > DASZGP01 > DASZGP01 > DATMMS01. The sequence goes on from DAITAT010000046.1 coordinate 9,224, forward strand.
TGTGCCGTGGCTTCATGTCCACCAACCCCATACCCGTGTCCACGAGCACAAGGTCGGACTCGGTCTCGATCAGAAGGCAGTGGGCGACCAGCAATCCCGGCGAGAACATGCCGCCCTCACCGTTGATCAGGCGCGCGGTGAACGGGCACTGGGTGCCGCAGTTGAGGTGGTGGACGCGCACCGCGTGATGATACGGTGGGGCCGAACAGTTCTGGAGGGTGACCAAATGATTTCTTCGTCCTGGACCTGGGAGACCCGATTCCTCTTCCGCGTCGCGCTGATGGTCTTCACGGTCACCGTCGCCATCGGGATATTCAACGGCTTCCACTTCATCGAACTGTCCCGCGCCGTGCTGCTGACCCACGTCCACGCCGGGACGCTCGGGTTCATCACCCTGAGCGCCTTCGGCGCAGCCTTCTGGCTCTACGCCGGACCCGGCGGCACCATGGACGGCCACGCCCGGGGCGTCGCGGTTGCGATGGCGGTGGCGGTACCTCTATATGTACTGGCTTTCCTGACGGGCAACTTCGTCCTTCGCGCCGTCTTCGGGACGCCGGTGCTGCTGCTGATCATCGGTATGGTCGTGTTCCTGATCAGAAACATCGGCACCGGGCGCAGCACCCCGCGCCTGGGCGTGCTACTGGGGTTCACGGTGCTGGTGATCGGCTCGACCATCGGCGTCCTGATTCAGATCCAACTCGCGGCCGACCACACCTTCCTGCCCGACAACGCCGTCGCCGGGCACGCCGCGGCCCAGGTCTTCGGCTACCTCGTCCTCGTCGCGCTCTCGCTCATCGATTGGCGCCTCAAAGGGACCTCGACCCTGACCTGGGCAGGCGGGATCCAGGTCGTCTTTTACTTCCTGGCCGGCATCCTGGTGGCGATGGGCGCCCTGCTGAACATTCAGCCCCTGCTGGGATCCTTTATCCCCCTTTCGATCATCGCGACGGTGATCTTCCTGGTGCGCGTGGGCGGAAGCGTGGTGACCACGAACTTCATGGAGGCCGGCAGCCGCCGCCACTATGCCATCGCGGTGCCCTGGGTGATCGTCAACATCGTGGTCACGATCATCGCGATCGTAATCGTGATCTCGAAGGGCATCGATAACGCGCCCTTCAACCTGTTCATCGCCGCCGACCACGCCATCTTCATCGGCGTCATGGTCAACATGGTGTTCGGACTGATCCAGGACTTCACGCCGGGGCAGAGACATATCGCCCCTTGGACCGAGAACGTCGTCTTCTGGGTGCTGAACATCGCGCTGGTCGGGTTCGTCACCACCCTACTGCTCAACCAGCCGACAGGCGAGAAGTTCTTTGTGCCCTTCCAGGGAGCCGCGATCCTGGTGGGAATCGTGGTCTTCAGCATGCGGCTGGCGGCACCGCCCGCTGCCTCAGACGAGCCTGCCAAGGTCATCGCCGCGGCTTAGGCAGCAACCCCCTAACCCTCCGGTAGCCGCGGCGCCGGCATAACCGGCCGGCGGATAGAGTTGGCGCAAACATGGAAAGTGAGGCGCGACCGCACATCCTGGTCATCCTCGGCTCGACGCGCCAGGGGCGCTTTGGCGAGACAGTGGCGCGGTGGCTCTTTCCCATCGTTGAGAGCCGCGAGGACCTGACCTCGGAGCTTGTCGACCTCCGGGACTGGAAGCTGCCGTACTACGATCGGCCCAACGTGGCCGCCGCCAGCGAGTACGACGACGAGCAATGCCGCGCTTGGGCCGAGGTCGTAGGCCGCGCCGACGGCTTCCTCATCATCACCCCCGAGTACAACTTCGGCTACCCGGCGGTGCTCAAGAGCGCACTCGACGCCGTCTACGACGAGTGGAACCGCAAGCCCGTCGCCTTCGCCGGTTACGGCGGCTGGTCAGGCGGCACTCGAGGAGTCCAGCAGCTGCGAGAGGTTGCCGTCGAGCTGCAAATGGCTCCGGTCCGCGGCCAGGTGGTCCTGCAGTTCGCAAGGCGGCTCTTCGACGAGGAGGGCAACCCCAAGAATGCCGATTTCTACAACGCCGCCGCGACCCGGATGCTGGACGACCTTGCCTGGTGGGCGGTGGCCCTGAAAAACGCCCGAGAGGAAACGGTTCACTAACCCAACGACGCTCTGGTTTGCCTTCAGGCCGACATAGCAGGTATGCTATGTTCATGAACGCAGCAAAGCTCGGTCTGCAGGTGGCTACCGAGCGGCGCCGGGCCGGGTTCACCCAGGCGGAGTTGGCCAAAAAACTCGGCACTACCCAGTCGGCCCTTTCGAGGGTCGAGGCAGGTCGGGTATTGCCACGGCTCGATTTCCTGGACCGTTTGGCGCGTGAGCTTGGCAGACCCCTGGTCCTAACCCTCGGCACCTCCGCCCGGCCCGCCGCGGACCGCGCGGAACGCGTGCGTCGCGCCCTCGGCGACTTTAAGTTCGATCCGTGGCAGCGGAACCCGTCGGCAGCCGAGCGACGCAGCCTAGAATCCGACGGGTTAACTCGTGAGCATTATCGACGCCCAGGATCTGCTGCGCGCCGCGTCGGCTGAACCAAACCGGCTCCACCGGCATCTGCTGGTCGCCGCCGCGTTTCGCAGCGCGCTCGCCATCGAGCCGGTCGTTGTGGGCGGAACGGCGGAAGAGTACTGGACTTCTGACGAGTACGACCAGACTGACCTCGACCTCTGCGCCCCGATCGGAAAAGCCGAGCGGGCGCTGCTTGGTGTCCTCGGCTTCAGAAAGTCAGGCCGACATTGGGAGAATCCTGGGCTTCACGTAGCAGTCGAATTCCCGGAGTCGGAGATCGACGGTGATCTCGCACGAACTGAGCTGATCCAGATCGGTACTGGCGCAGCCAGGGTGATCGGGCGGGAGGACCTCTATATAGATCGCGTGTTACAGGCAACCGCTGATTCGGGCGAGAGCAGCCGCTTCCAATCGGCCCTGGCGATCGCGGTGGCCTGCTACGAGGTGATGGATTGGTCCTATGTTGCGGCTAGGCTGCGTGACAAGACGCGAAACTCATTCGTGGGAGATTCAGCACGCAAGATCGATTCGAAAGTGCGCCGGCGAGCACGGCTGCAGCTCAGCTCGTAGGCAGCGTGAAGCGAATCATGGTGCTTGAACCCGGCTGACTCGCAGCCTCGATCTCACCACCATGCGCGACCACCAGGTCGCGGGCGATGGCCAGGCCCAGGCCCGACCCGTACGATGACGAGCCCTTGACGAAGCGCTCGAAGATGTTGGGCAGCAGGTCAGGTGCGATTCCCTCGCCGGTGTCGCTCACCGAGACCTCGAGACGGTCGCCCGCTCGGTCCGCCGCGACCTGAACCGAACCGCCCGAGGGCGTGTGCCGAATGGCGTTGCTGACGAGGTTCGAAAGCACCGACTGCAGCCGCCCCGGGTCGGCCTGGATCACCGGCAGGTCGGGCTGAAGGTGGGACGTCAGGCGAACCCCCGCGTCCGCAGCCGGCCCGTCGAACAACGCCAGCGTCTCATTGACCAGAACGCCAACATCGACCGGCTCCCGCCGCAGCGTCAGGCCGCCGGCGTCCGCCAACGCCAGCGTGCGCAGGTCGTCGATCAGCCGCTCCAGCGTCCGCGCCGCCTCCAGAACCGGCGCCACGTGCTCTGGGTCGCCCGGATAGACGCCATCCATGATCCCCTCCGCCCGGCCGCGGATCACCGATAGCGGTGTTCGCAGTTCGTGGGTGACGTCCGCGAGGAAGGTCCGGCGTCGCACGTCGGTTGCTTCCAGCTGCTCGGCCATCTCGTTGAACGCCCTTGCCACCTGGCGCACCTCCTTGGGGCCGCGCTCGCGCACCCTCACACTGAGGTCGCCGGCCTCGATCTGGCTGGCCGCATCCACCAGCTCGCCGACCGGCCGGGTGATGCCGCGGAACAGGCGACCGCCGCGCCGAAGGGCCAGGTAGACCACCACCAGCAGCGCCAGCGAGCCGATGCGCAGCGCGGTCCCGGCGCCGTTGATACCGACGACATTGGCAACTAACCACACGGTCACCGTGATGAGCGCCACCAGCATCACGAGGAATCCGCTCACCCCAAACAGCAGCCGGCGCATGAACCGTCGTCCAGGCCGCCGACCCCAGCCGCGGTCCCAGCCGCCGCCTCGCCAGCCGCCGCGGTGCATCCATCCACCGGCGGGCGGCCATGGCTCCTTGTCGGGCCACCACTTGGGAGGTCGGTCGGGTGGCGGCGTCCCCGAGTCCACTCTCAAGCGCGCACGTCGACGAACTTGTAGCCGACACCGTAAACCGTCTGCAGGTAACGCGGCGAGCCCGGTTCTGGTTCCAGCTTGCGCCGGATGTTCTTGACGTGGGCATCGATGGCGCGCTCGTAAGACTCGAAGGCGACGCCATGCACGGCATCCAGCAGCTGCGCTCGCGTAAAGACGCGGCCCGGCTCGCGCGCCATCGCCGCCAGCAGCTGGAACTCGGTGGGCGTCAGGTCCACCCGCCGGCCGCTGACTCGCGCCTCCATCCGAGGCAGATCCAGTTCGACGTCGTCGCCCACGCGCATGACCTGCGGCCCAGCCGCCGCGGTCTCGGCGCGGCGCAGCACCGCACGGATACGGGCCACCAGCTCCTTGGGGCTGAAGGGCTTGGTCATGTAGTCGTCTGCCCCGAGCTCCAGCCCCACGAGCTTGTCCGATTCGTCGCTGCGGGCGGTGAGCATGATGATCGGCACGGGGTTGTCTTTGCGCAGGCTGCGGGTGACGTCGAGACCGTCCAGCCCGGGCAGCCCCAGGTCGAGGACGATCAGGTCCGGGTGTTCGGTGCCGGCAACCCTGACGGCGCCACGGCCATCAGCCGCATCGAGGACCGAAAAGCCGGCTGCCTCGAGGTGATCGCGAAGCAACTGCAATATCTGCGGCTCGTCGTCGACTACGAGGATGGTGGCCATGGCGTGATGGTAGAGCGCCAAACGGGCCGGAGACGTTCAGTCCCCGGCCCGCACCGTGGTGCTCAGCTCCGCGGCTGCTTGTCGGCGCTACCGCCGGCGCTGGGCTC
>DAITAT010000047.1:0-14004 GCA_036824145.1 Candidatus Dormiibacterota bacterium
GGGCCCAGAGCGCCAGCCTCCGCGCCTCCTCGGCGCTGATCTGCTCGATCAGGAGCCTAGTAGGCCCTGGCCCAGTAGACGGTGCGCTTGGCCGCCTGGCCGCACCCCGCGCAACCACCCGACGCCGTCTCAAGCACGACGCCCCGGATGGTGACGCCACGGGTCGCGTTCTTAATCTCCTCCTCGCAGGCGGCGTCGCCGCACCACGGCCCTCGGGCCAGGGCCTGCTTGCCGTCTGCGTACGCCGCCTCGAGGTCGACTCGGCTGGTCACGTGGACGGTGTAGGACTCTCGCATCGCCGCCGCCCGGTCGAAGAGCCGGACGTGGAACTGTTCCAGCATCTCGGGCAGCCGCGCCGATAGCTCGCCGATCGGCACCGCGACCTTCTCGCGGTTGATGCGCTCGACAATCATGGCTTGCCCGGCCTCGATGTCCCGGGGCCCGAGCTCAACTCTCAGGGGCACGCCGCGAAGCTCCCAATCGTTGTACTTGTAGCCGGGCTTCTCGTCGCGGTCGTCGACGTGGACGCGGATGCCGGTGAGGCTCGCCTTGAGGTTGCTGACGGCGGCTTCGACCACGGCCCGCTGCTCGTCGCCGCGGTAGATGGGCACAATCACGACCTGGATCGGGGCCACTCGCGGAGGCAAGATCAGCCCCGCCTCGTCGCCGTGGCACATGATCAGCCCGCCGATCACACGCGTCGACAGGCCCCAACTGGTCCCGTACGGGTAGCTGCGCTTGTTGTCCCTGTCGGAATAGGTGATGTCGTAGGCCTTGGTGAAGTTCTGTCCGAGATGGTGGCTGGTCCCCGACTGCAGGGCCTTCCCGTCGGACATCAAGGCCTCGATCGACATCGTGTACTTGGCGCCCGCGAACTTCTCCGCCTCCGTCTTGAGCCCCTTGATGACGGGTACCGCCAGCCAGTCTTCAGAGAGGGCCCGATAGCACTCCAGCATCCTATCGACTTCTTCGACGGTCTCCTCATCAGTGGCGTGAAAAGTGTGGCCTTCCTGCCAGATGAACTCCGCGGTACGCAGGAAGAGCCGCGTCCGCATCTCCCAGCGCACCACGTTGGCCCATTGGTTGATCAGCACTGGCAGGTCGCGGTGGCTGTGGATCCACTTCTTGTAGAGGGTGCCGATGATGGTTTCGCTGGTGGGCCGGATCGCCAGCCGCTCCTCGAGTTTCTGATTGCCGCCATGTGTGACCCAGGCCACCTCAGGGGCGAACCCCTCGACGTGCTCGGCCTCCTTCATCAGGAGGCTCTCTGGGATCAGCAGGGGGAAGTACATGTTGGAGTGGCCGGTGGCTTTGATCATGGCGTCGAGGGCGTCGCGGATGTTCTCCCAGAGCGCGTAGCCGTAGGGCCGGATGACCATGCAGCCGCGCACCGGGGTGTAGTCGGCGAGCTCCGCTTTCCGGACCACGTCGGTGTACCACTGGGGGAAGTCCTCGGACTTCTTGGTGATGTGCTCGACGTATTCCGGCTGCGGCTTTTCGGCGTCCTCGTCAGGGCGCGTGTCGTCGGCGGTCATGGTCGAACTCTAAGTCTTGGGTTCCGCGGCCACCGCATCCTCGGCGGCGATCTTCTCGAGTTCTTCGATGATGGCCGGGAGCAACTCAGCCTCGTCCATCGACTTCACCACCTGGCCCTTCTTGTAGAGGATGCCACGGCCCTTGCCCCCGGCGATGCCGATGTCGGCGTGGGCGCCCTCACCCGGGCCGTTGACGACGCAGCCCATCACCGAGACCGTGATCGAGCGCTTGATCTTGGCGATGTAGGGCTCGATCGCCTTGGTCATCGCGAAGAGGTCGATCTCCAGCCGTCCGCAGGTCGGACAGGCGACCAGGTTGGGTCCGATGGGATGTGCCGAGAGCGACTTGATGATCTCCTTGCCGCAGAGGATCTCGTCGACGGGGGCGGCGGTGAGGCTGACCCGGATGGTGTCGCCGATGCCCTCGCCGAGCAGCGTCCCGAGCGCCACCGAGCTCTTGATGGTGCCGGCGGGCGGCGGCCCGGCCTCGGTGAGCCCGAGGTGCAGCGGGTATGGCGTGCCGAGCTCGGCGAACTTGCGGTTGGCGAGCAGGGTGGTGGGCACGTCCGACGCCTTGAGGCTGACCTTGATCATGCCCGTGCCGAAGTCATTGGCCTCGAGGATCTTGATGTGGCCCATTGCCGCCCGCAGCATCCGTTCGGCGGTCTCCTCGGGCGGGCGCGGTGGCGCCGTCTCCAGCTGCATCAGGTCTTCGATGCCGTCCTCGTCGCCCTCGCCGATGAGCTCCTGCCTGCGATCCTGGGTGGCCTGGGTCCGCTCGACGGCCTCGCGACCCCCATAGCCCGCGCCAGTCATCTCGTCGGGCGGCAGCGACCCCGCGTTGACTCCGATGCGGATGCTGATGCCGCGCTCTTTGGCCCCGCGAACCACCTCCACGACCTTGTCGCGGTCGCGGATGTTGCCGGGGTTGAGGCGGAGGCCGTGGACGCCCGCCTCGAGCGCCGCCAGCGCCAGGCGGTGGTCGAAATGGATGTCGGCAATGATCGGCAGGCGAGTGCGCTTGACGATTTCCACCATCGCGTCGCCGGCCTCTTTGTTATTGCAGGTAACGCGCACCACGTCGGCGCCGGCGTCAGCCATCCGCGCGATCTGGGCGACGGTTCCATCGACGTCGCGGGTGTCGGTCTTGGTCATCGACTGCACCGCGATCGGCGCGGCGCCGCCGATGATGACGTCGCCGACGCGCACCGGCGCGGTGTGGCGGCGCGTGACCAACCCGGTGATGGCCATGATCTCGCCGGTCACGTGCTCAGCTGGCCGGACCGTCAGCTCGTCGTTCATCCGCCGCACTGGTTGAGAAGCGAGCCGAATGGCGTGCCCAGGCGGACGATGTCGTTGTAGCTGACGAAGACCACAAAGGCCAGTAGGACAAGCATCCCGGCGTAGTGCACTCTCTGCTCCTTAAGGGGATCGATGGCTCGACGGCGCACGCCTTCGATGACCAGGAACGCCAACCTCCCGCCGTCGAGGGCCGGCAGGGGCAGCAAGTTGAGGATACCGAGGTTCACAGACAGGAAGGCGGCGAAGAAGAGCAGAGACAGCCAGCCTGCAGAGGCGGCCTGGGCGGTGGCTCGGACGATCCCGATCGGCCCTGACGGCCCGCAGCTGCCACCGAGTCCGCCGGGGATGGCGCCGGTGGCGAGCATGGCGAAGCCACCTAGCGTCGCGGTGATGAAACGCCAGTCCTGCACCGCGGAATCGGCGATCCCGTGGATGGGATCGATCGCGCCTCCACCAGGAGAGACGCCGATCAACCAGTGGTCAGCCCGCCGCACCGGGGTCATCGTGATGTCGTAGGCAGGCTTGCCTGGCGGGCCGTATCTGAGCGTGACCGGGCCTCCGTTGGAAGCCTGGACCTGGTCGCGCAGGTCATAGACGGAGTTGACGGCATGCCCGTTGATCGCCACCAGCTGGTCGCCGACCTGGACACCGGATTGCTGAGCGGGGTCGCCTATAACCAGGTCCTGGACGATCACCGGGCCACCGGATTGGAGCAGGTAGATGACGAAGAAGATCGCGATCGGCAGCACCAGGTTGGTCATCGAGCCGGCGACGATGATCGAAAGCCGCCTCCAAACCGGCTTGGCGTTGAAGCTGCGTGGCCCCGCATCGCCGTCGTCCATACCCGCCAGCCGGACGTAGCCGCCGAGAGGAATCGAACGCAGACCATAGGTGGTCTCCCCCCAGGTCTTCTGCAGCAGCGGCGGGCCGAAGCCCACGTTGAACTCCAGCACCCGGACTCCGTTGATCTTGGCCAGCAGGTAGTGCCCGAACTCGTGAAAGGTGACGAGCAGGCCAAAGACCAGGATGACGGCAAGGATTACCAGGGGATCCAATTCAGGAAGCGAGCTTCAAGCTAAACCGTGACCGCCCCTGCCTTGTTCCGAGCCCAATCGCGGGCCTGGGCATCAACCTCAACCAGGGTTTCGATCGAATCGACCGGTCGGGGACTGTGGGCGGCGAGAGCGTCGGCCACCAGCGGCACGATGCGGTCGAAGGTCAGCTGGCGATCAAGGAAGAGCTGCACCGCCACCTCGTTGGCGGCGTTGAGAACGGTGGGATAGGTCTGGCCTTTTGTGCCCGCCTCCATCCCCAGCCCGATGGCGGGGTAACGGACCGGATCGGGCGCTTCGAAATCGAGCCTGCCCACCTCATCGAGGCGCAGGGGCTGCGGGTGGCGGAAGAGGCGCTCGGGGTAACCCAGCGTGATCGAGATCGGCACCCGCATATCGGGCAGGCCAAGCTGGGCCTTGGTGCAGCCATCGACGAAGTCGACCAGGCTGTGCACGATCGACTGGGGATGGATGACCACCCTCATCTGCTCGTAGGGGATGTCGAAGAGGTGGTGCAGCTCGATCAGCTCCAGCGCCTTGTTCATCATCGTGGCCGAGTCGATCGTGATCTTGGGGCCCATTTTCCAGGTCGGGTGCTTGAGGGCGTCCTCCACGGTCACGTCGCGGAGCTTCTCCAGCGGCACTTTGCGGAAGGGGCCGCCGGAACCCGTAAGGGTGATGCCGCTGATCGTGGTCAAGTCCTCGCCCCATCGGCACTGCCAGATCGCGGAGTGCTCGCTGTCGATGGGCAGAATCCAGCGCCCGCGCGTCCTCGCCGCGGCCATCACCAGTTCGCCGGCGACGACCAGCGCCTCCTTGCTCGCCAGCGAGACGTCCTTGTCGGCCTCCAGCGCGGCGACCGTCGGCTTGAGTGAGGCAAAGCCGCTGATGGCGACCACAACCAGGTCCGCCTTTTCGTGCGTGGCAGCCCTGATGATGGCGCCCTCCCCCACCTCGATGCCCTTGGGCGCCGCGCTCCGGCCCTTGGGCAGGTTGGCCACCGCCACGTAGGTGTCGCGATGTCGAGCCTTGATCTTGGCCACGCTGACGACGTCGGTGCCTGCGGTCACCGAGACCAGCTCGAAGCGCTCGGGAAACTCCTCGATGATCTCGATGACCTGCTGGCCGATGGAGCCGGTGGCCCCGAGCACCGCGATGCCGTGGTGCTTCATTGAGGCAACTTCACGTGGAGGACCAACTCAAGGTAATAGTAGGCAACCCCCGGGATCAGGATTAGCGAGTCAACCCGGTCCAGCATCCCGCCGTGGCCGGGGACGAGGGTGCCGGCGTCCTTGATCTTGGCCGCGCGCTTGAACTGCGACTCGATCAGGTCGCCGGCTTGCGCCGCCAGCGCGATCAGCGCACCCAGGATCAAGCCGTGGACGCCGGGGACGTCGGCCAACAGCCCCACCGCCGCAAACACCAGGGTCTGGACCACGAACCCCGCGATCGCACCCTCGACAGTCTTCTTCGGGCTGATGCCCGGGAAGAAGGCGTGCCGACCGAAACGGGTGCCGACGAGCAGCGCGGCGGTATCTCCCAGGACCGTCGAGCCGGCCAGCGCGACAAATAGGGCGGCGCCGATGCGAGCTGGGTCGGGGTTGTGGATGGTGTAGAGGGCGAAGTAGAAGCCCAAGGTCCACCCCAGGTAGAGAGATCCCGCCACCGCCATCGCCCAGCGGCTCATAGCGTCGACTGGTTGCCGGGCGCCAAGGAAGCCGGCCAGGCCGAGGCCGATGGAGACCGTGATCGCGAGCGGCACCAGCCGGGGCGAGATCGCATCCAGCTGGAAGCGGAAGAGCAGAGTCAGGGTCAGGGGAAAGAGGACCCAGGGCGCCGCCGCGACGCCCATCCGGCGCGTGATTTGGTAGAACTCCCAGGTCCCCGCCATGAACAGCACCGTCAGCAGGGGGAGGGTGGCCACCGGCCCGGCCACGAGCGCCGCCAGGACCACGGCGAGGAGCACCGAGGCGCTGGCAACCCGGACCATCAGGGGGCTCATCCGCACCGTCAGGGCTCCGCTGGTGGCGATTTCGACAACCGGCGGAACGGTGTCAGGCGACGCCACGCCTACCGCCCGCCGCAGACGCCGACGGTTCGTCCGCGAGCCCGCCGAACTTGCGCTCGCGGGCATTGAAGGCGGCGATCGCCTCGACCAGGTCCGCCTTGTCGAAGTCCGGCCACAGGGTCTCGGTGAAATGGAACTCGGAGTATGCCGTCTCCCAGATCAGGAAGTTCGAGATCCGCTGCTCCCCCGCGGTGCGAATCACCAGGTCCGGCTCGGGCAGGTCGGGGTGGTAGAGGGCGCCGGTGATGTGCTCGTCGCCGAGCTCGGCCGGGTTGACGCCGGCGGCGATGAGCTTCTTGACCGCGTCCACGATCTCCGCCCGCCCGCCGTAGTTGATGAGCAGGTTGAGGACGCGGTCCTGGTTGTGCCGCGTCAGCGCTTCTGAGGCTTCGATCTTCCGCAGCAGCGCTGATGACAGTCCGTCCCGCCTCCCGGTGATGCGCAGCTGCACGCCCTCGGCGTTGAGCTCGTCGATCTCGCGGTCGAGGGTCTGCGAGAAGAGGCGCATCAGCCCGTCGACCTCGGAGCGCGGCCGGGTCCAGTTCTCGGTCGAGAACGCGTAAAGGCTGAGGACGCTGACCCCCAACTCGTCGCAAGCTTTGAGGACTCGCCGGATCGCCTTCAGGCCGGCGCGGTGTCCCTCCAAGCGCCGGCGACGCCGGGCGCGGGCCCAGCGGCCGTTGCCGTCCATGATGATCGCGATGTGCTGCGGGACCTGCATCTCAGCTTCGATTATCGGTTGCCAAGATCAGAGTGAGCCCATCCACGGTGCACGCGCCACCGCGCCAGGCCTTAGACCTCGAGGATCTCGGCTTCCTTCCTGGCCCCGGTCTCGTCGGCGGTGGCGATGAACTTGTCGGTGATCTTCTGCAGGTGATCGAGGCCGCGCTTGGCGTCGTCCTGTGAGATCAGGTGCTCCCTCTCGAACTCCTGGATGCCGTGCTGCTCGTCGCGACGGATGTTGCGGATGGCGACGCGGGCCTCCTCGACCTTGTGCCTCACGACCTTGACCAGCTCCTTGCGACGCTCCTCGGTGAGCGGCGGGAATGGGATCCGGATGACCTGGCCATCGTTGCCAGGATTGAGTCCGAGCTCGGATTTCTGGAGTTCCTTCTCGATCGCGGCTATCGAGCTGCGATCGTATGGCTGGATCACCAGCAGCCGTGGCTCCGGGGCGTGCACCTGGGCCAGCTGCTGCAGCGGGGTCGAGGTGCCGTAGTAGTCGACGTGCACCCGCTCCAGCAGCGCCGGGGTGGCGCGACCGGTGCGAATCGTCGACAGCTCCTTGTGGAGGGCGTCGAGCGATTTCTGCATCTTGACCTCGGCCTCCTTGAGGAGGTCTTCGATCATCGCCTCATCTGCCATCGGCTACCTACCGTATACCAGCGTCCCGATCTCCTCGCCCAGCACCACCTTCTCGATGTTGCCCTCTTGCATCAGGTCGAAAACGATGATCGGCAGGTTGTTGTCCATGCACATCGTGATCGCGGTGTTGTCCATCACGGTCAGGCCGCGGTTAAGGACGTCGAGGTAGCTCAGGCTGGCGTAGCGTTCCGCGCTGGGGTCCTTCAGGGGGTCGGCGCTGTAGATGCCGTCGACCTTGGTGGCCTTGAGGATGACCTCTGCGCCGAGCTCCACGCCACGCAGGGCGGCAGTGGTGTCAGTGCTGAAGTAGGGGTTGCCGGTTCCGGCGGCCAGGATGATGACGCGGCCCTTCTCCAGGTGCCGCACCGCCCGGCGCCGGATATACGGCTCGGCAATCTGGGCCATGCTGATCGCCGACTGAACGCGCGTCGGCACACCGATCTTCTCCAGCGCGTCCTGGAGCGCCAGGCCGTTGATGACAGTCGCAAGCATGCCCATGTAGTCGGCCTGGGTCCGGTCGATTCCGCCGGCGGCATTGCCCCGGAAGATGTTGCCGCCGCCGATCACGATGGCAACCTCGACGTGGAGCTCGCGGACGCGGCTGACCTGACGGGCGATGGCGCTGAGGGACTCGTGGTCGATGCCGAAGCCCTGCCCGCCCAGCAGCGCCTCGCCACTGAGTTTCAGGAGCACGCGCCGGTACTTCGGTGCGCCGGCGGCCCCCGTTGCCATGGTGGTCGAGCTAGGCCTCGCCTGCATCGGCGCCCAAATCGGCAGCCGGCGCCTCACCCACCTTGAAGCGAGCGAATCGAGACACCACGATGTTCTCTTTCAGCTGGGCAATGGCCTCGTCGACAAGGTCCTGGATCTTCCTCTTGTCGTCCTTGGCCCACTTCTGCTCCATCAGGCAAATCTCCGAGTAGAAGGAGTTGAGCTTGCCCTCGGCGATCTTGTCCGCAAGGGCCTCCTTGCCCTGCTCTTTGGCCTGGGCGATGGCCACTTCGCGCTCGCGCTGCACCAGCGCCGCGGGCACTTCCTCACGCCTCACATAGAGAGGTGCGGTGCCAGCCACCTGGATGGCGAGCTCGCGCGCCAGGCCTTTGAAGAGGTCGTTTCGGGCGACGAAGTCCGACTCGCTGTTCAGCTCGACCATGGTCGCGACCTGTTGGTTGTGGTGGACGTAGGTGCCGATGACCCCCTCGGCGGCAGTGCGCCCGGCGCGCTCGCCCGCCTTGGTGATGCCCTTCTGGCGGAGCCAGTCTTTGGCTTTCTCAAGGTCGCCGCCGGTCTCCTGGAGAGCCTTGCGGGAGTCCAGGACCCCCGCACTGGTAGCGTCGCGGAGCTCTTTGATGAGCGCGGTGGTAACGTCGGCCATCAGGCGTCTCCCATCATCTTGTCCTGCACGTCGAGGCCTTCGAGCACCTTCTCGAACTCCTCCTCCTGGATCTCTGGCTCGGGCTTGATCTCGTCCTCGTCGTCCACCTCAACACCTCCCGAAACCTCGGCGGGCACCTCAACCGGCGCGGCCACGTCCGACGCCGGAGGCGCCTCGACGAGCTCGGCCTCGGTCGCGACGGGCGCCTCAACGTCCTCGTCTTCCTCGGCCTGCGGTCTGGCCGCCCGACCTTCGATGCAGGCGCCGGCGATGCGAGCGCTGATGAGGCGGACGGCGCGGATGGCGTCGTCGTTCCCGGGAATCACGTAGTCGATCAGCTCCGGGTCACAGTTGGAGTCGGTGATGGCGATGATCGGGATCTTCAGCTTGCGAGCTTCAGTAACGGCGATGTGCTCCTTGCGAGGATCGACGACAAAGACCGCCGCAGGCAGACGTTTTATCTCGGCCATGCCGCCAAAGTTGCGCTCCAGTCGGTCGAGGTCATCCTCGAGGGAGGCAGCGTCTTTCTTGGGCATGTGGTCGAAGCCGCCGGTGTCGCGGAGCTCCCGAAGGTCCTGGAGCCGCACGAAGCGCTGCTGGATGATGCCGAAATTGGTCAGCATGCCGCCCATCCAGCGGTGGTTGACGTAGAACTGGCGACTGCGCTTGGCTTCCTCTTCAATGATTCCCTGGGCCTGCTTCTTGGTGCCGACAAAGAGCAGGTTACCGCCGTCGGCGACGGTCTTGGTGACCCACTGGCAGGTGTCCTCGAGGAGCTTGACAGTCTGGGCCAGGTCGATGATGTGGATCCCGTTGCGGGCGGTGAAGATGTACGGCTTCATCTTCGGGTTCCAGCGACTGGTCTGGTGCCCGAAATGGACCCCCGCCTCGAGGAGCTGCTTGAGCGTGACTGCAGGCATAAGTGGTGTTACCTCCTGGTTGTCGCCTCCGCCCGCTTTCACCCCGCGACCAGCGTGGGGCACCATCGGTTTCGATTTCGGGCGTGTGAATTACCCGAGGTTACCCGGGCCGGTCGAGTATACCGGGCCCTACTCGAGCCCTGAGATGATCAGTTCGTAGGCCGCCATGGCGGCGGCGGCAATGGCCGCCAGGGCTAGGAATGCCGGCGTGTGCCCTGCGATCAGAACGATCAATGCCCCCACGACCAGGAGGGCGCCAAAGATGGATTCGTTTCGGATCCGGGACCGCCGCTTCTGGGCGGCGGCGATCCTGAACTCGTGCTCCTCGGAGTTGGGGAAGGTCAGCGGCGGCAGCTCGGAGATGGGCCGCTCGTACTCGGGATCGTACGGGGTTGGTACCCGTTCGGCCGTAGCCTGGCCCTTGGTCTGGGCGGCTTTCGCGGCAGACGTCTTGTCCGCGGCGGCCTTGGTCTTGGTTGAATCGGGCTTCCTGGCCCGGGCGGGCTTTGCGGGCGGCTTCGGACGGCGCGCCTTGGCCATGGCTATTTCCTGGCCGCTTTCTTTCGCCCCGGGGCGGCGGTCCTGGCAGGCCCCTTGCAGCGCGGGTAGTCACTGCAGGCCTTGAATTCACCAAAGCGTCCACGTCGCATCACCATCGGTTTACCGCAAACCGGGCAGGCCTCGTCGAGGAGCGTGGGCTCAGGCCGATTGCTCGGGGCTCCGCCCTCGGCCTGCTCCGTGTACCGGCACTCGGGGTAGCCGGAACACCCAACGAATGGGCCACGACGGCTCTGGCGCAACACCAGCGGCCTTCCGCATGTCGGGCACGCCTTGCCGGTCTCGGTCGGCGCCGGGCGCTCCTCGCGGTCCTTGATGTAGTCGCAGGCGGGATAACGCGAGCAGCCGACGAACTCGCCGAACCTGCCGGCGCGCTTCACAAGCTCGCCCTCGCCGCATTTGGGGCAGGTCTCGCCAGTCCTCTCCGCCATCGCCGTGGGCCGCACCGGCTCGGCGTCGGTCGCCTTCGCCAGCGAGGCGTCCAGCTCTCTGTTAAAAGTGCGCATGAAGGGCACCCAGGCGTCGCCGTTCTCGATCCGGTCGAGGTCCCCCTCCATGTTGGCTGTGAAATCGTATTCCACCAGCCCTCCGAAGTTGGCCACCATGAAGGCGTTGACAGCCTTCCCCAGCGGCGTCGGGTGGAGGCGGCGCTCAACCGCCCGCACATACCCTCGCTTCTCGATGGTGTCGATGGTCGGTGCGTAGGTGCTCGGCCGGCCGATGCCACGCTCTTCGAGCTCTTTGATGAGCGACGCCTCGGTGTATCGCGGCGGCGGCTGGGTGAAGTGCTGCTCGCTGGCCAGGTCGAGCCGGTCGAGCAGATCGCCGGCGGCCAGCTCGGGGATACCGGGGTCATCGTCGACCTCGCGCTCCCAAACTCGCTCGAAGCCGTCGAATCGCCGGATGGAGCCATTGGCCCGCAGCGTGTAACCGCCGGCGCTGATGTCGACTCGGGTCTGCTCGTACCTCGCCGGCGTCATCTGGCTGGCCATGAACCGGCGCCAGATCATGGTGTAGAGGCGAAGTTGGTCGGGGGTCAGGTACTGGGAGACCGACTCCGGGGTCCGGCTGCCATCGGTTGGCCGGATGGCCTCGTGGGCTCCCTGGGCCTCGACCGGCCCGGCGCCCTTCTTCTTTCCCCACGCCCGTGCCTGGGAGTACTCCTGGCCGTAGTTCTGGGTGAGCCAGCCCTGCGCCGCGGCCACTGCCTCGTTGCTGACTCGGGTGTCGTCGGTACGCATATAGGTGATCAGACCGGACGGGCCGTCGGCCCCGAGGTCAACGCCTTCGTACAACTGCTGCGCCACCTGCATGGCCTTGCGCGGGCTGAAGCGGATGCGGTTAGAGGCGTCCTGCTGCAGGCTGCTGGTCTCGTAGGGGGCACGCGGGGTGCTGGCACGCTCGCGAACGTCGACCGACGCAACCGCGTAGGCCGCCTGGCGGAGCTGCTCCAGGACCGCGGTCGCACTTGCCTCGTCGGCCAGTTCAGGACGGCCGCCGTCGCCATCGTTGGTGGCGGCGTCATCGCTCGCGTCGGCGGACTCTTCGCCTACCCCCTCCGAGGGTTTGGTGGTCAGCAAACGGGCGGTGAAGTCGGGTTCGCGACCGGGGCGTCGAAGCTGGGCCTCGATGGTCCAGTACTCGCGTGCTTGGAAAGCATCGATCTCATCTTCTCGCTCACAGACCAGCCGGACCGCCACCGACTGCACTCTGCCGGCGGAGATGCTGGGCTTTACCTTGCGCCAGAGCACCGGGCTGACCTTGTAGCCGACCAGCCGGTCAATCACGCGCCGCGCGATCTGGGCGTTGACCAGGTTGATGTCTATCGGGCCTGCCTCCCGCAAGGCTTTGTCCACCCCGCTGCGGGTGATCTCTTCAAAGCGCACGCGCTGCGGGTCATCGAGCTTGAGTTCGTTGGCAAGGTGCCAGGAGATCGCTTCGCCCTCGCGGTCAGGGTCCGTCCCGAGGATCACCTGGGGAGCTTTCTTGGCCGCCGCCTTGAGGTCCTTCATGACCTTCTCTTTGCCCGGGATGACCACGTACGTCTGCTCGAAGTCGTGCTCCTCGTCGATACCGAGGTCGCTCTTGGGCAGGTCCCGGATCGACCCCATGGAGGCGCGCACGGAGTAACGCCCTCCGAGGTAGCGCTCCAGAGTCCGCGCCTTGGAGGGGGACTCGACGATGATCAGCGGGGTACCCTGCTGGGTCCCCACCGCCTCCGACTCGGAGGCTTCGGTCTTGCCCTGTGGCATATGGGTGGAGACTATAAGCCTGCCGTCAAGCTTGGGCATTCCCGGACACCAGGGCCCGGCGCCGTGCCTCGCCGCGGTTAGAGGCCACGCTGTAGAGACCCTCGCGGAGGCTGACCGCCCCGTCGAGGCGAAGCTGAGCAGCGGCCGTGGCAACATCGCGAGCGGGCGCCCCAATCCGGGTGCAGATCTGGTCCAGGGTCAGCCTCTGCGAGCGCAGCGTGCGCAACAGCGCATCGCGCAGATCACCATATTCCGCCGGCGCCACCGCCGGCATTTGATCGCCCAGCAGCCGGAACAGGGGATCGCGGCGGATCTCCTGCACCACCTGCTCGGCAGATACCACGAGGTGGGCGCCATCGCGCAGAAGTTCATGGCAGCCGGCGGAGGTCGGGCTATGGACGCTGCCCGGCACCGCCATCACGAGCCGGCCCTGGTCGGCGGCGGAACCGGCGGTGAGCATGGCTCCGCTGCGACGTTTGGCTTCGACCACGACCACGCCAAGGCTGAGGCCGCTCAGGGTCTGGTTGCGGGTCGGGAAATGGGACGGCTGGGGGGCCGCCTCCGGCGGGAATTGGGTGATCAGGGCTCCCTGGTCGGCGATTCGCCGCGCCAGGTAGAAGTGTTCGCCCGGGTACACACGATCGCGCCCGGTGCCCATCACGGCGATGGTCCTGCCGCCCGCGTCTAATGCGCCTCGATGGGCGCAGGCGTCGATCCCCTTGGCGAGCCCGCTGGCGACCACGAATCCTGCCGAGACCAACTCCGCCGCCATCTCGTAGGCGAGGTCCTCGCCGTACGGCGAGGAGAGCCGGGATCCCACGATCGCGACCACCTCATCGTCAGCCCGAAGCTCTCCGGCGACGTCGAGGCCAGGTGGCGAACTGACCTCCTTTAACAGGAGCGGGTAGGCGGCGCCGGCCGGCTCGACCCGCCGCCAGGTCAGCGGAGGCGGTACGCGCATGCCTCGCGCAGATCCTCGACGGTGATCCGCTCGTTTCCCTCGATGTCGGCAATACTGCGCGCCACTCGGAGTACCCCGTGGAAACCGCGACCGGTGAGGCCATACCGCCGCGAAATGCCTCGCAGCTCGACCTCCGCGTCCTGCTCGAGGAGGCACACGTGGCCCAACGAAGCGCCGGTAACGCTGGAGTTGAGGAGTCCCTGACCCTGCCGTCTCGCCTGCCGGCCGCGCGCATCTTCCACTCTCACCCGGGCGGCGCTGGTCTCCGACCTCCCCATCTTCAGGATGCGGGTCAGGTTTACGGCGCCGACATCGATCACCAGGTCGAGCCGGTCGCGCAGGGGACCCGAGAGCTTGCGCTGATAGCGAGCCAGAACCTCAGGCGAGCAGCGGCACTCGTCGGCACCACCGGCCCCACATGGGCACGGGTTGGCCGTAGCCACCAATGTGAAGCTGGCCGGCAGGACGCGGGTGCCGCCGGCGCGGCTGATCCGAAACCGGCCCTCCTCCAACGGCTCGCGCAGCGCCTCGAGGCAGTCGCGCCGGAACTCGGGGAGTTCGTCGAGGACAAGGACGCCCCGGTGGGCGAGGGTGCTTAAAACTACCTAGAAGGGGA